>JAYVSS010000384.1:0-5505 GCA_043775075.1 Acidimicrobiia bacterium
GCGATGTCGTGGCTGATGTCAATCACCGCGGTCAGCGGAGCAAGTTGGCGGACCACAGACCGACACACCCCGACGAACTCGTCGACGAGGCCGTAGTCGGTCAGAAACGAGATGGTGGGGCTCACGGGCGGGGCAGTACTCATGTCGCCTTCGAGACTACGAGCGGTGTCACCACTTCACCGCCGCCGCACGGGGGGTTCTAGGCGTCGAGTCCCAGGCGGGGACGGAGGTAGGCGCCGATGCGGGCGATGGCATCGTCGCTCTCCGGGAGCATGCCGAGGGCGGACTGGAACACATGCTGCATTTCCGGGAACACGCCCAGACGTACATCTACGCCAGCGTGGGCGGCGCCGACGATGAGGCGGGTGGAGTCGTCGAGGAGCACCTCGTGACCACCCACCTGCACATACATTGGCGCCAGACCGTGCAGGTCGGCGTAAATCGGGCTGGCGAGGGGGCTCCGTACTTCGGCCCCGGCCAGATACATCTGCCCGACCCCGGCCATCGTGGCCCGGTCAATCATCAGGTCAGCGCCGACCATCGAATCCATCGACGCACCCACGCCCTCCAGGTCTGTCCACGGCGACATCATGGCCGCCGCCGCCGGCTGCGCGAGGCCTGCGTCGCGAGCGGCGACAAGCAGCGCCACGGTCAAGCCACCGCCGGCTGAGTCCCCGGAAATGGCGATGTTGGCGGGCAGAACACCTGCGTCAAGAAGCGCCCGGTAGGCCGCCAAGGCGTCGTCCACGGCGGCGGGAAACACGTCTTCCGGCGCCATCCGGTAATCGAACACCAGCGTCCGACACCCGGTCGCCTTCGCGATCCCGGCAGCCAGTTTCTGGTGGGTGTCGATGGTGTTCATGACGTACCCACCGCCGTGGAGATACAGAATCACCCGATCCGTGCTCGCGCCCACGGGGTCAAGTTGCAACGTGCGGCGACCGGCCAGTGTGCGCTCGGTGACAGCGACTCCATCGGGCATAACTCCGACCACGCTCATGCTCGCTTCGGCCCCGGCCCGCATCATCTCGATCGTCGGCGGCTCGGCGCTGGCCATGTCGCCGATGGTCGCCGCCCGAAATTGACGGACCATCTCATGAAAGGCATCAGCTTCGGGACTGGCCATGACGTACTCCTGTGATCGCGCTCGGGCCCTACCCAAGTCGGCGGCGACGCTAGTTCGATCGGCCTGCTTCAGCCGGGTCGGGAGCGATCCGTAGCTTCGGCGGGAGAGTTCAGCGGGCGACAGCTCTGGACCAGTTCACGACACTGTGGACCACGTAACGACGTCGCCAACCAGTCCAGTGTGTCGCCAACCAGTCCAGTGTGTTGTCATCCAGTCCAGACCGGCCAGAGCGGCCAGGGCGGCCCGGGCGGCCAGGGCGCGGTCGACCAGAAGGGTTCTGCCCTAGGCGAGGTCGTGGGCCCGTTGCGTCGCCGCAGCCACCGCTTCGATGAACGCGCTGCGCACGCCCGCTGATTCCAGCGCGCGCAGGCCGGCTGCTGTCGTTCCGCCTGGGGACGTGACGTTGGCCCGCAGTGTCGCCGCCTGATCACCGGCCTCGACGAGGAGTCTTCCCGCCCCGGCAATCGTCTGATGGGCCAGCGTGACGGCCACGGCTCGGGGGATTCCCTGGGCGACGGCGCCGTCGACCAAGGCTTCGGCCACGAGAAACACATACGCCGGGCCCGAACCGGACAGGCCGGTGACCGCGTCCAACAACTTCTCGTCCACCCGCTCCACCACGCCCACCGCCCCGAGAATCTCCGCCGCCCACGCCAAGTCCACCTCAGATGCGTGCGTTCCCCCGGCGATCGCCGATGCCCCCGCGCCCACCAGCGACGGTGTATTCGGCATAGACCGCACCACCGGGGTGGCATCGCCCAGAGCCTCCTCCATCGATGCGATCGTCACTCCGGCGGCGATCGACAGCACCCGATTCACCCTTCCCGCCAGTTCGCCACACACCGCCGCCACCATCTGCGGCTTCACGGCGATCAACGCTCCGTCGAATCGGTCAGCCTGGTCAAACCGGTCCACTTGGGGTGCGTCCACACCAGCCCTTACGACAACGCCGTAGGTCGATTGGACGAACGCCGCCCGCCCCGCATCGGGCTCGACGACGACCAGTTCACCCGCCGACGCCCATCCCGAGGCCAACAAACCCCCGAGCAACGCCTCTCCCATCTTTCCGCCGCCAACAATCACCAACTTGACCATCGAAGAACTCTACGGCCGACGAACCAACGCGACCAGACAGACGTGAGGTGGCCGGGTCGGTCGGGGTGGCTCGGCTGTTCTGGGTGGCTCGGCTGCCAAAATTGGAGGGGGCGTTACCCAACGACGCACAACCACCCGGGATACTCGCGGACCGGCCCCAAGCGCGAGGAAACCCGGGGGCTGCACCAAACGATTCGCACTTCCCCGAACGAACCATTCAGCAGACGCCACCGGGCTTCCTGTGGGGTGCAACTTACCGATCGTTATCCCGGTTGGCAAACAGAAGTTTCACGGAGCGCAAAAACGGTTCGACCACGGCGCCTTGACGCGGCGAAAACGACTGATTTGTTAGCGAAACCGGGCGGGGAAGCCGATGCGACCGGCGGTCCGGAAGCACGCTTCACTAGCGGCGTAGACCGAGCCAAGAATGCGGTCCAACTCAACTTCGTCGCCGGCCAACAATCCGGTGAACGAGACAATGCCGGTGAGGTATGTCGCGTCTTCGAGCCCGATCGAGAACCGCATGCCGTACAGACGGGCGTTGGCCCGTAACAAGTACTCGTAGAACTGGGCGGCGTTGTCCTCGGGTTCAGGAAGAAAATACGATTCGAAATGCAGCGTTTGCTCGCGCAAGGTGAACCACACGGTGGTTACCAGCTTCTCCTCACCTCGTACGCGCACATACCAACGGTCGACCTCTGCGTCGCGCTCAATGTTGGTCACAATCGGGTTCTCCGAGGCGACGCCGGATGTCCAGCGGAGGAAGAGATCAACAGCCGCATCGTGCTCACTGATGGGGAAATGCTCGGCCGTAGTCATCACTTCCGCGACGCTACCGGGGGCGTCACCTCGACCGATAAACCCTCACCGACAAAACCCTCACCGACAACACCCTCGTCGTCGCGTGCCGGAGACCGTTACGGGCAGTGGACCAGCGTGCGGGCCGAGACGTCGCTGTACAGCCGCCGCAGCCTGGCCGCCGTCGTGCTCCATGCGTAGTGATGCGAACGAGCCGCCGCGCCGGCGCCCATGGCCGCGGCTAAGGCGTCATTGTTGAGCACCACATCTACATGGGCCGCCCAGTCGACGGGATTTCGTCCGTCGACGAGGAACCCCGTATCGCCGTGGCGAACGATGGTGGCCAGCCCACCGACGTTGGCGGCGATCACCGGCACACCGCAGGCACTGGCCTCCAGGGCCACGAGGCCAAATGACTCCGACCGGCTGGGGACCAGGACCGCGTCCGCCGCCCGGTAGTAGGTGCTGAGCAGATGATGAGGCTTCGGACTCACCCACTGCAACCGATCGGCCACCCCGAGCGAGCGGGCGAGTTCGTGTAGGTAATCCACGTAACACTCGCCGGAGGCACCACTCGGGCCTCCGCACAGCAACAGCGTGGCGTCGGTACGGTCCGACGCGGCCAGGGTCTCGATGGCCAGGTCAGCGCCCTTCAAACCCTGAAGCCGCCCGACAAACAGCAGCATCGGTGCATCAGGCAACTTCAGCGCAGCCCGTGCTCCCGCCCTACTACCCGGAGAAAAGAAGGCGTGGTCGACCCCCAGCGGAATTTCTTCGATACGGGTCGGATCGGCGTCGTAGAGCCGAATCAACTGCTCGGCTTCGACGGTTGTGTTCGCCAAAATGACGTCGGAGCAGCCGATGGCGCTGGCTTCGGAAGTCGCCCGTTCCTCGGGCTCGGGGTCGTTCGCCTCGGACTTCACCCGAGCCAGGGTATGGAACGTGACGGCGAGCGGCCGATCGAGTTCGTGTTTCAGCACGTGCCCAGCTTCGGCCGACAGCCAGTAGTTGGCGTGGAGCAGGTCCGGGCGAATCGAGTGCGCGTCGAGCCGCGCCAACACCGCCTCGGTAAACGCCGGCACCAGCGGTCGCAGGTCTTCCTTGGCCACCGGCCCGACTGGACCGGCGACGATGTTATGGACCCGAAAACCCGGTTCCACGGCCACCACGGCGGGATCGCCGGGGGACGTAGCCCGAGTCATCACGTCGCATTCCACCCCGGCCCGGGCCAGGGCGGTGGAAAGTTCGCGAACGTAGACGTTCATGCCGCCGCCGTCGCCGGTACCGGGCTGCACAAGGGGCGAGGTATGAAAGGAAAGGACGACGACGCGCATGGTGTGGGGTGGGGTGAAGCCAGTACGAGAATCGAGCGCAAACAGCGCCGACCGAACCGAACCGGGAGACGAACCGTAGCTCGCCGCCCCCCTACAGCGCCATCGTGGCCCCGTCTATTCCCAGGAAGCTCCCACTGAAGGCGGCACCCGATGTATAGCGGCCCTCAGGTGACGTCGGCCGCGTGGACGCTGGCGGCGTCGATGGCGGTCGAGCGGTTCTCCGCCTGAAACGAGCGAAGAATCTGCAAGAGCGCCCGCTTTTGCGTATCGGTCAAGGTTTTTTCGTCGGAGATGGCCGAAGCTAGGTCGGTCTGCCCGTCGACCTTCTCGTCGAGAATCCCCGCCTGCACATAGAGCGTCTCGGCCGAAATACGCAGTGCCTTCGCTAATTGCTGGAGGATTTCCGCCGACGGTTTGCGTAGCCCGCGTTCGATTTGGCTGAGGTACGGATTGGAGATGTCGGCCATATCCGACAACTTCCGCAGTGACAGCCGGGCGAGGCGCCGCTGCTCACGAATGAAGTCTCCGAGGGCACCCGCAGTCAGGCGGGCGTCGTGGGCCCGGTCGGAAGCGGACTTCTGTTGGTCGTCTGCCGACGGACTCACTTGAGCAGACGGTCGACGCTCGCTCGACCGGTCCTGTAGCGCTGCACCAGCTCGGCTTGGATGGAGTCGTACACCACGTGAAGCTGACGACGCTCTTCGCTCACCTGGCGCTCCAGTTCGGCGAGGGAGTCGGTCAGCGCACCGAGAGAGGCACCGTCGAGTTCACCCACCGTTTCGATGGCCAGTCCGCTCGACGCCCGTTCAATGCGGGCCTCGGCCCACGCCTCCTGATCGTCACGAGGGTTATCGCTCATGAGACGGCCCCGGCCACTGCTCGGTGCTGCTGCCGCCGACAAAACACGGGTCAGCCGATCGACGACGCTTTCGGTCATCCCCGCCCCGCTCCGGCGGCCCTCAAGCTCGGCCCCGATGATGTCGAGGCGGCCCTGGGTCAGGCGCCGCAGGTACGACGCCGCCTCCTCCAATTGGTGACACTCATGACGACGAGCCCGCAGCTCGTCGTCGTCCCAGTCAGCCAGACCATCGAGATAGTCCGGCGACAGGACCCGGGAGAGATGACGATTGGCCACGCCGCCACGCTAGCGGA
>JAYVSS010000385.1:0-23344 GCA_043775075.1 Acidimicrobiia bacterium
ACGGGTGGGAGAAGTCGTTCGCCAAACGATACACACAGGAGGTTGGCCTCGCCGGCTGCCTCGACTACTGCGAAGCCATGCGAACGGATCGGTTCGGGTATCGCCGTGCAACGTTGTCGAAATCAGCCGTCGATCGGCGATAGGAGCAACGACCGTGGGCAGGGGCAAAGACATCTGCACGAGGATAAGGGCCGAGCGGACCCTTCTTTATCGGCTGGGACGGGTCACGAATTGGGTGTGGTGGTGGGCGATGCCGCTCCTCGACTACAACGAGGGGATGCCTATCTACGCCCTGGGGGAGTCGTCGCCAACGATCGACGCCGACGCTTTTGTTCATCCCGACGCCGTCGTCATCGGGAATGTCGAAATCGGACCGTACTCGTCGATCTGGCCGTGTGCGGTGCTCCGAGGAGATCACGGCCTGATCCGCATCGGGTCGCGAACTTCGATCCAGGATGGTGCTGTCCTGCACACCACGCCGATGTTTCCGACGATCGTGGGCGACGATTGCGTGATTGGGCACCAGGTCCATCTTGAAGGCTGCACGATCGAATCGGGCTCACTCGTGGGTAATGGTTCGATTGTGCTTCATCGAGCCATCGTGCGAAGCGGCGGATTGGTCGGCTCGAACGCCGTGGTGACCAACGATATGGAGGTGCCGTCGGGCGCTATGGCTCTCGGTATCCCCGCCAAGATCAGGGAAAACGCCGTTGATCCGGCGATGATCAAATTCGGTTCGGATTCCTACGTGGCCAACGGGCAGTTCTTCAAAGCCAACCTCCGCCGCATCGGGTAACTACCCCGGCGGCGCCTCGGCCAACTCCCCCGCCCCTCAGCCTCAGTCTCAGCTGACGCGGTAGACGAGGATCGCGTCGCGGCCCGCGTCGCTGACGAGCACCGCGCCGTCGGGAAGCAGGGCGATGTCGGTGGGACGCCGCGCCGCGGCAACCGTTGACCGGCGGTCGCTGGCCACCGAGGTCGTGGGGATGATGCGGCGCCAGATGCCGCTCCGACGCTCCACCACTGAACCATCTCGCCCGACCACGACCACTCGATCGTCGCGTTCGTCGACGGCCACCGCAAGCAGGTCCCGCGGTAGGGCCACGGCCAGAAACCGGTCACCCCGAATCTGGCCCATGCGCCCGTCTTTGGTAACGACCCACAGGGCGCCTTTGGCAATGACCCGAACGTGGGCGAGCGGCGGAATCGTGGTGAGGACCGTGGCCATACCACTGCGTTCGCCGTTTCGCTCGATCCGCAAAAGTCGTCCATCGACGTCGACGGCGATCACTCTGCTGTCGGCCCCTTCGGCCAGCGACGTCAACTCGATCGAGCGGCCCGTGGGATCCTGCACGGTGGTTTCACGGACCAAACCCAGCCCGTCGATCTGGAGAAGGGTGTGGCCGTCGGCAACGACGACGGTGGCATCGCGTGTCGTGATCACGTCGTTGAGATCGCCGAGGGAGCGCTGGTCGGCATTTGCCGTGGCCTCGCTGCTGGCGTTGATCCGGCCGCTACCGGCGACGTTGGTGAGTGAACCGGCGATCAGCGACCGGACGCGTGCGCCACCCCGGTCGGCAATGAGGACGGACCCATCGGGCCGCACATCGAGGCCGACGGGATCGATCAGTTCAAGTTCGTTGGCTCGACCGGCCGACGGACCGAGAACGGTGGAGGTGAGAATGTCGGAACTCGTGGCGTCGACCTTTTGTACCGACGACCGTACGCCCGAAATTGCTGCGACGATCGACACCCCGTCGCTGGCCAGTGCAACGACGTCATTCGCCGGTCTGCCACCAAACGATGACCGTTGCGAAACGACAAACGGTCCGACGTTGACGTCAGCGGCGGTCTTGGTGTCGGGTTGCCCATTCGGAGCAGCGTTGGCCGAGGCCGCACTCACGACGATGACGATGTGGCCGTTGCCGTTGCTCGTGCCGGCAGTCACCGTGGATCCAGGTGGTGTGAGGCCGTCGGCCACTTCATCGAGTACGCCTTGGACGCTGACCCGGACGGCCGTCCCGGCGAGGTCGGCGGCCACGACCGAGCCCTTCGGCTCGCGGCTCACAAAGACGAATCGCTTTCCCCCGAGGCCGTTGACGACCGGTGGCGTCGTGGCCGGGCGTGCTCTCGGTCCCACGCTCCCCGTTGGTGTCGCGCGGGCCGGGCTCACGGCGCGGACAGCGCTTTCATTAATCGTCCACAAACCGCCAACGAAACGGTCGCCGGCGACCAGCGTTGTCGCGCCGGCAACGGCCAGCGGGCCCGGCGCAAACAACGCTTGACCGGGACGATCGGGCTGTGGCTCGGCCACCGTGAACAACGCGCCGTCCGGGCCAATCCCGCGAATGCGGGCCTGCGTCGGTTCGGTGAAGTAAATGGTGCCGTCGGGCCCGACGGCAACGTCGGCGGGCGAGGCCAATGCCGACCCCGCAGCGTTCGGATTGTCCGGCGTGGTGCCCCAGGTATCGGTGCCGGCGAGGCGCGTGGCCTGACCCCCGGGTGAGAGGCGCCACAGCACATTGGTGCCTCGGTCGGCCACGACGATGCTGCCGTCGGGAGCGAGGGCCACTGCGCTCGGGTCGACGAGCACCACGTCTCGCGCCAACAACGCATTGATGTTGAGCAGGGGCCAGCGGGTGTCACCGACGACTTGCTTCAGGGAAACGATTCCGGCGGCGTCTGTGGTCACCCGCACGATGCGGCGTTCACCTGCCTCGAGAATGAGGGTGCTGGCGGCGTCGGCCACCAGCGCCGTGGGGCCGCGTAAGTACTCGGTGACGAGGGTCGCTCCCTGGAGCGGCGTTGGATTGAGCGGGATCGCGGTCATGCTCCCGTCGGCCAGCAGCACGTTGACGCGACCGGGCGTTCCCGGCACCGCGGCGATCGGGCTGGCCCGCAACGACGTGACAACGCCACGTTGGGTCGAGCGGGCCACGGCCATGCCGGCGAGGGTGGCGACCGCGCCGCTGTCATCAACTCGCATCACCGTGCCCGAACCGCGGTCGGTCACGATCGCCCCGCCCCCCGCCAGCGCCGCCACGCCAATCGGGGCGCGGAGGCCCGAAGCCACGCGAAGAGGGGCGCGGTTCGGCGTCCACCGCCACACCGCTCCGGCCCCCGGGTCGGCGATCAACGCGCCCCCGTCACCGTCGCCCGCCATCGAGACCGGGGCGATGATCCCGGTGCTGTCGACGATCTCGGCTGCGAGATTCTCTGACCCGACGCCGCGGATTCGAACGATTGTGCCGGTGCTCGAATCGGCGGCGAGCACATCGCGTCCCCCGATACTGGCCAGTTGATCTATATGCATGCCCCCGGGAACTCCAGCAACGGCCACCGCAGCGATGCGATCGTCGCCCAAAATCACCCGGAGCGAACCGGCGTCGGCGATCAGGAGCAAGGCCCCCACTCGGACCACCGACGTGGGATGGCGCAGGAGCGCGCCCGACGCCGGTCCGCCGTTGCCCAAGAAGTCCGGCCCGCCGGCGAGCAACCGCACCGATGACGCAGCCTCATCGAGCGCCGACAACGACGGAATCGACGACGTGGACGGAGCCGCGTCGGCGGTTGATTCGGCCGTCGTGTTCGCTCCCCGCTCGGTCCGATGCGCCGCCACGTTGAGGCCGTAGGCGCCAAGCCCCATAACCAATGTGCCAACCACGAGGGCAATCCCCCTCCCTCGGTGGCGGCGGCCACCCCCGGACGTTTGCGGCGATTTCCTCCGGCGGAATCGTCGGGCCCGCGGTTGACGGACAAAGCGATCGTCGCCGCTATTTGAGCGGTCGAAGCCGTTGTGCGGGCCCGGGGCTGGTGGGGCGAGGAAGGCGACGTTTCGGCGGGGCGCCGATGAAACCGATGAAACCGATGAACCCGATGAAACCGGGCCGGCCGAACGGACCGATTCACGCAGCCACAGTGGTTCGTAGGCGAGGGTGTCCGCGAACCGAGACGTGACCGCGCCGGAGCGGTCACGGAACGGGGACTTCGCCGCCTTGCGGTCGTCTGATTCGGTCATCATACCTGAAGGCATCCTCAAAAGTGAATACGCACAGTGTAGGCGCAACGTAGTTCGACCGCACTGGGTGGTATTTATGCTCCGAAAGGTAGGCCGTGGGGATTGTTACTATGGCGGTAGTGGAAATTGCCCCGAACCACTGGAGGTCCCGATGAGCACCACCGTTTCAGATCTTGATCTTGGAAAGTACAAGCTTGGATGGGCCGACGATGTCGACTCCTACGTCTTCACCCCGAAGCGGGGTTTAACCAGAGACATCGTGGAAGAAATGTCGTGGATGAAGGGCGAGCCGGACTGGATGCGCAAGTTCCGCCTGCGCGCTCTGGACATTTTCGAGCGCAAACCCATGCCGTCGTGGGGTGGCGACATGTCCGAGATCTTCTTCAAGGACATCTACTACTACGTCAAGCCGATGGAGGGTCAGGTCGACTCGTGGGACGCCCTCCCCGAAGCGGTGCGCAAAACGTACGAGAAGCTCGGCATTCCCGAGGCTGAGCAAAAGTACCTGGCCGGCGTGACCGCCCAATACGAATCGGAAGTGGTGTTCCACCGCAACCGCGAGGATCTCGAAGCGCAGGGCGTCATCTTCTGCGACATGGACACGGCGTTGCGTGAGTATCCCGATGTGGTGAAGAAGTATTTCGGCACCATCATCCCGACTGCAGACAACAAGTTCAGCGCGCTTAACAGTGCAGTCTGGTCGGGTGGATCGTTCATCTACGTTCCTGAGAACACCACCGTGGAGATGCCGCTGCAGGCGTACTTCCGCATTAACAAAGAGAACATGGGCCAGTTCGAACGTACGCTTATCATCGCGGACAAGGGTTCGAAGGTCCACTACATCGAAGGATGCTCGGCCCCGGTGTACACGTCGGACTCGCTGCACTCGGCGGTGGTTGAGCTGATCGCGTTAGAAGGCGCGCATATCACCTACTCAACGATTCAGAACTGGTCGAACAACGTGTTCAACCTGGTGACGAAGCGGGCCCGGGCCGATGCTGAAGCTCGGGTTAGTTGGATCGACGGCAACATCGGATCGCGTCTCACCATGAAGTATCCGGCCATCTATCTCATGGGCCCCAAGGCGCACGGCGAGGTGCTCTCCGTGGCGTACGCCGGCGAGGGCCAGCACCAAGACACCGGTGCCAAGATGGTCCACGCCGCCCCGGAAACCACATCGCAAGTCATCTCGAAGTCGATCTCGAAAGACGGTGGGCGCACGTCGTATCGCGGCCTCGTCCGGGTGGAAGAAGGCGCCGAAAACGTGAAGTCCCACGTGCAGTGCGACGCGCTGATTCTTGACGACGAGTCCCGCTCAGACACCTACCCGTATATCGAACGCAATCCGGGCGTGAGCCGGGCCGAGATCGGTCACGAGGCCACCGTGTCCAAGGTCGGTGACGATCAGCCCTTCTACCTGCAGTCCCGCGGCCTGTCCAAAGAGCAGGCCACGGCGATGATCGTCAACGGTTTCATGGAGCCCGTGACCCGCACGCTGCCCATGGAGTTTGCCGTGGAGTGGAGCCGCTTGGTCGAGCTGCAAATGGAGGGCTCGATCGGCTGATCGAGGTTTCGTAGCATCGTCCGCCGATGTCTATCGATGAGAACACTGCGCTGGCTAAGGCCCTACTGCTTCGCGTCCGCGAAGCCCGGGCCGGACAGTTGGTGGCGACGGTCGTCCTGCGCACGTTTCTGTCGTTTTTCCCGCTGCTTCTAACGGCGATCGGGGTGCTCGGGTTCGTCGCCGCCCGGCGGGCGGGGGGCACCGACGATCTTGGCAACCGAATCGTCCGCCAGCTCAAGCTTTCTGGTGACTTGGCCCGGTTGGTCCAGGACAACCTGGCGTCCGCCCGGTCGTCGCGCAAAGCGAGTTCGATCGTCGGGGCGGTGAGTCTGGCGTTCTCAGGCACGGCGGTGTTCATGGCCGTGGCCCAAATGTGTAACGCCCTGTGGCAGGTACCGGAGCGGGGACTGCGCGATCGGGTTCTCGGCGTGGTGTGGTTCGTGGGGGCGGCGATCTTTGCCCTCGGCTCCGCCGTGGCCACCGCCGCCGTCCGTCTCATTCCGATTCCGGGACTTGACGTAGCGGTCGGCATTGTCGGGGCGAGCGTGACCGGGGCGCTGCTGTTCTGGTGGACGCAGGTCATTTTCACCAACGCCCCGGTGCCTCGGCGGGCGTTTGTCCCGGGCGCCATTGTTGGCGGTTTTGCCCTTGCGGCGTTTCAGCTCTTTGGTGCCTACCTGGTCACCACACTGCTCGCCCAGGCGTCGGCGCTTTACAAGTCGCTCGCCGCCGTGATCGCGTTGCTCGGCGTGCTTACGTTGTTTGCCTGGCTCCTCCTGCTCTCCGTGGCCGTCAACGTGCTCCGGTGGGAGCGCGATCACGGCACGGTGACGCTCGAAGTCCAAGCCCCTCGCTTCGGCGACCCGGTGGGGGAATCAGCATTGGGCGAACGAGGGGGCCAGCGACCCCGGCCGATCCGCCAGACCGACCGCGGGGGCGTGGGGCAGTGGTGGCGACGGCTCCGAGCAGTTGGACGGCGGCCGGGTCAGTCGTCGTAGCCCTCAGACGTCGTAGCCGTCAGACGTCGTAGCCAAGGTGCACGTGGGTGGCATGACCGGCATCGGTGAAACCCACCCCGTCGCTCCCGTCGAGATCCCACGGCCCCCCGATTTCGGTCGGCCGGACCGACTCGGGATAGGCAAAGAGTTCGTCCATAAGCGATCGCGACGCGCTGCTGGTGGTGGAGACATCCTGCCCGTCGACGCTCACAATGTCGGCCGCACGTCCACCAACATGATTCGAGACTTTCGTCGTCCCGCGGACGAATCGTCCGTGGCCGGTGATGAGGGTGCTGACCTCCACGCGATGTTTGACCAGCATGCGGGCCAGCACGGCGAGGACCCGGGAATCGACGGTGCCGGCGGCCAGATCGCCCCGGGCGCTTTCGCTCAGCGTGAGGCGAGGATTGGCGAGAAGTTCGAGCGCGGTGGGCGGGCGTGGTTCGGCCGTGGTTGGCGTGATTCGTGGGGTGCCGGCGCTGACCCGGACGATGGCCGGGCCCGCCAGTGCCCCGGCGGCGCGCACCGGGTCGGGGGTCAGCGATGGCGAAACCGCCGTGGTCGCCGCCTCGGCGGCATCGGTCGTCGGTAGGAGCCACGGGGCGCTGGCCAGGGTAATGACGGTCAACGCCGCGACGGCCCGTCGCTGGCGATAAACGCTCCTCGAGATAGGTGACCGGGGCCGCAGCGCCGTTTGTGGCGGTTGACGAACCCCGTCGGAAACCGACCGGTCGTCAACGTACAGACCGGATCCGTCAGTCTTCATGACTAGTACTTCGGCCGAATCAGGCGAGAACTGAAGCGTAAATCAACTCTGGGTGGAGATTCAGTCCGAAAGAAAGTGGGGGGTGCTCTCTGAAACGGGTGGGCGGGCCCGGGGTCAGGCGGAGAAATCGCTTCCGGAGCTGAACGACAAATCGTCGCCGGTCGAGGCGGGTGGGGCGGTGGTTGGGGTCGTTGATGGCGACGCGGGGTCTGGCGTGGCGAAAAGATCGCCTGATGCATCAACCGCCACGGGTCGCGCGAACTCGACCGGAGCGTTGACTGCGGGTACGGCGGGCACCGTCGGCGCCGCGGCAATAGTGATCACGACTGGAGCGGGAGTCGCCGGGACGGTCGGAACAACGGTCGTGGCCACTGGCGGAGGCGTGGGGGTCGAAGATCGTCCGCGGGCGACGGTGTAGCCGAACAATCCGATTCCGGCGGCCAACGACACGGCGGCGGCCACGCGCAGCACATTCGAGGCTCCCGCCGACTGCGCTTCATCGAGGAGGACCTCGTCGTCGGACTTCTGGGCAAAGAAGCGGCTCGGCGTGTTGCGTATCTTTGCCGCCTTTGGCGCCCTCTTCTTGGCGTGCTTGGCGCCGGAGCGGGGCGCGCCCTCGGCTTCGTTCTTCTTCGTCACCCCTTCTGCGGCCAACGCCAAGCGTTGGTCCCGTTGGGCCAGGATGATGGCCGACGTGAGGCCGTCGGTCCACTTGTCGGAGCTAACGTCGGTGTCGGGTTCGATAGCTACTGCGTCGGTGTTCACCGCCTCGGTGTTCAGCGCCTCGGTGTTCAGCGCCTCGGTGTCCTCCATTTCGGGCGAGGAGAGTTTGGCCCGCTCGGCCCGCATTTTGGCAAAACGACCGGCTTTGGCCGCCGTTGGCGGTGGAATGCCCGGGGGTGCAGCGATGACGAGTGGGTCGGCGGCAACGTCGTCGCGTGTGGCCACGGCAAGCGCGTCAGCGTGGTCGGCATCTTCCGAAGCGTGCACTGTCGGGGCGTTGAACGCGGCGACAGCACTCGGCGTTGGAGCGGTCGCCGGGGAGAGGGGCATTGACGAAGCGACGGCGGAAACCAACGCCGCGTGCGATGCCGCCAGCTGGTGAAACGGGATGCCCGCGTCCAGGATGTCGGACGGGGGGGCGACGATTGACTGCGTCGACTCGGTGGGTTCTGTCGGGTGCGTCGACTCGGTGGGTTCTGTCGAGTGCGTCGACTCGGTGGGCTCTGACGGTTCGGTCCAACTGGCGAACTCGGTTTCCGGGGTTTCCGGGATTTCCTCGGTCGCGATCGTCGCCGCTTCGGGGGTAACAGGGGCCCACTCGGATGATTCAGTTACCGGTGTGTCCCAGGACGCGCTGGACGGCCAAACAGGGTGGGGAGCGTCGCTCGATGCCGTTCCCCAACGGGGCGCGTCGTCGATCGAATCCCACTCGGTGGCCGAAGCCGTCGTTGCGGTCGAAACGGCCCACGGGATGCACACGCTGGCGGTCTCAACGGCCGAAGACTGTCGGGTCCATACGGAGCTACCCCAACCCAGCTCCTCGATGCCTGGTTTGGGGGTATCCCACGAACGAGCGGCGAGTTCGACGGCGAACGGCTCTTTCTCGTCGAGGGAAAGCGGGAACACTTCAGCTTCGTTTTGCATAGGGAACCTCCAAACGGTTTTGCCAGTGCATCGGCGAACCGATCGTCATACTTGAGCCGACCGGTAGACTACCCCTCCCGCAAAAAGGAGCAGGTTCTGTCGTCGGATTCCAACTCGGTCGTTTCGTATGTGCCCGAACACGTCAACGAATTGCGTCTGCGTGCTCAGCTCGAACTAGCCGCTAAAGTCGCTCCCCGCGAAGCCGAAGAACTGTGGCGCTATAGCGGCATTGACCGGTTCTCGGCTCGACGGTTCGCGTCGGATCGCCTGCCCGAGGCTGTTGGTCGGCTGACCGTCGAACTGAGCGACGAAGCCCGCGCCAAAGGGGTGACGATCACGACCGACGAAGTCAATGCCTTCGCCGATGACTACTTCGGCACACTCGGCCGGGCGTCAGTGGCCCATCGCTTGTTCATCGCCATTCCGGCCAACGTTGTTCTGACCGATCCCATTCGTGTCCGCACCACGTTGGCCGCGGCGGGGACCGTAGGTGGTTCGGTTCGCGTCTTCTGTGGCGTGAACAGCAGTGCCACCGTGCTCGAGGAGTTCCGCTCCAATGATCTCGGCGACGGCACATCGCTGCTGATCAGCGCCACTGTTCTGGAGTTAGCCGATGGGGCCCGCCTCCAACATGCGTCGGTCCAACTCCTCGGCGAACGTCACTGGATGGTGGCCACACTCCGGGCCGAAACCGGCCGAGACGCCACTCTGTCGTCGATTGCCGTGGCCCTCGGTGGAGACTACGCCCGGCTCGAAACCACCGCCGTGGCTACGGCCAAGGGTGCTCACAGCGAGCTTCTGGCGGTGTACTTCGCCGGCAACGATCAGGTTCACGACTTTCGGACCCGGCAGGATCACGTGGCCCCGCGGACCACGTCGGACCTGCTGTTCAAGGGGGCGGTCGAAGATCGAGCCCGTTCGGTGTATTCGGGTCTTATCCACATCGGCAAGGACGCTCGGGGCACCGTGGCCCATCAAACCAACCGCAATCTCCTACTGTCTGCAGGGGCCTCGGCGGAATCTGTGCCGAACCTCGAAATCGAAAACAACGATGTGCAGTGCTCGCACGCGTCAGCCATCGGTCCGATCGACGACGATCACCGGTATTACCTGGAGAGCCGAGGCGTGCCCCCAAGCCAGGCTGACCGCCTGATTGTCCTGGGGTTCTTCGCCGATTTGTTGGCCCGTGTGCCTGATGACGCTCTGCGGGGCGAGCTGGAAGCCGTTGTCGGTGACAAGTTCGATCGCCGGGCGCAGTCCGAAATGTCCGAACTCGACCCGGCGGCCGCCCTCGCCCAACACGCGGTCACCGCATGAGCGACGATGTTTCCGTCGTCATCGGCCCGGCTTCGCGGTTCGCTCCGTCGTCCAGCACTCGGGTCACCGTCGTCGACGCCGTCGGGGTGGAGCATGCGATCGCCGTTGTCCGTATCCTCGACGATTTCTACGCCATCGGTGATCAATGCAGCCATGCCGACGTCTCGCTCAGCGGCGGCACGGTGTGGGACGACGAGTGCGAACTCGAGTGTCCGAAGCATGGCAGCACGTTTTCGTTGAAGACCGGCCAACCGCAGTCGTTCCCCGCCACCCGGCCGGTGCCCACCTACGACATTTCCCAGGTGGGCGACGACGTCGTTGTCCACCTTCGCACTCCCGCTCAAGCAGATTCCCAATGACTCTTTCAATTACCGATCTGCACGCATCTATCCCGGGCCGTGAGATCCTGCGCGGGGTGAATCTGAGCGTTGGCGCCGGCGAAGTACACGCCGTCATGGGCCCCAATGGGTCAGGCAAGTCCACCCTCAGTCATGTGCTGCTCGGGCGGCCCGGATACACCGACATTTCCGGGTCGGTTCTCCTCAACGGCCGCGAACTGCTCGGGTTGCCCACGTGGGAGCGGGTCCAGGCCGGACTGTTCCTCGGTATGCAGTACCCGACCGAAGTTCCCGGCGTGCAGCCATCGGAGATGTTGGCTGCGGCATTGCGCGCAGGCGGACGAGCCGACGATGCCGAACACGTCATGGAACTCATGCGGGCCGAAGCCGACCGGATTGGATTCGACGAAAAGTTCCTCACACGGGCCATCAACGTGGACTTTTCCGGCGGCGAAAAGAAGCGCAACGAGACGGTGCAGCTCGGCGTGCTGCGGCCGTCGGTGGCAATCCTCGATGAGGTGGACTCCGGCCTCGATGTCGACGCCCTGCGTGCCGTGAGCCGTCGGGTCAAAGAAGCGTCGGCCGAGCAGGGCATGGCCGTCATCGCCATTACCCACTACCAGCGTCTTCTGGTGGAACTCACGCCAGACGTGGTCCACGTGTTCGTGAACGGACGCATCGTCCATTCCGGTGGCCCGGAGCTGGCCTTCGAGCTGGAGAAGACCGGGTACGAGCCCTATTTCGACGCCCCGGCGCCGCCAACCAGCGAACTCGACCCGTTCGCTGATCCATGCGCCCTGTAGCTCTTCATGACCGTCGAGTGGGCGCGTTCGATACGCGTCAGACGCCGCGAGCACACCCACTGGCGTTGGTTTTAGGTGTCCGCCGGTCGGCGAAATGGCCTACGACGACCGCGGGATCGTCGTCGTGGCGGTCGTGGCAATCGATAGGGGAGCCGAGGTCGTTGTCGGGGCCACGGTCGTCGTTGTCGGCACGGCCAAAGCCGTCGTTGTCGACGATGTCTGGGCCGGGTTCACAACGCTCGTCGAAGCGGCGGGGCTGGTTGTCGACGAAGACAACGGCCGAGCGAGAGTCGGCGTTGCGGGGAGTGTCGTGGTGGGGCCGAGCGCGGCGACGGTGGTGGACGCTCCCGGGGCGATGGAGGGGCCCGGAGTGCCGGGCAGGGTCGAGGCCGTTGGGTCGGTGATTGGCGGAACCCAGGCATCGACGGGAGAGATACGAGAGGAGATGAACCTGAGCGGGGTCGTTCCATCGGATACGTAGACCGGAATACCGTCCGGAGCAACCGTCGGGAAATAGTCGGCTGAGACCATTGGAATGCGCACGCATCCATGCGACGCCGGAGAGCCCGGTACTGATGGCGCACCATGCACGGCGATTCCGCCGGCGAAATACAGCGGGTTATAGAGCAGGCCGAGCTTGGACTCACGCCAACCAATGACCCGACGGGCGACGCGGAACGAGCCGGCGGGGGTGATGGCCTTGTCACATCCGCTTTCGCCGGTTTCCGGGTCAAGCGTGCAGAAATCCTTGCCCGTGCCGCTCGACACCGACAGGATTTTCACCAGCGACCCGCCGCGGTACAGCGCCAGATACTGCTTGGGCAGACTCACTTCGATGCGATCGGGTCCGCCGTTCGGCATAATCGGGGCGGGTTGCGCGCCCGAGCGCAGGGCGTCCAGGGTTTGTGCTCCCGCCCGGCCGGTCCGGCCCAGACCGTTCGCCTTCTGAAATGCCATGACGGCATGAAATGTCTGATCGCCGTAGGTCCCGGTGACCTCGGGAACGTCGTACCGGGCCTGCTGCAGCAGGGTTTGCAGGTCGCTCACCGCCGCGCCCTTGGCCCCGGAGCCGATTCCAGAGGACGACACCTTGCCCGTGGCTGGTCGCCTGGTTCGAGAGACCGACGAGTTGGTCGCCGAGTTGGCTGCCGAGTTGGCTGCTGACGGAGCGCGTCTCGAGGTGGCTGGCGGAGCGCTTGGACCGCTGGTTCGCCCGGTTGATCCTTTCGACGGATCGGCTCCGGCCGGAGTTGCGTCGAAAGTGAACGTCGTTAGGACAACAACAGCGAGAACCGCCATCGCTGACCCGCGAGGACGAGTGGCGGGTCCTGGACTGCGAGCATGGCCAATTCCACGTGAGAAACGTGAGAGCACGAACTGAATCCTCCTGCGTCAGCTCGGGGCAGCTGACTCTTCCAGTATCCCTCGCAACCCGTCCTCAGTCGGACCACAGCTGGACCACAGTCTTCAACGCCGGAATGGCGCTAGCTGAGGCGGCGGTGGATCGTCCGGCCGAGCTGGGCCAAACCCATCATCGCGGTGGCGATGGCAGTAATCGCTGCGGTGTCAGCCACTCGCCCGGCGTGGGCCGGTACGGCCGCCGCGCCGAGCAGCCCAAACACCACGCACAGCACCCGGGTGGGACGTTCAGCCACCGTCACCACACCCACTTCGTCGAGTCCGGCATTGCCCGCCCGGGCCCGCACATATTCGAGCAGGATCACCGCTGCCCATCCACCCGCCGCCCAGCTCAACTGCCCGCCGACGACGACCAATGCGCCGAAAAACGCCAGTTCGGCCAGGCGATCGACGAAGGAATCGAGCACAAAGCCGGTGGCCGACGCCCGATTCGACAAGCCGGCGACTGCTCCGTCGACCCCGTCGACGAGGGAACTGAAAAGGCACACGGCGGCGGCGAGCACGGGCCAGCGGGTGGCGATCGTCGGCACCGTGCACGCCAACCACAATCCCGCGACGGTGACCACGCCCGGCCGTATGCGGAGGCGGGCGAGGGGCGTCGCCAGCCGATACGTGAAGGTCAGGAATAGCTTCAGGACGACGGTTTTGGACGGATCGAGATCCGGCGCCCGGTGCTGGATCTGCCAACGAGCAAACCAGCCGGGGAGGTCGGGAAGGGCGAAGTCGTAGCCGCTGGCGGACCACCGGGTGGCCACCGCCACCACCACGAGAACCCCGCCGCTGGCGATAAGGGCCCACGTGACCAGCATCAACGTCATACCGGTCGCCCCGCCCGAAAGCCTGGGACTGCCGGTACCACGGGGGCCGCACCGCTCACGGACGGACGATGATTTTGCCGAACTTCGCTCCCTCACGAAACCGCTCGTAGGCGGCGTTGACTTCGTCGAGGCTGAATGTGGCGGTGATCGGAACCGTGAACCGACCGGCGGCGAGGTGGGGGACGGCCTGGACCGTGACTCGATGGGCGGCGTCGGCCTTTTGCTCCAACGGTCGGGAGCGGAGCGTCGAGCCGCAAAGAGTCCCTCGCTTCCCCATGAGGGCCAAGAGATCGAGTTCGCCTTTACTCCCGCCTGCACTCACGCCGATGATGCTGATGCGTCCACCTGTGCGTAGCGATGCGATGTTGGCGGCCAGGTTTGACGCCCCAACGAGCTCCAAAATCACATCGAAGGGCCCGTGGTGAGCAAAGTCCGCGGGGTCAACGGCAGTCACCTGACTGGGTGCCAACGCCTCCACGGCCGGACGTCGGAGGGGATCGCGGACGGTCGCCACCACCCATGCTCCGGTTCCCGCCGCCAATTGCACGGCGGCCACTCCGACCCCGCCGGCCGCCCCGTGCACGCACACGGTTTCGCCCATCCGCAGTTGGCATTGGGTGAAGAGGGCGTCGTGGGCGGTGGTGAAGGCCTCGGGGAAGCCCCCCGCTTCATCCCACGAAACGTTCGGCGGGACCGCAATCAGCGTGCGTTCGTGCACCACGGCCAGTTCGGCCAGAGCCCCGCCGCCGACGACGGCCATCACTCGGTCACCGACGGAGAAGCGGATGGCGTCGGGCCCGGCGCTGACCACTTCTCCGGCCAGCTCAAGCCCGGGGATATCGGCGGGTGAGCCGGGGGGCGCCGGATAGAACCCGGCAATTTGCATCAGGTCGGCATTGTTCAGTCCTGCGGCCTTCACCCGGACGAGGACCTCGCCACGCCCCGGCACCGGGTCCGGGTGCTCGCGTACTTCGAGGGTTCCGTTGACAATGGTGGCAGCGCGCACGCACTCGATCGTAGGCCGAGCGGCCCGTCGCCAGCTCAGTGACTATTCGACGACACGATGACCAAGAAACGACGTCGCTGATTGGTCAACGAGTCGCCGATTGGTCATCGACAACTCTGAAGAGCGACCCCGGCGAGTGGCCCGACGAGGGGCCCGGCGAGTGGCCCGGCGAGTGGCCCGACGAAGGGCGTTACGCCGTGATGCGACCAATGCCGACGAGTGGCGTTACGCCGTGATGCGACCAATGCCGACGAGGTCGCGACGCTTGATGCCGGTGATCCGCACGTTGACGCCCGGTTTGGGGGCCTCGACCATCTTTCCGTCGCCGATGTAGAGGCCGAGGTGGTGGATCGGGTCGCCGAAGAACAGCAGGTCGCCGGGAGCGAGGTCGGCCGGATTGATGCGAACGGTGCGGCTGAACTGCGACACCGACTGGTGCGGGAGGGCGATACCAGCCGCCTCCCACGCCACTTTGGAGAGACCGGAACAGTCGTAGCCGGTGTCGGTCTCCCCGGCCCACAGATAGGGGATGCCGACCTTGGTCAGGGCCATGGCCACGGCGGCGTCGGCTCGGGGATGTGATGGCGGAGCCTCTCCGGCGGCGGCCACGAACGTGTACGTCTTCGGGATCGACGAGGCCGTCGAGGCCGTCGACGGCGTCGACGCGGTGTCGTTGACAATCGGTGATTCCCCCGTCGCCGGGAGGGCGGGGGCGGGCCGACCCTCGGTAACCGGTCGAATCACGATCGTCGGGAACGGACTCACATTGAGGCGGCTGGGCGCCGAGGTGGGGGCGATGGTCGGAACGGACGTCGCCGTGGTGGGCGGGGCGATCGTGGTGGGGGCCACCGTGGTTGGGGGCACGGTGGTCGCCACGGTGGTTGGGGCAGCGGTCGGGGGCGGGATGATCGGCGGCGAAGGTGTGGCTGGCGGCGGAACGATTGTCGGCGGAGTTGTGGCTGGCGGAACGATTGTCGGAGGGAGGGTGGCGGGGGCGAGGGTCGTCGGAGGCACCGTGGCGGTGCGGCTGATGGGCACGACGTACCCCTTCGGAGCGGCGTCGCTACCGGGGAGCGGGGTCACGCCCGAGCGGATCGGCGCCGACGTTGCTGGCTTGGTTGGTGCCGTCGGTGACGTCGGTGGGGGTGACGTCGGTGCCGTTGGTGACGTCGGTGGGGGTGTGGTCGGTGCCGTTGGTGACGTCGGTGGGGGTGTGGCCGGTGCTGTTGCGGCCGGGACGATCGGGCCGCTCTGGGAAGCCACGAGGCCCTCGGGGGGCACGATCATCGGTCCGGGCCCGGCGGGTAGCGACATGCTCGGAGCAATGGTCGAGCTCAGTCCGCTTGTCGGTGCGGCCACCGGTGCCGGAGCAGGGACCGTCGTCGGATCGACAACGCCGGACGGCGGCGGAACAGTTAACGGCGGGAGGGGTCGAGCGAGGCTGGAAGGTCCGGCGGTGCGCGTCTTTTTCGCCTTCGCTAGGGGCGCTTCAGCAAGGATCGCCATCCCCAACGACGGACCGGCGACCACGTTCGTCACTATCGCTACCCGCCGTACGTTGGCCGGGCCGAGGACCACTCGCACCCGTGACGACTCTTGCGCCATGGTCCGGTGTCCCAGCGCCGCCACTGCAGTCACGCCGCCGACCAACGTGATCACCGCCGTTCCGAACGCAACAATGCTCAGCCGGCGCCGTTCCGATGGCGTGTCCTGCGTCGGAATCCGGTCGTAGGTGCCCATAGCAACCAAGTCGACTCGCGAGACATGAGGATCGCGTGGGCCGCTTGTGTGGGTCGAACCATGAACCTCCGTTCGCAAGCGGCGCGCAAGATCTCCGACGAAGGCCATGGCCGTCTATCGGCTTTCTGCTCCGGTTTCCTTAGAAGGCGAGCCGACCGATAGATACGGCAAAAGAAATCGGCCGGCTTGCTGGCCGCCAAGACGATCGCCGCGAAACACTGACTAGTCGGCGCGGGCCCTTGGTACTCCCGACGAAACGCGTGGCGCCCGAACGCGCTTACCTCGCGAAGTGTCAGAAATCCGCAGTGGTGGCGGAAATACGCTGCGTTTTTCTGCCTCGGGTGCGCTTTTTCGACACGCACTCGGCGCCACAAGAGGGCGGCCTTGCGTCCCCCGTACGAGGGCTCTAGCTCGCTTTGGTGCCGACGAACGAACCCGGATCACGGGGGTCGGGAAGTACCGGTCCGGTCCAGCGCATCATGCGAGCCAATTCGTCGGTCACGACTTGCCAGGCGTCGGGATTCCAGTCCTCAGCGGCGTTGACCACGGTGCCGTCGGACCCGACGTGCACGATGGCTGGCAGGCGTTCCAGTCCGAACGCCTTGACGATCGTGCGCTGGGGATCGGGGAAACACAGAAAGTCCTTGGCGTGGGGACCGAGGAATTGCTTCGACTCGTCGGCATCAGCTCCGGCCATAACGACACCCACCCGGCAATCTGCCTGGGCAAAATTCTGCAGAACTCGCAACGCCGTGGGAAAAGCCCAAGCCGATTCGTTGGTGAACGGATCGAGCATGACGAACAGCAGCTCATACTGGACCAACCAGGCGGAGATGGGAAACCCTTTGCCCGTGAGCGGTTGAAGAAGCAGATCAGCAGGGGGATTCGACGCCACGGGCGAATAATCTAGTTGCGGCGACGATCAGGCCGGTGTCTCGGGCCCGCCACGGGATTGTTGGCGGGGCCCAGGGGCACGCTTGTAGGACCGATGGCGCAACTTTGGCGCCAATTACCTTGTCGTGGGTCCGTGGACGCAAACCCGTCGACGACAACGGTTGCATGTTGTTGTCTGCCGGGTTTCGTGGGCTGCCCGGTGGAGGGTCAAACTCCAGCAACCGGGGGGACGCAGCTCAGCGGCGACCGCTGAGCTGTCGCCACCACTTCTCGGCCGCCGTGGCTCGCTGTTCGAGTTGTTCGACGGTCGCGTCGTCGACCCGAGCGAGGTTGACCAGTCGGTTGAGCTGACCGTTGACCTGGCCGTGATTCATCCCTGTCACCCGCGCCAGGTCGCGGGCCCATTGGGCGTTCTTCAGCCGCAGAGCCTCCTTGCGCTCATATCGCGAGAGGCCATCAACAGCCCCCACGGCGCCAGCGATACCGCCGCCGGGAAGCGGGGGAGCGAGCGAATCAACGTCGAGCAGCAGCCCGGCGGCCTCGTCAGCAGCGGCGTTGGCGGCGTCGGTGGCGGCGTCGAGAGGGACGTCATCGGCGCCGTGGCGCTCATCGGTCTCGTAGTCATCTTCGAAGACGGAACCGGACACGAGTACCCCGGTTTGTGACGTCTCAGTGGCGACCGACGATAGCGCGGCAAATAAGGACAGTTGTTCGTCTGATTCACTCACCTGTTTGTCAAAGGCATCTGCCTCGCGAGCGAATCGCAATTCGCTTTCGTCGCCATCGTCTGACGGCTTGCGGAGTGAATGTTTACGGGCGTCGGCAATTTGATGGGCCCACATCCGAAGCTTGGGATCATCAGGAATGAACAGGTACGCCTTCTGTCGAGGAATGCCGGCGGTCCAACGCACCAGGCGCCCCACGGCCTGGCGGAAGAACAACTCGGTCGTGGTGGTGGTGGCGTAGACGCCGATCGCCAAACGCGGAATGTCCACACCCTCGGAGATCATGCGCACGGCGATGATCCAGGGCTGGTCGCCTTTGGCGTAGTGACCGATGCGTGACGACGCCTGCGGATCGCCGGAAAGCACCACCGTGGGGTTGACCCGCAGTCGCATGCGCATGAGATCAGCAATCGCCCGAGCATGCTCCTGATCGGCGGCAATGATCAGTCCTCCGGCGTTCGGCTGTCGCCCCGCCCGGAGCTCCATCAGCCGCTCGTTGGCCTGAGAAAGGACCGTGGGTAGCCATTCACCCTCGGCCGAGAGCGCCGTTCGTAGCCGTTGCGACGAGCCGGTGCGGTCGAGGGCGTCGTCAAACGAGGCGGAGTTGAGGCTGCCGTCGGGCGCCACCCATTCCATGAACCCGTTGATCCGGGGGAAGTACACCGGCCGCACCACGCCCCGGTCCCGTAGGGCGTCGGCGTAGCCGTACTCATAGTCCGATTCGGCCTCTTCCAGCCGGTACCGGACGAACGGGATCGCCGAGGTATCGCTGCGAAACGGCGTACCGGAAAGTGCTAACCGACGGGTGGCGGGCGCAAATGCCTCCCGCACCGAGTCGCCCCACGCCTTCTCGTCGCCGGCATGGTGGATCTCGTCGAGGATGACCATGGCCCCGGCGGTCAGGCGACCGAGCACGGCAAAACTCGTGGCCACCTGCTGATAGGTCGTCACGATGCCGTGCATGTCGGGGGCGAGGCTGGCGGTGGCGGCGGACCAGTCGGGGTGCAGATGCAGCCCGAATCGAGTGGCGGCCTGGGCCCACTGGAGCTTGAGGTGGGCGGTGGGGGCAACGACGATGAGCCGTCGACCGGGGCGTCCCTTCAGCTCACGCAGGGCGGCGGCCAGGGCAAAGGTGGTCTTTCCCGCCCCGGGAGTGGCGACGGTGAGAAAATCTGGACCGGTTTCCCCGGCGGCAGTGAAGCGGTCGAGCGCAGCTTTCTGCCAGGGCCTGAGTCTGACTACTCGAGACATCAGGACTGCGGAACGAAGACCGTTTCGCGGTAATACCGCAGCTCAGCGACGCTCTCACGGATGTCATCAAGGGCCCTGTGGCCACCACCCTTGCGCGGCAGCGTCTTATAGGTCTCCGGGTACCACCGACGGGTGAGTTCCTTCACGCTCGACACGTCCACACTTCGGTAGTGCAGGAACTCGTCGATTTCGGGCATAAAGAGGGCGAGGAATCGACGGTCGGTGCCGATCGAGTTGCCACACAACGGAACGCTTCGCGGCTCGGGGATATGTTGACGAAGAAAGGCCATGGTCTGCTCAATGGCGTCCGGCAGAGAGACGGTGGAGGCGGCGATGGCATCGAGCAATCCGCTGCGGGTGTGCATTTGCACCACCACGTCATCCATCTCGCCCAGCGCCTCGGCCGACACGTTGATCACCAGGTCAGGTCCTTCGGCGACGATCTCCAGGAGGTCGTCGGTGATCAGAGTGGCGATCTCCACGATCACATGGCGCCCGGGCTCAAGTCCGGTCATTTCGAGGTCCATCCAGGCAAGCATTGCGCTGCAGTCTCCTACGTCGTGGGGACGAGCTGGTTGAAACCACAGCCTTGATGGATCCCCACCGCGAGGTGGCGGCGGAGATCAGTTAGGGAAGGGGCCGGGCGAACAGGAACCCCTCGACGTTTTCGCCGCCGATATCGTCGGCAATGTCGGAGCCGAGCAACCTCACGGCGAATTCGCCTGCATAACGCCGGCGATTTTGGGTCGTTGACCCAAGTTCTGCGCATTTTCATCGTGCTTCGGCCTGGCCAATTCGCTGACATCTTGTTGTCTCTAGGCTTGGTGGGATGGATGATCGGGAAACGGCAAACGCCCAGGTGGAGGTCAGAATCGTGGCGCTCGATGCCGACCTGGCCCTACCCACTCCGGCAGTGAACGGCGACGCTGGCATGGACCTGCGGGCGCGAACCGATGTGGTGCTCGCGCCAGGCGGCGGACGCGCCGTTATTGGGGTCGGGTTGGCGTTGGCGCTGCCCGTGGGTTGGGCCGGTTTCGTGTTGCCCCGCAGCGGGTTGGCCGCCCGGCATGGGGTCACGGTGTTGAATAGCCCGGGCCTGATTGACTCGGGGTATCGCGGTGAAATCATGGTTCCGATGGTCAACACCGACCCGCTCGTGCCGTTTGCCATCACCCGGGGCGACCGCATTGCCCAGCTCGTCGTGCTCCCGGTTCCGCTGGTTCGGTGGACCCCGGTGGACGATGTGGCGTCGTTGGGTGACACCGAACGCGGATCAGGCGGGTTCGGGCACTCGGGTCGGTAGCGGGTCGGTAGCGTCGGTCCGATGACCAACTCGAGCACGGGCAGAAACGAGTCGACAGCGCCGGGCGCGGCGGGTGGGAGGGATCTCGGCGCTCTGTTCGCCGAGGTCGATACGGATCGTCTTCGTGCTTCTCGGTCGATCAAGTGGACCAAACATCCACCGGACGTGATCCCGGCGTTTATCGCCGATATGGACTTTGCTCCACCACCGGCGATCTCGGCGGCGCTGGCGGAGTGGCTGACCGACGGATTCCTCGGCTACCCCGGCTGGGAGTACCACCGACGGGTGCAGGTCGTGGCGTCGTCGTATCTGCGTCGTCGATACGGGATGGTCGACGATCCGAGTCGGCTGTTGCTGCAGACCGACGTGGTGCAGGGCATGCACGCCGCCATGCAGGTGTGGTCCGAACCGGGTGATTCAATCCTCGTCTTAACGCCGATCTATCCACCGTTCCTCGGGGTCATCGGCGAGCAAGGCCGTCGGTTGTTGGAATACCGGATGACCTTGCAAGACGGTCGCTACGGCTTCGACGTGGACGCGCTGCGCTCGTTGGTGGCCGAGCATCGGCCCTCGATGGTGCTGCTGTGCAATCCGCACAACCCGGTTGGTCGGGTGTTTACCGTCGACGAACTAAGGGCCCTGGCAGCACTGGCCGTTGAGTTCAACATGGTAGTGGTTGCCGATGAAATTCACTCCGAACTGGTGTTTGCTGCACACGAGCATGTGGCCTTCGAGACCCTGTCCGACGAGATCCGGGCCCGCACGGTGACCATCACATCGGCGAGCAAGGCGTGCAACCTGGCCGGTCTGCGGACGGCCATGCTGGTTTTCGGTTCCATGGCGCTGCGTCAGCAGTTCGACGCCCGCTTCTCCTCGCACCTTCTCGGGGTGGTTTCGGTACCGGGCATGGTGGCGATGGAAACGGCGTGGAGTGATCCGTCCGTCGAAGACTGGCAAGCGGCGTGCATGCGCGCATTGGGGGAGCGGGCCAACCAATTCCGTGCCGGTATTTCTGCTGGTGCCCCCGAACTACGGCTCGTCCCGCTGGAGGGCACCTACCTGGCATGGGTGGATTTCTCCGCCGTCGTACGGTCCTACGGCGCGGGCGAATCGGTGGCAACGCTCCTGCTGACCGAGGCTCGTCTGGCATTGTCGGAGGGTCCGACCTTTGGCGCCGGGTTGGAGAAGTTCGCTCGAGTCAACCTGGCCACGTCGCCAGCGCTCGTCGACGAGATCGTGACCCGGATCGTCGGCTGGGTGGAGGCCCAGCGCTAGTGGTCGAGCGTTGGGACCACGGCGAGTTGCTCAGCGATCCATGCATCCACGTGGAGCCATTGCTCGTCGAGCCAGACGGTGCGCTCGTTGAGGCCATGCGGGATGTCCGCGGCACTGACGCGTTGCGCGGTGACGGCGAGTGGAAGAGGGAGCGGCGCATTACGGGCGAGGTCGGTGAAGTTGCTGAAACGGTCGAGGCCAGCGTGGGCGATGGTCACCACATCGGCCGAGGGGAGGGCGTCGATGAGGGCCAGGACGCCGCCGGGGCGTGGGGGCAGGACGTGGCGGAGCGGTGCGAGTCGGTGGGCCCGGTCAGGGTCGGTGAGGGCGATCTTGGTGAGGAACCGGTCGCGTAGGTCTGCGCGGAAGAGCCGACCCTCGGGGTAGATCACGACCGCGGTCGAATGATCGATCCCTTGACCAAGGTGTTGCAGGGGAGCGACCGCCACGGGGCCGTTGTCGCGGGGGATGAACACTGAGCCGGTGCGGCGGTAGATGAGGTCGAACCCGGGATCGGCGAGCAGTTCGGCCATGATCACGCTCCGCGTGTGACGCCCGAGGCGTTGGTAGAGCAACGTGGGGATCGATGCGTCGACGATGTTCACGTGGCGGCACATCACGATGACCGGTCCTGGCGTCAGTGCGTCGATGTCCCCGGGTTCGAGTTCGAGGCGCACGCCGAGCAAGCGCTCAGCGCGGCGCCCCAACACCGCCACTGACCATGCCTGGAGGCGCTGGTGGCGACGGATCGATGTGGGGCCATTGAGCCGGGTTCCGAACCCGGCCACGATCCAGAGCACGGGGGCCAGGAGAATCTCGGCGCTGTCGTTGAGCGCGTATTGCTGGCATTCTCCACCCGATCCCCACCCGGGATGGATCGGCTAGCGGGTGGGCCGATGGGGTGGAGGCGGCATTGATGGCAAAATGTGCCTAAAGTCACAACAATGAACTCTGCGTCGATGGCCCCGACCCCTCGGCGCCTTTCCCAATTGAGCCGCTCCATTGCCGGGCGGGTGGCGATCGTGACCGGGGCGGCGTCGGGTATGGGGAGGGCCACGGCCTACCTCTTTGCCGACGAAGGCGCGATGGTGGCCGTCGTTGACCGAACCCAAGAAGGCGTGGACGCGGTGGTGGCCGAAATCGCGTCCATTGGCGCCCGAGCTATTGGTGTGGTGGCCGATTTACGTGAGTCGGCGGGCATCCCGGCCCTCGTCCACCAGGTCACCGAAGGGCTCGGTCCGATCGACATCCTGGTCAACAATGCGGGCGTATCCATTCCGTCGCCCCTTGACCACGAGGGATGGGGCGATGCGTGGCGGGCCACGTTCGCCGTCAATCTCGACGCCCATGCGCTCCTCATCCGAACCTGTCTGGGGAACCTGGCCCGCAACGGCGAGGGGCGGGTGGTGAACATCGCCTCCACCGAGGGCCTCGGGGCCACGGCGTTCATGAGTCCGTATAC
>JAYVSS010000386.1:0-3872 GCA_043775075.1 Acidimicrobiia bacterium
AGAAATCCTTCGACGTGGAAGACCATGCAGCTGGGGAACAGCGCCTGTAGCCGTCCGAGAATCTCGCTGACAATGAGGGGCTCGGTGGCCTCCACGTCCACCGCTCGGGCCAGAACAACTTTGTCCATCGGCCCGTTATTGATGGCGTCGACGGCGGTGGCGATGCGCTCGCACCATTGCTGGTGAGTCACGGTGGAGTGCAGATCGAAGCCGTGGGGTGACCAGTTGGTACTTGTCTGTCCGATCAGCTCCGTCGAATCCAACCCAGCGCTATCGCGTTGAGGCGGCGGGGTAGTGGTCCGGTAGGTGCGGGTCACCCAGGCGTTGCCGTCGCTCGACTTGGCGACCACGATTTCCGGCACGGTGAGGTGCCCGGCCTCGGTGGGAAGAAACGGTAACGCTCCAATGGCGACGGGTCCGCTGGCCGCCCGGTGAAGGTCATCGTCTTTCTTGATCGAGGAGAGGATGTGACGCACGTGCGAAACCGCCGCCGTTCCGCCCGGGACGTCGATACGAAACGCCTCACCTCGCGCCGCCACGCCGACACCGTCACGAGTGAAGACCATCCCATGGTCTCCGGCAAAGGCCAGAAGGTCGAGTTCTTTGGCGATGGATTCGGGCAGTCGGCGAGTGGTGGCCGTCCACTCGGTGGCTTCACTCGGTGCACTGATAGTCGGTGTGCTGATAGTCGGTGTGCTGATAGTCGGTGCACTGATGGTCGGTGTGCTGATAGTCGGTGTGCTTGGTGTTCCCGAAGCTGACTCGTTCATGCCTGCTTCGTCCCGACGATGAGTTGCGCCGCGCCGCCGAGCAGGAGTCGTCGCTGCACCCCCGAAAATCCGGCCTGGCGCAACCGATCAAGCATGACAGCGGGCTCGGGGAGGTAGGCCAGCGACTTTGGTAAGTACGCATAGGCGGTGCGATCGCTCAGTACGCCACCAATGAGCGGCACGATCTTTCCGAAGTAGATGCCATGACCGAAGCGGAGCAACCGATTCTCGGGCGACGCGGCGTCGAGAAAGGCGATGCGACCCCCGGGGCGCACGGCGCGGCCAACTTCGTCGAAGAACGCACCGAGGTCAGTGAAATTTCTAAGTGCGAATCCACACGTGACGCCGTCGACCGAAGCCGAGGGAACGGGGAGGTGGAGCGCGTCGCACTGCACCAGTGGGGACTTGGTTCGGGCATGACTGAGCATGCCGAAGGACAGGTCCATGCCGATCGCCGCGAACCCTTTCGCTTCGAGGTCTCGACAAAAGTCGCCGGTGCCGGCCGCTAGATCGAGAATGCGCGACCCGGCGGGCAGCCCGAGAGCCTCGATAGTTTTTCGGCGCCACGAAACGTCGAGGCGAAACGTCATCACCCGATTGACCATGTCGTACCGGGGGCTAATGGTGTCGAACATGTCTCGCACCGCTTTGGTCTTCGCCGCGCCCATGGGAAGGCCATGCGAAAGATCAATGGTGGGAACAGAAGGCTCGGTCGGGTTCACGGTGGGCCGCGTCGCAGAAGGCACCCTGATCAGGCTAGGACCGCGCTCGGGGTAGTGGGGTCACACCGGTGTCGTGTGCGTCACTTCGATCGGAGGGCCTGTTGCAGTTCTTCCACCGTGGCGCGCCGTGTCGTCGTCGCCGAGCGGCCATGTCGTTCGTTGGCGGCGAGTTGTGCGGCCCCAAGTACGGTCAGGCCGGCGGCGATGAGGAGCACCAGAACGCGACCTCCGGCGCGGCATGAAACAAACGCCCATGTCGCAAGTGCGGCGCTGGAACCGACGTTGAGCAGCGCCAGCATGCGGATACGAGATACGAGAGCACCCCGGCCCATTCCGGCGCGCCCAAGGACACACGCTGCCACTAGAAGGACGACGGCGGCCAGCACCACGACTAGACCGGGGAGCGGGAGCACCGGGCCAAGCAGCGGATTGAAGAGCAACACGAGGCCGATGACGAGTCCGAATAACGCGTCGAGGTTGAACAACGTGGGCGTGCGCATCACGCCATCTTTACCCGATGCCTCCGCCGCCGTGTCGAGGGACACACTATGGCGCGGGCATTGCGGCGCTGCGTGGACCCTTGGGGGCCCTAACCTTGCTGGGCCGTGTTAGAAGTCTCCAACCTCCGCATTGATCTTGGGCACCGAGTGCTCCTGAACGGCGCGTCGTTCCGTCTGGGGGCGGGGGAGAAGGTGGCGTTGGTTGGCCCGAACGGGTCGGGCAAGACCACGATGTTGCGGACCATCGCTGGCGAGATCAAGCAAAACGGCGGGACCGTGACCCTGCCCGATCATCGCGGATGGCTGCGTCAAGACGTCTCGGCGACCGAAGAAGACGCAGGAAAACTCGTCTATGACCATCTGCTCGACGGCTCGCCGCTGCGCAAGCTTCAGGTCCAAATGGAGGAATGGCAGCAGCGCATCGAAAAGGCCGGTATCGATATGGGCGCCGGGATCGACGGTGCCGACGATGTGCTGGACAAAGCGGTAAAGAAGTTCACCAACATGGAGGAGCGTTTCCGCACGCTCGGTGGCTACCAGCTGGAGTCCGACGCCGAGCGTATGGCGGCGGGCGTCGGCCTTGATGACGAAGCGTTGCTGCGCGAGGTGGGGATGCTTTCAGGCGGTCAGCGGCGTCGCCTCGAACTTGCCCGATTGCTCCTTGCCGGAGGTGATTTGCTGATCCTCGACGAGCCCACGAACCATCTCGACGTCGATGCCAAGAACTGGGTAATGGACTTCCTCAAGTCGTCGAAGTCCACAATCTTCGTGGTGAGTCACGACATCGACCTGATGGACTCGTCCATCGATCGCGTGATCGCCCTGGAGAACGCCCGCATCGACGAATATAAAGGTACGTACACACAGTTTCTCGCCCAGCGCGAGGAGCGCGAATCACAGCGAGACCGCGAACAGTCCAACTTCGACAAAGAAGTGGGTCGTCTCGAAAAGACGATCGACAAGTTCCGTGGCGCCAACGCCACCCACGTGCAGAAGCGCAACGCCCTCCTCAAGCGCATCGAGCACATGAACAAGGGACGGGGCGAGTCGATGGTGGTGAAGCGCCGGGCCATGAAGGTGCGTTTCCCTGAGCCCATTCGTGCTGGCGATATGGCGTTGCGGGTAGAAAACCTGGCCAAGGAATTCGGCGACACGGTGATTTTTAGCCAGGTGAACTTCACCGTAAGTCGCGGCGACCGATTCCTCGTGCTCGGGCTCAACGGTGCGGGCAAGACCACGTTGCTGCGCACCATTGCTGAGGTCTACCAAAGAGACGCTGGCGATATCGTGCTCGGCGCCAACGTGAAGCTCGGGTTCTACGCCCAGGAGCATGAAGATCTCCGGGGTGGACGCTCCGTGCTCGAGCTCATTCGCGAGGCGGCGCCGCTGGTTCCGGACCCGACATTGCGGGCGTTGCTTGGTCACTTCGGGCTGGTCGGCGATGTGGCCGAACAGAATGCCGAGACGCTTTCCGGTGGAGAGAAAACCAAGCTTTCGTTGGCCCGCTTAATGGTGGGCAGGAGCAATGTGCTGCTGCTCGACGAACCCACGAACAACCTCGACCCGCCATCGCGCGAGGCGGTACTTGCCGCACTCCAGCACTACAAGGGCACGATCATTCTCGTCAGCCACGACACCGAGTTCGTCACCCAGCTGGCGCCGAATGGGGTGTTGATGATGCCCGAAGGGGCTTTGCTCCACTACGACGAAAAAATGCTCGACCTCATCGAACTTCGCTGAGTGTGCGTAGCAACCAGTTCGAGAGTCGACGCTTCTCCACCATGGCGGTGGGTGCCACAGTCTCAGCTCATAAGAGCAACGGCAGCACATAGGCCCCGCAACAGAGGACCCCTGACCTGACGACAGCACGGCTATAAGAC
>JAYVSS010000387.1:0-4615 GCA_043775075.1 Acidimicrobiia bacterium
CGAAATCCAAGCCGTCCTCGCCGACCCCGCCAACTGAACTTAACAACTGGCCCAACGACTCAGCCCGACCAAGCCGTGGTGACCGTGGCATCGGCAAGCGAGCAACGATCAAGCCGGAATGAGCCTGCCGGGGGTCGACTTGTTAGCGCTTGGCTTGGACCGGGATATCGAGGACGGGCGTGTCGGGGGTACGCAGATCGATGGCCGTCGGGGCGACGCCGGAACGAGCCATCACCGACTCGAGTGCGGCCGCCGCGACATCGCCGCTCTGCGGTAGTCCGACCCGAACACGGATGGTTTTCGTGCCGACGAGTGGTCGGACGAGCCAGGTAAGTTCGCCGTTGCGCACGGTCGCTGAGGCCAGCCGACCGGGCAATCGACGGGCCACGTCGTGAGCACTTCGCAAGACGTCCGCCGCGGACGCGCTGAGGACATCGCCCGGCAGGGGAACCGGAATCGTCCCGAGGTCAACGCGAGGAAGTCCTGCCATCATCGAGTCCGTGGCGTCGACGATTGACACCACCGCCGCGTCCGACGAAGCCAGCGCGAAACGTCCGTCGGAAAGGGCAACGGCTCCAGCAAGGTCATGGGCGCTGACGCTGACCACGACGGCGTTCGGGAAATCCCGGCTGACATCAACGGCAGCCACCCACGGAAGGGCTCGGATCGTGCGCTCCACCGCTCCGGTATCGAGGCGGACGAGGTTTGTTCCGACCAACCCGATCGTCGCCTGATGCAGCTCGGCCTGTTGCGCCGGTGTACCGGGAAAGTCAGACCGCACCGAGCGCACGGTGAACAGTGGCGACGTAAACACCAGAAATCCCAGTGCGACGATCGCCACCACGATGATGCACGGCCACATGAGCGGCCGGAGTCGGGTGCGTCTTTGCGCCCGCTGGATTCGGTGGCGACGTTCGTTGACGAGCGGGTGAATGGGCACGGCGGAACGTTTCGCGGGGTCGGTCGTCTTGGTTCGGGTGGGATCGAGGAGGGGAGCCCGAACGTGCACGCCACCGATCGCTCCCGGACGACGGACGCAATGAACCGGTCGGCCATGGGCCCGCGCTGTTGTCGTCGCCCCACCTTTTGCCCCACCCTTCGCCTCATCACTCGGTGGCACCGGCGGGGATACCGCTTCGACCGGTTGGGGACGGCCGCGGAACTCGACCACTGATGCGAGCTGATCGACGGTGCTGTCGTCGGCGAATCCGGGAAGCGGTTGATCGATGAGGTCAGACATGACGGGATGAACTCCGGAGGGAACGGGGACGACGGGAAACGGAAAGGAACGGGGTCACGGACGTGTCGTCTGTGAGTCGGGATGAACAGCAGGATTGGTTGCATCGAGAGCGGAGAGTTGCGCGTCGAAGCCGACGGTGCGCACCTCTGGATGCAGGTCCACGCCCGTGCGCTCGAAAACGGTGCGGCGGACCTTTTCAATAAGTGCCCATACGTCTGCGGCCCGCGCATGGGGATCGGCCTGAATGAAGTTGGCGTGCTTGTCGGAGACAAAAGCCGTGCCGACCCGCATCCCTTTTAGACCCGCAACATCAATGAGTCGGCCGGCAGAATCGTCGGGTGGATTGGTGAACACCGATCCGCAGTTCGCTCCTCCCGGCTGATTCGCTCGGCGCCACCGAACGATTTTGCGCAGGACTTCTTCGGATTCGTCGGGATCCCCCGGGCTCCCATCAAACGTGGCGTCCACGACCACCTCACTGGCGGCAATGCTCGATGTTCGGTAGCCGAAATGAAGATCAGTGGCGGTCCGCGTCTGCACGCCGTTCCCGAACCGAAGGTCGATCGTACGCACACATTGTAAATTGGCGGCGCAATCAGATCCGTGGCCCCCGGCGTTCATCCGAATCGCGCCACCGACGGACCCGGGCACCCCGACCATCCACTCCAGTCCACTGATTCCGGCCGCCGCGCTCCGACGAGCGAGAACCGGGAGCTTGACCGCCGCACCGGCGACGACTTGCGTGCCGTCGACATCGATCGTGTCGAATGCGGCTCCGTCAAATAGGACGACGATGCCCCGCCATCCAAGGTCGGAAACAAGAAGGTTTGAACCCTGCCCGATGACGAACACCTCAATTCCCGTGGCCGCCACAGCTACCGATAAATCAAGAAGCTGATCAATGCTCTGCGCGCGTACTAAGAGATCAGCAGGGCCACCGATCCGGTAGGTCGTGAAGGGAGCAAGAAGGACGTCGCGCTCGACCGCCGGTCCGAGGAGGTCAGCGGTTTGACGAACAACAACCTGGTCGCTCATCGAGAGCCCTCGTTCGCCCAACTCGACGCCAAAAGTTCCGTTGGAAGCGTCGTGAGATCGCCTGCGTTCATCGTAAGGACGAGGTCGCCCGATTTCATGATGCGGGTAAGTAACGCCACGACTTCGGCCCGCGTTTCGCAGTAGTACTGCTCACCGTTTGGACGAGCGGCGACTACGGATTCGAACACCGTCCGCCCGCTGACGCCGTCGATCGGCGACTGGCCGGCGGCATACAAACCGGTGACGATGACAACGTCCGCGGTGCCGAACGATGGGCCGAACTGCATTCCAACGTCTCGAACTCGCGTGTACCGGTGCGGTTGGAAAACGGCCACAACGCGATTCCAGCCAGCGCGCTGAGCTCCGATGATGTTCGTATGCACCTCGGCTGGAAGGTGGGCGTAATCGTCGACGAAGGTCACCCCGCGTGCTTCGCCCCGAAACTCGAAACGTCGAGCAACTCCGCCGAACGAAGCAAGGGAGCGCGCTCCGTCTGCGGCGCTGACGCCGAGTCGTCGGGCCAACACAAACGCCGCAGTGGCATTGAGCGCATTGTGGTCCCCGGAGACGCTGAGCCGTAGTTCGGTGCTGGTCCCATTCGGCTCGCGAACGCTGAATTGCGACCCGAGACGCTCCGGTTCATAGTTGACGATGCTCCACATTCCGCGAGGCGCCCAGCCATAGGTGTGCATAGCACCGAGCTCGGCTTCGGGACTCGCTTCTTTGTCGGCGGTCGCGCTCTCTGCCAGCTCGGCACTCCCCTCGTTCTCGATGCAAACGACGGCGATCCGCGCCCCTCGAAGGAAGGCTCGGTAGCCATCTCGAAGCGCATCTTCAGTACCCCAGTAGTCAAGGTGATCGGGGTCAGCGTTGGTCACGATGACGGCCTCGGCGTGAGCTCGGAGGAACGATCCGTCGGACTCATCAGCTTCCAGAATGAACCAGTCGGAGTCGTTCGTCCATCGAACGCCACTGCCAAATCGAGCAATCGTGCTGCCTACAAGAAACGAGGGCGACTCCCCGGCGTCCACAAACAAAGTCGCCAACATTGACGAGGTCGTGGTCTTCCCGTGCGCACCAGAAACGGCGAGCACCCGTTTCGTTCGACAAATTGCTTCCATCGCGTCGGCGCGGGAAAGACACGGGATGCCTCGACGCTGCGCCTCGTCGAGTTCGACGTTGCCCGGTTTGATTGCCGCCGAGTAAATGACGAAAGCGGCGGCGTCGATGTGTTTCGGGTTATGGCCCACTGCCACCTCGACGCCCATGGCCTGCAACGTTCCCAGCGCCGGAGAATCGGACTGGTCGCTCCCACTTACTTCGTGGCCACATTGTTGGAGGATCGTCGCAATCGCACTCATCGCCACACCCCCGATCGCGATGATATGTACGCGTACAGGAACAGCGAGATCAAACCTTGGCATCACGACGACCTGGCGAACGAGGGCGGCCGACTGGCATGGAGCGTGACGAGGTCGGCGATGGCGTCACCAGCGTTCACGTGAGCACGCCGCCGCTGCGCCACAGCCATATCGATCCGGCGATTCGGGGCATCGATCAAGGCTCCGACTTCTCGAGCTAGTCGTCCTCCTGTTACCTCGGAATCGGCGAGGATGACTGCTGCTCCGTCGCTAGCCACCGCTTGGGCATTGACTGTTTGGTGATCCTCGGCGGCACTGGGAAGCGGGACGAGTATCGCCGGTGTTCCGGTGACGGCAAGATCAGCGATCGATGTGGCCCCGGCTCGGCAAACCACGAGATCGCTCGCCAAATACCAGAGCGGCATGCGATCTTCATACGCCACCTGTTCATACGTCAGCACGGCGTTGGGGTGCGCCGACAACCATTCGTTGCGGCGATCCGTCGCCCAAGACAGATCGCGTTCCCCAACGACATGGCGGACCAGCATCAACCTGTCTGACCAGAGCTCACAAAGCTCGATCACCGCCTCGTTGATTCGGCGGGCGCCGAGCGAGCCGCCGAAGACCGTAAGAACAAACACCGACGGATCAACACCCAGTTCGTTGCGGGCATCTCGACGAGCAGTGCCAGGCTCGACCGATGACAGTTCGAGAATTTCGCGCCGCACGGGGTTACCGGTGAGCACGGTGCGGTCCAGGCCTGTTCCCTCGAACGCTACGGCGGCAGCCTTGGCGTATCGACTAAATAGTTTCACGCTTCGTCCCGCTCTGGCGTTGGACTCAGCCAGTACGAGGGGAACGCGACAAACCTGCGCAGCGACGGACGCGGGAACGGATGCATAGCCGCCTACGCTCAGAACGATCGCCGGTCGATGCCGACGAAACGAGGCGATGGTGCGCACCGTCGCGCCCAGAAGAC
>JAYVSS010000388.1:0-9362 GCA_043775075.1 Acidimicrobiia bacterium
TTGGTCGCGTCCTGTATTCCGGCGGCCTGGGACGTCGCCCCGCCGAGCGCAGTGCTCGATGCGCGGCTGCGTGTGGTTGATGTTTCTCTACGCGATGCAGCCGCGGACCATATTGAAACCGACGCCACGAAGACCGCCGCTGACCTTGCTCGAACGGCGGCGCTGGTGGCGTGCGAGCGCGTGGATGGGAAGGCCCTCTTCGCCGCCCATGCCGAACTCGCCTGGCCGACGGAGCCGCACCTCGTTCTCTGGCACGCCCAGACGCTGCTGCGGGAGTATCGGGGCGATATTCATATAGCGCTCCTTGTGGCTGAGGGATTGAGTGGGCTCGATGCCTTGATCACCCATGGCGCCACCGGCGTTGTCCCGCTTGACATGCTTAAGCTGCTGCGCGGCTGGTCTGACGACCAATGGGACGTGGCGGTCGAATCGCTACGTGCACGGAATATTTTGGAGGCTGATTCGATCACGTTCACTCCCCATGGCCGGAAACTCCGCGAGCGACTTGAGGCCCGCACCGATTCGCTCTCCGCCGAGCCTTGGGCGGCGCTGGGCGAGGAGGCGTGCCAGACCTTGCGTGCTTCGGCTCGGCCGATGTCCGCCGCCGTGATCGACGCTGGCTGGTCCCCCCTGCGCAAACTTCCGCCCGCCGAAGACTGAGAGCCCGCCCACCGGAGGTAAGGGCCGGGTGAGAATTGCGGAGAACGATTCGGTCGGCTCATTGACCTCGCAATAGTGCCCGGGGCTTAAGGATCGTGTGTGCCCCTGCCGATGTGTTGAAAGATGAAAAGGGCGACGCTTTTTCCGGCTCAAGCGCCGCTCCGCGAGACCGTCATGGCACGAGCGCTTCTCGAAACCTGCAAGCTGGTTCGAGGTGGATCTTTCGCCGCCTCCGTATCGATTCCACTCGTTGGTGGAGGAATAGCGCTAGCCGCCGGTGCCCGATTTGCCTGGGTCATGCTCTGGGCGATTTGCAGCGCGAGCGTGTCCCTTTTTGCCGGTGTCGTGCTGACGATCGGCCTTCGACGAAGTCCGTGGGCCGACCCATACCGCTGGCTCCGAATTACCCGTCGATTGCTTGTGGTCACCGCAATCGTGCACGCCGCCCAGTTCGCCATCGTTCCCACTTATCGGAACGGGGTGCTTAATCCGTTGTGGTCAACGACCCTCATGCTGTATACGGGCCTTTTGGCGGGGAACGCGCTCCTCGGTTTCGGCATTCCGGGGCTCTTCAGTTCCTTCGCCGGACCGATCTCTTTCGCTGCAGCCGCCTCGTGTTTCCGGGTCCATGGTCCACTCGGTCCAGTGCTCGCTTTTGGATGTCTCGTGTTCTATTTCGTGCTCCTCGGAACCAATCGGATGACGGGAAACGCGTTTCGTTCGTCCACGGAGCTTCGTATCCGAAACGAAGACCTGGTGGCCGAATTGGAGGCGGCGAACGCACTGCTCCAGGTACGCGCGCATACCGACGCACTCACCGGGTTGGCCAACCGCGCCGGACTGTGGTCCGAGCTTGAACGCCGCGGTCCAACGTTGACGACGAGTGCGGTCCTGTTCCTCGACCTTGATGGATTCAAGCCGATCAATGACACCTTCGGTCACGTGGCCGGCGACCTCGTGTTGCGCACGGTCGCCGAGCGTCTGTCCACCGTTGCGCGCGAGGCCGACATCGTTGCTCGCATGGGTGGCGACGAGTTCGTTGTGATCGCCAACGGCATGCGTGACGAAGACGCCCATCTCTTGGCCATGCGCATGACTGAATCGATTCGCACGCCCATCGACGTATTCGGTTCGCTCGTCACCATCTCGGCCTCTATCGGTGTGGCCATTCATCACGGCGCCGAGAATCTGCAGACCACGCTGGTGCACGCCGACGCACTGATGTACGCAGCGAAACGGGCACAACGCGCGGCGGCCTGAGGTCCGCTGAAGTACCTTCGCTTCGGTGCGAGCAGTTGTCCAACGGGTGCTTCAAGCCAGTGTCACGTCGGAAGGCGTGCTTGTGGGGTCGGTTGGTGGCGGTTTGTGTGTCCTCCTCGGCGCGACCCACGATGATTCGGTGGCGAAGGCGACGAAGATGGCGGACAAGCTGTGGAACCTGCGGATTTTTGACGATGCCACCGGTGTGATGAATCTGTCGCTGGCCGAAACATCGCGCCAGATCCTGGTGGTGAGTCAGTTCACGTTGTACGGCGATACGTCCGGAGGGCGCCGCCCCAGTTGGACGGCGGCGGCCCGGCCGCAAGAGGCCGAGCTCCTCGTGGACGAAACAGTCCGAGCATTACGGTCACTCGGCGCGCACGTGGAGACTGGCCGCTTCCGCACCAATATGGCGGTCGCGCTCGTCAACGACGGCCCCGTGACCGTGATCATCGATATCTAAGCGTTCGTTGTACTGCGCCGCACTACCTGGCGGACTGAATGGCCCGCCAGACTTTCTCGGGTGAGGCCGGCATATCGATATGGCGGACACCGAGGTGGGCGAGCGCGTCGACAACAGCGTTCTGTACGGCCGGGGTGGCGCCGATCGTGCCCGACTCGCCGATGCCCTTGGCCCCCAGTTCGTTGACGTGCGTCGCTGTCTCCATGGCTACCCGCTCGAACGAGGGCAACTCGGCTGAGGAGATGATCCCGTAGTCAGCGAAGTTTCCCGTGAGCGGGTTGCCGTCGGCGTCGTAGACGACCTCTTCGAGCAGCGCCTGAGCCGCCCCCTGAGCGAGACCGCCATGGACCTGGCCGTCCACCAAGAGCGGGTTGAGAATGCGTCCAGCATCGTCGCAGGCCACCATGCGGACCAAGGTGACCTTGCCGGTATCGGCGTCGACCTCGACGACGGCGACGTGAGCACCGAAGGGGAAGGTTCCGGCATCGGCCTTGTGGTCGAGCGAAACGTCGAGCTTGGTTCCTGCCGCCGTCGCCGCCGATGCGAGGTCGGCCCACGTGCGGGCCACGGCCGGAGTACCAACGACATGGAACGCGCCGCGGGCGGTGTCCAGAATCACGTCTTCGACCGGTGCTTCGAGCAGTGTTGCAGCGAGGTCTCGGGCCTGCGTGAGGACCTCGCCAGCGGCGGCCCAAATCGCCGTCCCGGCTATCTGCAGGGAACGTGAGCCACCGGTGATGGAGCCACGGGCCACGTCGTCGGTGTCGCCATGGCGCACCTCGATATCGGCCAGGGAGATGCCCAGCTTCTCGGAAATGAGCATCGCCCAGCTCGTCTCGTGGCCGGTGCCGTACGGGGTCGAACCGGTACGTGCGCGTACCTTTCCGCTTGCGAGAATTTCGACCCCGGCAAACTCCGACCCGCCACCGCCGGCCGTAACCTCGACGTAGACCGAGACTCCAATCCCGAGGAGTTTTTTGTCACCCGATGCGCGGCGAGCAGATTGCTCAGCGCGCAGAGCTTCATAGTTAGCCGCCTCAAGAACGCGATCAAGTGCACCCTCGTAGTTGCCGCAGTCGTACGGCGCGCCGGCCGCGGTAGTGATCGTCTCCATGAACGGCGCCCGTAGGTTGGCTCGACGCACGGCGACCGGATCGAGTCCGAGTTCTGCAGCAAGAATATCGACCATACGTTCGATTGCCGCCGCCGCTTCGGGACGACCGGCGCCGCGAAAGGCGCCGACCGGTGTGGTGTTGGTGAGGAGTGACTGCGAGGAGAACTCGATGTTGTCGATGTCGTACACCCCGGGCTGCATGAGGCGGGTCATGTTGGGCAGGTACCCACCGAATCTCAGATATGCGCCACAGTCTTGGAGCACGGTCAGTTTGTAGGACTCGATGCGACCGTCGGTGGACGCCCCGATTTCGGCGAACTGCACCTGTGCTCGACCGTGAGCCAGGTTGGCCATATCGTCGGTCCGGGCCGAAACCCACCGCACGGGCCGCCCGGCGATCTTGGCTAGGCGGGGAAGCAACACGTCTTCGGGCGATGGCGTGGCTTTGGCCCCGAAGCCACCGCCGACATCGGGCGTGACAACGCGCACATCGGCCGGGTCGAGCCCGTGGGCGGCGGCGAGAAAATCGCGGAAAGGATGCGAACCCTGGCCTGAGGTCCAGTGATGGACGCGGCCTTCCGGCGTCCATGCCGAAGCAGCCACGCGAGGCTCGATTGGTGACGGGGCAACCCGACTATTCACGATGCGTTGACGAATGATCACCGGGCTGGCGTCGATATCAACCGTGGCGGCAGGCTTAATGCTCATGGCCACGTTCGTTCCGTGTTCGGGGTGTAAGAGGATGTCGTCGGAGATGGCATTCTCGACGCCGATGAGTACGGGAAGAGGGTCGTATTCCACGACGACCGCCTCGGCCGCGTCTGGCCCCTGGCCGCGAGTCTCGGTGAGGATGGCAACGATGGGTTCGCCCACGTACCGCACCACGGAGCCCGCCAACCAGGGACGGCCGAGGGTTTCGGCGAAACCAGGAAAGTCTCCGGGGAAGGTCCCCATATCGGCGATATCGGCGGCGGTGACCACGGCGACGACGCCGGGCATGGCGGCGGCATCGGCCACGTCCACAGTGATGTTCGCGTGGGCCATGGTGGCTCGCACGTAATGCACATGGACAGCGCCGTTGAGCAGGGGATCGCGAATGTCGTCGACGTAGGTTCCGCCGGCGGTGAGCATCTTTGGGTCTTCGACCCGGCGGACGGCGGTGCCGAGGATCGAGGTACCGGAAAACGAGTCTGGGTGGCCTGTCATGGCGGGAAGGTTACCGGCCTCAGATGACACAGGGTCATTCAGTCTTGCTGCGGGCATCTCGGACCACCGGTGAGCTGGATCCGCGCTAGGGCCCGGAGATGGGGGACGTTTCGCCCCGACGGTAGTGCTTGCGGCAGAGCAATTCGTAGGACACGACATCGCCGAATAGGGGCGCCGGTGGAGCGTCGGTGGTGTCGCCGACCACCACCGTTTCACCTTCGTAGACGATGGCGCTGTTGACCAGCCGGGCATTGTGGGTGGCTCGCTCGCCGCACCAACAACGGGCCTCGACGTGCAGCTGCACTCGTTCGTCGGCGAGCTCCAACAGCCGTTCGGTGCCAGGAAAGAGGCGACCGCGAAAATCTGTGATGAGGCCGAAGGCATAAACATCGGCTCCGAGTTCGTCGACCACCAAGGCCAGCTGATCGGCCTGTTGGGGGCTGAAGAACTGGGTTTCATCGGCGACGATGTAGGAGATTCCGCCATTGGTCTGGGCGAATTTGGCGGCCAGATCGAAGATATCGAGTTCGTCGTGGACCTGGATCGCCTGCTCCGAAAGGCCGAGACGACTGGAGACGAACGCGCCTTCGCGATCAAGTTTAGAGAGGAGCAAACCTTTGTTGTGGTGGCGGCTCAGGTTGTGATGGATCTGCAGGGCCAGGGTGCTCTTGCCCGAGCCCATCGTGCCAAAGGAGAAACGAAGCAAAGCCACGGGGGAAAGACGGTAGCGGCTCGATTGGGTTGTGTGAGGTTGCTCGCCGACCAAGAGTTCATCCAGCCGTTACGGAACGGTTCTTTCAGAGATGAACTCCTCGTGCGAAGCCCCGTTGGGCCCGCTAACGTGCTGGCGGTCACTCTTCCTGGGCGGAACTCGACGAGTGTGGCAGACGGAATCCTTGCCCGCAGCTCGACTCGATTTCCACTTCCCCGGCGAGTCAGCCTCACCACACAACACCTTTTCTGCCTGTGGAGGCCTCTATGAAGTGGTTCCTGATTCAATCGATCTTTCTGGCCGCGCTGGCATTTGGACTCGGTGCGTTGTTCCACCGCTTGACCTGGCGCAAGACGTCTGGGGCCAGCGAATCGACATCGACCGATATCAATCGGTTCGGCGGAGCGACGGACGGCGCGGGCAGCGGCTCCGTCGTGGGCGCGGCCGCGTCGGGCTCGAGCGCCGATCTCAGCGCTCGAACGTGTGAACTCAACGCCATCAAGGCCGAACACGCCAAACTAGTGCTTGAACGCGACGCCAACGTCAAGGAGCTCTCGGCGTTGTCCTTTGCACATGGCTCGTGTAAGACGACGTTGGCCGAGCGCGATGCGTCGCTCGCCTCTCTCACGACAGAGTTCGATGCAGCCAAGGGGGACCACGACGGCCTGGTGCAAAAGGTACGCGCCGAAAATGACGCTTCCGTCGCCCAGCTCCGTCTTGATCATGAGGGTTCGCTGGACAAGGTAACGTCCGAACACAAGGCCCAGCTGCAAGGTTTCGCCGGGAGCCAGGAAAAGGCGGTCGCCGATTCCGGAGCTGCGCATGCCGCCGCGCTTGGCGCGTTGGCGGCCGATCACGAGCGTCGAGTGGTGACGTTGCGCGCCGATCATGCTCGGCTCACTCAAGAAGTGCACGGCGAGCGTGACCGCACCCTCTCGGGTTTGCGCGGAGATCACGAAAAGGCCCTTGCCGCTCTGCGGCGCCGATCCGATACGGCCGAAGCCGAACTGACCAAGGCGCGTACCGAGGCCGACGGCCACAAAGGCGAGCTGGAAAAACTTCGGACCGAACTCGAAGGTAAGCATGCCGAAGTGCAGTCCTTTGCCGCCACCGAAGATCTCGGAAGCGACGATGCATTCGAGGGATCCGAGGTGGCCGCCGACGACCTACTTCGCATCGAGGGCGTCGGGCCGAAGATCAGCGAACTCCTCATGGCTGGCGGCGTCCGCACCTTCCGGCGGCTGGCGGCGATGCCCGAGGACAGCATTCGCTCGATCGTCAACGCCGGGGGGATTTCGTTCGTCCCGAGCATTGGGTCTTGGGCGGCCCAGGCCGCACTCCTGCGTGACGGCGACGAAGCCGGATTCCAGGCCCTCGTTGACAAACTCGTCTCTGGTCGCGATGAGGCCCGGTGATCGACGATGGCGAATAACAAGAAGAAGCGGCCCCCAACAAACGCGTCGCCCCCATCCGGGTCCGGTGGCGACACGACCGGCTCGTCCAGCTCGGTCGGCGGCTCGTCCAGACCGGTCGGTGAATCGTCGAGTGGATCGGCGAGCGGGGGCGGCGAAGTCCGCACCACGACCGACACGCTGAACGATGTGCAGTGGAGCCGGCGCAAGGCGTGGCCGCTGCTCCTGGGCAGCGCCGCCGTAATCGGAGGGGCCACCGCAGTGAACTACGCCTGGGCCAATCCCGACGGGAAGCTTTCGTCGAAGGCCCAGTCGGCGCTTTCGGCCAAATACCCCGGTGCTACGGTGCGGGTGCACGGTCGAGACGCAATTATCACCGGACTTCCCGACGGAGCTGATCCCGTGGTCGCCCACGATCTCGTGCGCGAAATCGAAGGTGTCCGCAATGTGAAGGAGGCGGCTGGCGGTACCGCCGTCGGTGGGGCCAAAACCACTGCGGTGACCGCGGCCGATGCCGTGGTGGCCGATGTTGCGGTGACCGAGGTTGCTCCGGCTGTTGTTCCGGCTGTTGTTCCGGCTGTTGTCGCCACGACCGTTGCTCCCACCACTGTTGTCGCCACCACGGTCGCGCCGTCATCCGAGGCACCGACGACCGAAGTTGCGAGCACGGACACTCCGACGACAACGATCGCCGCCCCGGCCGCCAGCGACGCACCGTCTCCGACGACGGCGCCCCCGCCGGTGAAAATTCTGTTCGATACGACGAGTTCATTGCTCGCGGGCGAGTCCTCCGTCGGCGTCGATCATCTGGCCGCCTATCTGCAGGGCAATCCGGACGTGCGCATCAAGGTTGTCGGTCACGCTGACAACTTCGGCACCCGTCTGACCAACCTGGCGATTAGTCGGGCTCGGGCCGATGCAGTGGTAAGCGCACTTGTTACTGCCGGTATCGATCGGTCTCGGATGTCTGGAGCGGGACACGGCGATCGTTTGCCGGTTGCGTCCAACGCCACGAAGGCGGGCCGCCGCGCCAACCGTCGGGTCGAGATCGTGTACTTCGGGGCCGAGGGGGCCGCCGGTCGCGAGGTCGCCTTTACCGGCTGACGACGTTCTGCGTCGGCCGACCCAACCGGGTCACCTCTCGCGCGACGCCGGTTTCTTCCACCGTGTAGAACAAACCGGCCCTGGTCCGTTAGACGGTGAGTGACTTGGTATGCGTCATGCCATCGGGCCCGGTGACAGTGACCGACGACTCCTCGCTGGTGGACATCGCCACGACGAAGCTGCTCTCGGCCAGGACCTCACCGGCGATGAACGATGTCCACGTGCGGTAGGCGTCGGCCTGCGTCGAAAGGGCCGAGCCCACGTGCAGGATCACTTCGATGCGGTCAGATACGGCGAGGCCGACGTCCTTTCGCACATCAGCAAGCGCGCGTACTAAATCGCGCGCCATACCCTCAGCTTCGAGCTCAGGCGTAGTCACGGTGTCGAGGATGACGACGCCGGCGTCGTTGGGCAGCGCCGCGGCACGGCTCGGATCGGCCGGTACTAAGCGCAGTGAATATTCCCCGTCGAGCAACGTGACTCCAGCGGCCACCGGCGCGCCGTTTTCGTCCCGGGTCCACTCGCCCTTCTTCACCGCACCGATGACCTGCTGCACGGCCTTACCGATGCGCGGACCGAGGGACCCGGGGATGACCTGCAGTTGGAATGTGCCCGCGCTGGCAAGGTCGTCGGTGAAGAAGACTTCCTTCACGTTTTGCTCGTCGGCGATGATGGAAGCGAATGGCGCGAGGGTGTGGGCGTCTGGAGCGGCGATGGTGATCGAGGCCAGTGGCAGCCGGACGCGTAGGTTCTGGGCCTTGCGGATCGAAGAGGTGGACGAGCACACGTCTCGCACGCGGTCCATCGCCGTCAACTGGAAGGCATCGTGGGCGAACTGTTCGGCGGTCGGCCAATCGGTGAGGTGGACACTCTCCTCGCCCGTGAGGCCGCGGTAGACGGCCTCGGTGGTCAACGGGAGCAGTGGCGCGGCGACCTGGCACATCGTGGTGAGTACCGTCCACAGGACGTCGAAGGCGCCCTCATCGTTGTTCCAGAAACGCTCACGAGACCGTCGGATATGCCAGTTGGTAAGCGCGTCGAGGAACGATCGGATCGACGCGCATGCGCCAAAGAGATCGTACGCGTCCATCTGCACGCTTACTTCTGTCACGAGCACATGGAGCTTGCCAAGGATGTATTTATCAAGTGGATCGTCGGCGTGCGTTTTCCTCTGTGCCCTATGTGCACTGGCATTCGCGTACAGCGTGAAGAATGAGTATGCGTTCCACAGGGGCAGCACCACTTGACGCACCGCATCGCGGATGCCCTGCTCGGTCACGATGAGATCGCTGCCTCGAAGGATGGAACTAGACATGAGGAACCAACGCATCGCATCGGAGCCGTAGGTGTCGAAGACTTCGTTGACATCGGGATAGTTCTGCAGACTCTTGGACATCTTCATGCCGTCGGATCCGAGCACGATGCCGTGGG
>JAYVSS010000389.1:0-1715 GCA_043775075.1 Acidimicrobiia bacterium
TCGTTGGTCACGTGAAAGATGCCGGGGATTCGGGCCACCGCAAGGCGACGAAGCCTCGGGGCAAGATCGGCGGTAAACGTTGGGCAGCCCCGCTGATCGTCGACCACCGTGACCCGGTCTTTGGTCGGGTCGGCGGCCAATCGCAGCATGGTCTTCACGAAGTTGTTCCCGAATCGCCCAACTACCCAACTGGCCCGAACAATCGTGGCATCGGCGCCCAAAATGGCTTGCAGCTCATGCTCGCCCCCGAGCTTCGATCGCCCGTAGTGACTCATCGGGTTGGGAGTGTCCCACTCGCAATAAGCACCGCCCCCATCGGGTCCCGTGCCGCGCCCGTCGAAAACGTAGTCCGTCGAGACATAGACGACGCGCGCACCGATGTTGTGAGCTGCCTCAGCGACGTTGCGCGTTCCCAAGGAATTGACAAAGTATGCGCGCTCAGGATCGAGCTCACAGCCATCGACGTTGGTCCACGCACCAGCGTGGATCACCACCTCCGGGCGAACGGCCCCAAACACCTGGTGAACGAGATCGCGATCGGTCACATCGAGATCGCCGCTGGTCGCTATCAACGCGTCGTCCCCGGCCGCTCCGAACACCATTGCCATTTCAGTTCCCAGCTGACCGTTCCCTCCGGTCACCAGTGCTTTCATACGCTCACATGCCTTTCATTGAACGCATTATCGCCGTGCGTCTGCGGCGATCTTGCGAAGGTACGTTCCATATGTGGACTTACCATGCTCTCCAGCCAAGGCCGAGAGCTGCTCGGGGTCTATCCACCCCTGCTCGAAGGCGATCTCCTCGATGCAGGCAATCTGCACGCCCTGACGATGTTCCAACACCTGCACGAACGTGGCCGCCTCCAGAAGCGAATCATGGGTGCCCGTGTCCAGCCACGCCATTCCACGGCCGAGTTTTTTGAGCTGCGCGGTTCCGGCATTGACGTAGTGACGATTCACGTCGGTGATTTCGAATTCGCCTCGAGCCGACGGCGCCAGTGTACGAGCGATTTCCACGACGGAGGCGTCGTAGAAGTAGAGCCCCGTCACGGCCAGATCGCTTTTTGGTTCCTTCGGCTTCTCTTCAATCGTGACAATCCGCCCGCTGGCATCGACCTCGGCCACGCCGTAGCGCTCCGGATCGGTGACCCGATACCCGAAGAGGGCACATCCCCCGACCGTCTCGACATGGCGGCGGGCCTCCATCAGCAGCTCCGGGAGACGATCGCCGTAGAACAGATTGTCGCCGAGCACGAGGCACGACGCGCTGTCACCGACAAATGAGGCACCGATCTGAAACGCTGCGGCGAGACCGTCCGGCTCATGCTGCACAGCGTAGGAAAACTCCATTCCGAGCGCCCGACCGTCACCCAGAAGGCGCTCAAAACTCGGCTGATCATGGGGAGTCGTGATAATCAGCACCTCACGGATACCAGCAAGCATCAAGACCGACAATGGGTAATAAATCATTGGTTTGTCGTAGACCGGCATGAGCTGTTTTGATACGGCCCGGGTAACCGGATGCAGTCTGGTGCCGCTGCCGCCAGCAAGAATGATGCCTTTCATGGCGATGCAGGCTATCGGCGATCACCTGCGGCCAAGCTCTTCTCGCCGCCCACCGCCCGTTAGCTGAGAACGGTCTCGAACCGGCGGACGAACGGTCACGGGCAGTGCACGACGGCTAGCGTGATCTGTCTTGTACTCACGCGAAGGAAG
>JAYVSS010000390.1:0-5157 GCA_043775075.1 Acidimicrobiia bacterium
TCGACTGTTGAATGGCGAACTGGTTTTCATAGATCGCCGAGTTGCGGGTCGTGTAAAAGACTCCGCCCAAGCTTCCGACTGAAGCGCCGATCGAGAAGGCCAGGAGTTTGAACTTGAACGTGGGAACGCCCATCAGTTCAGCCGCGTCTTCGTCTTCGCGGATGGCCGTCCACGCCCGACCGACGCGACTTCGCTCAAGCAGCGATAGTGCAAAAATCACTAGCAGGATGACGGAGAGACCGATCGTCCACAACCACCGGGCTTCGAGGATGCCAATCTTGAACCACAGAAACGATGGCATCGACGGAATCCCGCTGATCCCTTCGGCGGCACCGAGCCACGACGTGTTCTTCGCCACGATGCGAATGATCTCCCCGAATCCCAGGGTCACGATAGCCAGGTAGTCCCCACGTAGGCGAAGAACCGGCAGCCCGAGCAACACGCCCATCGCCGCCGCAACGGCCACGGAAACGACAAGAGCGGCGAACCACAGAATCCCACTCCAGTGGGCGTGCTTGGTGGTGAGGACGCCCATTGTGTACGCGCCGACGGCAAAGAAGCCGACGTAACCAAGGTCAAGAAGCCCAGCTTGTCCAACAACGACGTTCAGACCCAATGCTATGAGCACATAGGGAACCACGGCGGTCGTGAGTACCGTCGAAAAGTCGGACCCGGTAGTTGGAAGTATCGGCAACCACTTCAACCATGGAAGCACGTAGAGAAAGGCGAGAAGTGCAAGGCCGAGGATCATCCGGGTCGACCGTGGAAGTTCGCTGATCCAGTCGAGCGGCGAGAACTTCGAGCGGGGCGACGACTGGGTGGCGGAACGAATGAATTCCTTGGCCATCGAGTCGTCGACCGGCACCGTGTCTTTTGGTTCGCTCATGCCCGTGCCCTTCCGAGAGATTCACCGAGAAGACCGCTCGGTCGGAACATCAGGACACCGACCAGCACCACGAACGCGACGACGTCAGACCACTTGCCGCCGAAGAGCCCGGCACCCATGTTCTGGAGAAGGCCCAGGAGGAAGCCGCCAAGCAACGCTCCCCTGAGGTTGCCGATACCGCCGAGCACGGCCGCGGTGAAGCTCTTCACGCCAAGGAGGAAGCCGACGCCGTAATCAGTGACTTGGTACTGCACCATGTAGAGGAACGCCGCCGCTCCGGCCATCAGACCACCGAGAACGAAGGTGACCACGATGATTTGATCAGTGTTAACGCCCAGGATGCGAGCGGTTTCTGAGTCCTGGGCAACGGCGCGCATTCCTTTGCCGAAACGGGTCTTCGAAACGAACGTCGTGAGTGCAAACATCATCAGCAGTGATCCGAAGATGACGATGAGGTTGCGCACCCGGATTTCTCCTCCGCCGATGCGTACAACCACCTTTTGCGTTCCGGTCCACACCCGAGAAATTGCGTAGGACTCATTCTTCTTAGGACCAAAGCGCTCGACCGCCGATGACATCACCAACGACGCGCCGATCGCCGAAATAAGAAAGACCAAGCGAGGGGCCTTGCGTTTTCGCAGGGGACGGTACGCAAGGAACTCGAGCGCCACGGCGGCTCCCCCCGAAAACAGGAGCGAGAGCAACAGCATGAGCCCGAACGCACCAACGATCCCGAAGCCCGAAAACGGATCGGAGTTGGTGTTCTTGCCCATGATGGCCATGGCAACCACCGCACCAAACGTTCCGAGCATGAACACTTCGGAGTTGGCGAAGTTGATGAGGCGAAGCACGCCGTAGACGAGCGTGTATCCGAGGGCAACAAGGGCGTACACGGCCCCGAGGGAAATTCCGTCGATGGCGTTTTGCCAAAAAGTGTCGACGAAATTCTTAAAGTCGAAAACGGCAGCGAGCATGGGTGGTGGGGTCGCTTTGCGGGAGACGGATGGGGCGGAGAAGGACGTTGCTGAGAAAGTACGAGTGCTTACTACCGATTTCACACATACAAATCGAGGTCGGCACCGGGGCGACGAATCGCCCGGTACCGACCCCGAGTTTGCGTTGTTCAGATCACCGTGAAAGGCCGATCAAAACGGTATTGATCAGACAGCGATGTCGCCGACGATCTTTCCGCCCTTGACGGCGTAGGCGTAGACCGCATCGCCCGCAACTTCACCGTCGGCAGAGAACTTGATCTGCTTGGTGACGCCCTTCTTGTCATAGGCCGAGACGAAGGCCGAGATGCCGGCACGGGTGAACTTCTTGGCGGCGAGGGCGTCCAAGAACACCTTGGCGCAGTCGTAGGCCTCAGGGGCGTACAGCGTCGGGTCCTTCTTGTACGCAGCCTGGAACTTGGCCAGGAACGCTGCGTCGACGTTGGACGGAGCGCCAGTGGCGGTGAGGAGCGAGCCCTCGGCGACCTTGGCACCAGCGTTGTCGATGAACTTCTGATCCAAAACGCCGTCGCCAGCAATGAACGTGGCGGTGACGCCAGCGTCGCGCATTTGCTTCAGCAGGTTGGCAGCCTCGGCGTAGTAACCGCCGTAGAACACTGCGTCGGTGCCGGCAGCCTTCATCTTGTTGACGGCGGCCGAGTAGTCGGAGCCCTTGGCGTCGATCGTGTCGTCGGCGACCTTGAGGGCGCCGAGCTGGGCGCGAACGGTGTCAGCGAGACCCTTGCCGTATTCCGATGCGTCGTCGATCACACCGACCTTCTTGAAACCCTTGGCCTTGATCAACTTGACCACACCAGGAGCCTGCTTATCGTCGTTGGCGAGGATGCGGTGGAACTGCTTCCAGCCGTTCGTCTGCAGCTTGGCGTTGGTCGCGCCAGGCGTGATCATGACCAGCCCACCAGCTTCGTAGACCGGCATCGAAGCCTTGGTCTCGCCGGAGAATCCCGGACCGATCATGGCGACGATGCTCTTGTCGCCAACTGATTTCGGAGCCAACGGAGTGGCCTGGGCCGGATCGCCCTGTGAGTCAAACGTCTTCAAGGTGACTTGGCACTTCTTGTTGGCGGTGTTCCATTCCTTGATCGCGATATTGGCGCCGTCGACCATGTTCTGGCCAAGCGCACCGTTGTCGCCGGTAAGGGCTCCGGTGAAGCCGAACGAAATACCCTTCGGGCAGGTGACGCCCTTCTTGGCAGCCGCGTTGGCGGTGCCGGTCAATGCAACACTGCCCGCGAGGACAGTCAAAACGGCCGCGGCCGCAATCTTGCGCTTGTGCACTACTACCCCTAGAGGTTCATGGCCGGTATTGCCGGCTGTGGTTGGAGAAGTGACGAACGTGTCGTGCGTCACCGGTTGGGCAAGAATAGACGGATCGTGAGAGTTGCGTGAGCGTCCGCCGTTAAGCGACCGTTAACCTTCATCGCCGCCCGACCGGCGATTTTGGGTGTCCGCACTTTGTTGGGTGGCCATGCATCCAGATCTGATTGCGCTGCTACCCAGAAACGCATCGCCACCCCGAAATGCCCCGCCACCGAGAACGCTCGTGCACATCGCGCCACCCAAGAGCCTCGCCACAAGCCAAGAAGGGGCCCGAAGGCCCCTTCCTGCAACTTCGGAACTTTGTCGACTAGATGCCGATGCGCTGGGCGAGCAGTTCGCGATGGTACGTGGGGTCGCCGAGGAGAAGCTCGGAGGTCTTCGCCCGCTTGAAGTACAGGTGAGCGTCGTGCTCCCATGTGAAGCCGATGCCACCGTGAATCTGGATGTTTTCCGCCGCCGCATGGAAGTACGCGTCGGAGCAATACGCCTTGGCCAGCGACGCCACCACCGGCACCTCGTCGTTGTCTTCCGACGCCGCCCACATGGCGTAATACGCCGCCGACTTGGCCGACTCCACTTCAAGGAGCATGTCTGCGCACTTGTGCTTGATGGCCTGGAACGAACCGATCGGCCGACCGAACTGGACGCGCACCTTGGCGTATTCGACGCTCATATCGAGGACCTTTTGGGCTCCACCGACCTGCTCTGCAGCTAGCGCGATGGCGGCCTTGTCGAGCATCTTCGTGAGGTACTCCCAACCCTTACCCTCTTCGCAGAAGGCATAAGCGTCGACGTCTTTGAATTCGAGCTTGGCCTGCTTGCGGGTCTGATCCATGGTGGAGAGCGCCGTGCGAGTGAGCCCATCGGCATCGCCCTTCACGCCGAACAGCGTGACGCCCGCAGGCGTGAGCGCGGCCACGATGATCGACTCGGCGGTGTGGCCGTCGATCACGAACATCTTCTCGCCGTTGATCTTGTAGGTGTCGCCGGACTTGGTGGCGGTGGCGGTGATGCCGTCTTCTGACCATTTGCCATTGGCCTCGGTGAAGGCCACGGTGGCCGTGCCTCCGGCAGCGATGGACTGCAGCATCCACTCGCCACCCTGTCCGCCAACGGCCTGGGCCAGCGTTGCGGCCAGCGCGACGGTGGAGAAGAAGGGCGCGCAGAGTAGAGAACGGCCCATTTCCTCGAACACCACACCGAGCTCCACGAAGCCGTATCCGGACCCGCCTTGAGCCTCGGGGATCGCTAGGCCTTGCAGGCCGAGCTGCTCGGCCATTTGCTTCCACACCGCCGTGTCGTAGCCCTCGGTGGTTTCCATGAGGCGACGCACTTCCGTGACCGGCGACTTCTCGTCGAGGAATCGGCGGACGGACTTGCGGAGCTCATCTTGCTCTTCGCTAAAGGCGAAATTCACGTACTACCCCTTGTTCGGTACTGGCTTGTGGACGTCTGATCGAGATATCGGAGCAACGATCGGCGCTCAAACACGACACGCGACCGACTTCTGCTGGCAACAGTTTTACCGGACCGCACAGTCAAGTCCCAATTCGTCGCGAGGTGCAGCCCATTTCGTGTTCACGGTAGCGAGAATGACGGCTCGGTCCTAGGGTTGGTTATGGCCACAACCCCGGTTTTGCACTACGCCGACACCCAGGTGGAGATCACCAAGACCGTCGTCGGACCATACGAAAATAACGTCTTCGTCGTGCGCTGCCGGGCCACGGGCGACGCTTTGCTCATTGACGCGGCGAACGAACACGAGATTCTGCTCGAGTTGTGCCAGTCACTCGGGGTGCGATCGGTCGTTGAGACGCATGGACATTGGGACCACATCCAAGCTGTTACGCAGCTACGGGACGCGGGGTACTCCGTGGCGGTCACCGCCGCCGATTCCTCGATGCTCTCAAGCTACGACGAAATCTTGGAAGACGATAC
>JAYVSS010000391.1:0-5876 GCA_043775075.1 Acidimicrobiia bacterium
AAAGCACGGGGTTCGTCGCCGTTACTTCTAACCAATCGCGGTGAGCCGTTTGCTGCATCATTTCTTAGAATTACGCAGAAATGAGTAATCGCTACTCAGGCGAAGCGGCCACCCGGTCCGCATCATGAACGAGTCGGCAAAACGCCGGCTTCACGACAGAGGAACTCACACGATGAAAAAGAACCTGAGCTTGCCGATTGCCCTCCTTCTCTCCCTCGGCATTTTTGCCGGGTGCGGTGGAAGCAGCAGCAAAACCACCACCGCCGAATCGGTCGCTATCACCGAAGCGGCCCCGCTAGCGACGGACGCACCCACTACGGGCACTGACGCACCGACAGCGGACACAGCCGCTTCGACCGCGGGCACCGACGCACCGAAGACGGGGAACGCCAGCAAGGCCGTCGACGAGTATTGTAAGCAGGCAGACGATCTCGCCAAGAAGCTCAAAGCAGTCATGGCTGACCCGACCAACGGTGACGCTGCCGCAGTGACCGCATCAGCGACGAAGCTGACGACGGATGGTGCAGCACTCATGCAGTCACAATCCTCCGATGTCGCCAAGATCACCGCATGCTCGCAGAAGCTATCCGATGCCGTGAAGCCCGGAGCGTAGTCATGGGCCTCAACGAACGCCGAGCCATCAAAGAACTCCAGGACGTCACTTTTCCTGAGCGAGTTCGGGAGATTGAGGAGATCTGTGGAGCACCGATCGCCTACGAGGTTGATTGGTCAACCCTGGAAAACGACAGCGAGGGACTCCGTTTTCTCGACAACGGATCATGCCATCGGCTCAATATGGCCCTGCGCACCATTGGCGGCGATGACATGGGTAGGCAGGCGATCCGAGAGGGTCTGACTCTCATCAAACTGGCGAACGTGCCAGCCGTCGCCGATATGGCGATTTCGTTCGCTGGCGGCGTGTTGGATATGCGTTGCGCGTATGCGAGAGGGACGGAGGGATTCTTCAGCGACGGGGCCATCCAACAAGTCCTCGAGCAGGCGCTTTAGGGGTCCTCAGTCACGCAGCAAGGTCAGCGGGCGTACATCGCCAGCGCCCGATCGATAGGCGCGCTTACTACCCCGTACTCGTCGACGACGGCGTCGAGCCACGGGGCGCGCGATTGGGCGACGACGCAGATCGGCGTGGGCAGGCCGGACATCTCCACGGCGATGCGGACGAATGACGTGGCGTAGTCCTTGGGCCGCACGTCGGTGCTGAGCTCTAAGAGCACATACGGATCGGGGGTGCCGACCGAGACCCGATCGCTGGGGAACTCGACGGTCATCGATCCCGGTCGGGTGCCACCACCGGCGAGCCCGGTGCCGTCGTCGATGATCACCCCGCGGACCAGCGACGGACGTGCTCCCGCAATCAGTACACCGATGTAGCCGCCGAGCCCCCGACCCAGGACCGTGGCTTCGCCCAACACGGCCAGCGCGGCATCGGCGTCAGCCATCAACTGCTCGCACGAGTACCCACCGCCGATAGCGGACTCGGAATCACCGTGTCCGCAGAAGTCCAGGGCGTGGATGGGACCGGGCCACGACGCGAGTTCGTCGGGCACGGCATCGGGCGAACGCTCGCCCAGGCCATGGAGAAGCAGGAGGGCCATACCATCGCCGTGTCGGAGTGTGTGGAGTGCGAGGGTCAGGCGACCTTGCTGGAGGCGTTGCGACGGCGGCTTGGTGATGGTTGTGGAGGTGTTCATGACAGGAACTCCAGGACCACGTTGGCAGTCTCAACCGGCCGTTCGGCATGGATGAAGTGGCCGACTCCGGTGAACGTTTCGAGATGACCATGGCGGGGAAGGAACCCGCGAAGATCGTCGGGCACGGTACCCCAACCCATTTGCTCCAACTCCAGGCCGAGCAATCCGAGGAAGGGCATCGGGAGGCCCGGCAGACCATCGAGGGACCAACTCGGGCGCCATGGCCCGAAGCCACCCATACGCATCATCGGGTCGATCTTCCACCGCCATCCGTCGGCATCGTGCTTGGCGCCGACGGTCACGAGATAGCTGAGCCACTGGGGGCTGAGACGGGGATTCATGCGGGCGCGACGGCTCGCCAGTTCGGGCAGGGTCCCGGGTTTGCGTTGCCCTTCTGACGACGTCCGTTTGTGATCGAGCCAGCCACTCAAATCCTTTTGCAGGAGCCGGGTGCGTTCATGGTTGGACACGTCTGGGGCGGCTCGTTTTGATGGAAGCCCGTCGATGTTGACGAGGTGGGTGAACTTGTGGGGGAGGGCCTGTCCCAACCGCAACGCCATGGCCCCGCCTTTGGAGTGACCAACGATCGGCGACGGCGCGTTCGTCACCGACGTGATGACGTTTACGGCGTCGCGAATGTCGGCGGACCAGCTGGTAAACGGAGCGGCATCGGAATCGCCGTGGTTGCGATGATCCCAGCTCACCACTCGCCAGCCGCCGGCGGCGAGCAGGGGAGCGAACACATCGAACGTGCGGGCGAAATCGAAACCGCCGTGCATGAGAAACAGCGGCGGAGCGGTTTCGTCGCCCCATTCATACACGGCGATCCCCACTCCATCGGCGTTGCATCTCCACTGCCGGGCCGGGGTTTGGGCGAGGGGATAGCTCACATTGTCCTCGCCGATAACGGCGTTGGCGGACAGGTCGGCCATCGTGGGGCCGCCCTTGGCTCGGACGGTGGCGATCCGTTCCGCTAGTGCGGTTGTCACGCGAACTCCACTCGGTTCGGCGTGCCCGGGTCGCTCGGCGCGCCGGTGATCGTCGTCTGCACGCTTGGCTCTCCGGCTTCTCCGGCGGTGACACGGACTCGGCGTCCGATTGCTTCGGTTGTCATAAGTGTACGTATTTCATCTTCTGTGCACGTACCGTTGCCAACGGTGCGTCGGCCGTCATCTAGGCGAACGATCATGATGGAGCGGACGGCGGTGCCGGTGCGGTCGAATTCGACCGTATACGTCTCGATGACACCTTCGCCACTGGTTTCGTCCACGAGTTCGGGACCGGTGAGTTTCTCTGATGGCAGCGCCACTTTGTTGGCCTGGCCTGTGGCGGCATCCCAGTTGCGGGGATCCGACGAGAGCACATTGTATGCGTGCTTGGTGGCTGTCATGCCGAGCGATGTGACGAGTCCAACAGTCGCCTTGTGCCGAGGGTCGCGCAGCCGCTCGGTCATCGCTGCCAGCCCGTGCAGGGCGTAACTATTTCCCGGCCCCCCGGCATAGGCCAGGCCACCGGTCATGGTGGCGCCACGGGGATCGTCGGTGGCGACGCCTAACTCGCTCAGGGCCATTTCGATGGCCGACGGAAAGCATGAGTACAGATCAAACAGATCGACATCGTCAACCGTGAGGGCGGCATGTTGGAAGGCCTGCGTGGCCGATGCCTGCATGCCGGGCGACGAGGTGAAGTCAATGCGCTCGCACGGGGTCCATGCGTCCACCGCGCTCCCCCCACCGAGGAACGCCACCTGGTTGGCCTTGGGAATACCCCGACGATCCGCCTCTTCGGAACTCATCACGACGATGGCGGCGGAGAGATCAACCTCCATGATGGCGTTCATTCGCTTGGGGTAGGGAAAGCACACCCACCGATTGTCTTCCGTAGGTGCGCTTACTTCCTCCGGCGTGTAGGCGATCGGGAACCATGCGTACGGATTGGTCGAGGCAACGGCGGCATTTCGGGCCATGAAGGTGCCGAGGAAGGCCTGATGCTCGTCGACGGTTCGCCCCGCCTTGGCTCGCAGGGCGTTCTCATACAGCGGGTAGCAGTGGATCGGGCCGGTCATCCCGTGGCGGGACTCAATCGTGGTGGTCAAGGGGCGCTGGCCTTTGAGAAAGTCACGTCGTCCTTCGAACGGCGTCCAGTCCAACACCCGCTCTTCCTTGATGGCCCGGCGACGTCCGTAGACGCATTCCGAACCAGCCAGGATTGCCACTTCCGCTTCGCCGGCGACGATTCGATTGGCCAGGGTGTTCAGCAGTTCTCCGGGCGAGTTACCGCCGGGTGGAACCATTAGACCCTCGGCATCGGGGTTCACTCCAGCCATCGACGCCACGGTGGCGCACGCGTCCACGTACCCCCAGGCCATCGGGTCAACGCAGGCGAGCAACGTGGTCGACGCCCCGATCGAGTGCGCAGTGGCGTCGCCCATGGTGCGCGCGTCGTCAACGGCGCGGCGAATGGCTTCGGCCATCATCCGGGCCGGCTCCCACGGCTCGAACGGACCATCAAGCTTCGGGTTGCGTCGGTACTGCCCGACTCCGACGATCACGGCCTTGCGCATGTGTTCTTCACTCCAGACGGGGGCGGCGCCTGTAAGAGAGAGGTCCGGCGACGACCCGGCAGGCTACTTGGCGAACTTCGGAACTAGCGAGATGAGATGGGCGTTCAGACGTGAACCTCCTGTTCAGTGGCTCTTTTAGTAGGGTGTAGGTGATGAAGGTGTTCCGTTTTGGATTCGGATTCGCGGGCGGTGCCCTGGTGCTCGTCAGCTCGCTTGTGGCGGCGCCGCGTCCCGCCGCGGCTGCGGCGTCCGCGGCCGGTGCATTCGCGCCGCTGGCGGCGATCGGAGCGGCGTGCGGTCCGGGTAAAGCGGTGGACGAGGGGGGCCGCCCGCTCGCCTGCGCGTCGACGGCCACCGGTCGGGTCTGGGTCTGGTCGGCGCCCATCCCACCATCCTTGGACGACTCCACCCCGACGCCCAGTACGTGGGCGACGCTGACCCCGTCGCTCGACGGGTCCAATGCCGACGCCCCGTCCCCCGCTCTCCCGGGGGCGTACGCCAACCGGGCCGCGATGGAGGCCCGTCTCGTCGAGATCATGAATGGGGAGCGCTCGGCTCGCGGTTTGCGGCCGTTGATCGTTGATCCTCGGCTGACGCGCCTATCGCGTTGGTGGGCCGAGCACACCACCGATGCTGCCTACGCCGGTCGGGGCACGGCGCACTGCCCACCCACGCTCTGCGGGGTCCGCGCCGCCGAACTTGGCTATCCCAGCTTCGGCGAGGTAGTTCGTGCCTGGAACCCGTTCCCCAAGGGTGACATGGCGAACGAGCGCTTCTTCCTCGATTCGCCCCGGCATATGGCCATCATCAACAATCCCAAGGTCACCCACATCGGGTTCGGGGTGTTCATTGTTGGCGATCCGGCGTCGCCCCAGTCCGTCGCCGTCGTCGGTCAGGTCGGTCGTTCCCGGTAGCCCTATGGCCGGGTCCGGTCACCCGGCCCGGTCTTTCGGGCGCGCATGACTCGGGCGTGCCAGCATGAACGCCATGAGCGATGCACTTGTTGGCGTGACCGTTTCCGACCATGTGGCGGTCGTCGAACTGCAACAGGGGCCACACAACTTTGCGTCGGCCGAGTTGCTCAACGCGGCGGTCGACGCCGCGCAGGCGGCAATCGCTGACGGCGCCCGTGCCGTCGTGTTGTGCTCGGAAGCAAAGTCATTTTGCGCCGGCGCCCAGTTCTCCGGCGGGTCGGGGCAAAAGGCTGCCAGCTTCGGCAAATACGTGCAAACGGACTCGGCGTCGGAAATCGGACCGTTCTACGAAGCGGCCCTGCGGGTATTCGAGATCACCGTGCCGATCGTTGCCGCCGTGCACGGTCCGGCGGTAGGCGCTGGGTTCGGTTTGGCCACGGCGTGCGATATCCGCGTCACGTGTGCGGAGGCGTTCTTCGCCACCAACTTCGTCAAGCTCGGTATCCATCCGGGCTTTGGTATCTCCGTCACCCTGCCCGAATTGATCGGCCCGGCCCAGGCTGCTGACCTGTTGTTGGTCGGTCGCCGAGTCGGAGGCGAGGAGGCGTTCGCCCTTCGCCTGGCCAACCGCCTGGTCCCCCAAGGAGAGGTTCGCGCCACGGCGGTGGCTATCGCCACGGAAATTGCGTC
>JAYVSS010000392.1:0-7354 GCA_043775075.1 Acidimicrobiia bacterium
CGCCCTTAGCACTGCGCCTCTCGAAGAAGCTTCTCAACGAAGGCTCCATGCTGACCATGGATCAAGCCCTCGAAGCCGAAGGGTGGACGCAGACCGTGACCATCGGTTCGTCGCAGGACACCACAGAGGCGTTCAAAGCGTTCATCGAAAAGCGCACACCGGAGTTCAAGGGACGCTGAACGGCGACTGAAATCTGGTTCTCATCTGAAACGGCGTACCTTGGCCATATGCGCCGACGCTCGGGAGTTGTTGCTGTCCTCGCACTCTCATTCACGCTCGGGTTGACCGCCGTGATCGCTCCCCGCACGGCAAACGCCGTCTCGAAGAAGCGAACCGTCACCAAGAAAACGAAGACCACCAAGACCATTCCGGCCGCGGCGCCGCTCGCCGCGCCGCCGACCACCGTGCTTTCTCAACCGGCGGCCCTGTTCAGCGCCTGCATCAACTCCACCCTGGAATGTGCCGACGTCTCCGTGCCGCTCGACCCCCGGAATCCAGCGGGCGAGCAAGCGACGTTGTTCGTTTCTCGCCGCAAGGCGACCGGACCCGCCCCTCGCGTTGGCGTCCTGTTCGTGAACCCAGGCGGACCGGGCGGACCGACGTATGACCTGGTGCGGAGTTCAGCTCGGTTCTTCACCGCGGAAGTACTCGAGCGCTTCGACATCGTCGGGGTGGATCCCCGGGGCACGCGACGCAGTGTGCCGCTGCGTTGTGACACCGCACTGATCGCTCCAGATTCACCCACGACCGGCGCCGCGTCCCTCGATGACAGCCTCCGTCAGTATTACGAGGAATTCGCCAAGACCTGTGACACCAATGACGGCGATCGGCTTCAGTTCCTCGATACTGAAACGGCGGCCCGGGACATGGAAGCGGTTCGCCGTGCTCTCGGTGAAGAACAGATTTCCTATTTGGGAATGTCGTACGGGACCTACCTCGGCGCCGTGTACCGCGCACTCTTTCCCCGCCACGTACGGACGATGATTCTCGATAGCGCAATCGACCCGAATCGCTTCGGAATCAACCAACTTCTCGACCCCGTGATCGCCACCGAGGTTGCCCTCGACGGGTTCCTCGACGAATGCACGTCGGGCCGTTTGAACCCCTGCAACTTCAACGACGGAACTGATCTGCGGGCCAAATATCTCCGCGTGCGCGACGAGTACGTCGCCAACAGCCGTCGCGGTCGTGAGGCGGGCGAGGAAATCTTCGATTCGACAATTTCTGATCTCGTTGGCTACCCCCGCAACGGGTGGCCAATTCTGGCAAGGGCACTGCAGGAGTTGGCGACGAAACAGCCGGCCAATTTCAATCCGACATCCGCCGACAGTCGTTCAATCGACGACTCCGAACGGCTCGTCCCCCTTGACCGCTTTTCCACCGCCACGAACTTCGCCATCAACTGCCGCGATGGCCTTCTCCCTCGCGACCCGGCGGCGTACCAAACGGTCCATGACCAAACACCGGTGGTGGGCCCAAGGTTTTCCGGCTTGCGGGGTGATGCACGGCTGACCTACACCTGCCTCACGTGGCCGGCCCCTCTCGCCGCACGCGTCCCGTTGGGCCCTCAGCCCAACGCCGCCACGCTGGTTATCGGCAACACGTTCGATCTGACCACGCCCTACACGTGGTCCCAGAGCCTGGCGGTGTCACTCGGTGCGGCGTTGTTGACCCGCAACGGTGGAGGGCACGTCGCTATCGATAAGAGCGCATGCATTCGGGAGGCCGCGGCCCGATTCTTCGTAGACAAAGCGGTTCCTGCTCTTGGCACGATCTGCTCACCGAGCCTTGAGAACCCGAGCTGAGCCGAGCTGACCCGAACTGACCCGGGCTGATTGGCCGCCGAGATCAACGCACGAGCACGGTCGGTGGGGAAGAATCCCGATTCCCTTTGGCCAGTTCATCGACTTCCTCGGACTCCCGGAATTCTACGCATCGAAAAGGCCTTCACCGAATAGACGGGAACTGAGTAATCGTTACTCAGGCGTCTCGGTGCGGTGATCCGCACACTGGTTCCCCAAGGCGGCCATCCGGCCACCGGACGACGGAACCGAGCACCACATCGTGAAAAACATCCGACGAACCTCGATCGTCGTGGCCGCAATCCTTCTCGGTGGGGTGGGCCTGTCGGCGTTCTCGTCGACGACCGCCAGCGCCTGGACTGACCCCGTAGCCAAGGTCGCCGTCTGGGGAGGAATCGGGCAGGACGAGGCGGAGTCCGTCACGACGGACTCCGCTGGAAACATCTATACCGGTGGAGTTTTTGCCAAGACCACCGATTTCGATCCGGGCCCGGGCACTGCGACGATGACCGCCGCCGGGGGACGCGATGCGTTCGTTCAGAAACTCGACGCCAACGGAAACTTTCTGTGGGCTCAGCGGTTCGGGTGCAGCGGTTGGTTCAACGACCTCGGTTCGATCGCCCTCGACACGAGCGGGAATGTGTACGTCGTCGGCGACTTCGGCGGGACATGCGACTTCGACCCGACCGCCGGTGTGAGCACACTTGCCTCGACCGGCCTCAACACCTTCATCGTCAAGCTTGATACCAATGGAACATTCGTCTGGGCCGAATCGTTTACCGGCACCGGGCTGAACGCCGCCACGTCAGTGCAGTTCGATGCCAGCTCCAACCCCGTCATCGCTGGCGTATTCAACGGAACCGCCGACTTCGACCCCGGTGCTGGGGTTTCGAGCGCGACGGCGGCCGGCGGAATGGACGGATTCGTGACCAAACTGAGCCCGTCGGGGGCATTGCTCTGGGCCCGTACGTTTGGCGGATCAGGCGATGAATTCGTTCGATCAGTTCGGGTCGATACGACTGGCGGCATCACTGTTTCCGGATGGTTCTCTGGTACGGCCGACCTTGACCCGAGTGTCGCAGTCGCTTCCTTCACCTCAGCTGGCGGCACGGATGCATTCGTCGCCAAGCTCGACTCCTCCGGCACGTTTTTGTGGGCCGATCAGTTCGGCGGTGCGTCCGACGACCGGGCGCTCGGTCTCACCGTCGACGCCAGCGCCAATGTCTATGTCACCGGAGGTTTCTTGGGTGCAGCCGACTTCGATCCTGGCGCCGGAACCACTTTGCTCACGTCGGCCGGGAGCAGCGATGTCTTCCTGGCGAAGCTGACGCCGACGGGCGCTCTCACTGCAGTTCGCCAGTTCGGGTCTTCAGGAGACGACGCTGGAATCACCGTCGGCATAGGGCCCACCGGCGATGTCTCGGTCGGCGGCAGCTTTGCCGGGACGGTCGACTTCGGTCCGAGTGCGGGCGGCGCGACGTTGACATCGGCGGGCAACGACGATGGATTCATCGTTACCCTGGATCCCGCCTGGAACACCCGGTGGGCCGATGGGTTCGGCGGGCCGTCCTATGACGCTGTGTATTCTGTCGCCGTCAGCGGTTCTGGCCCAATGTTCGTTGCGGGGTTCTTCCAGGCCACCGCCGACCTTGATCCAGGGAGCGGCGTCGTCAGTGAAACGTCGAGCGGGCTTGAGGATTCCTTCCTCGTGGCCCTCGATACTCTCGGTTTCACCGCGCCCACCACAACAACGACGACGAGCACCACCACCACCAGCACCAGCACCAGCACAATTCCCCCAGCAACCATTCCCCCAGCAACCATTCCCCCGACGCCGGTCGGACCCACTCCCGTTGCGCCAACGTCGGCCCCAACATCGGTCGTTTCCACCCCGACCACCCCGACCACCCCGACCACCCCGACCACAGCACCTGCGACGTCAACACCCGCCGCCCCGACCTCTACGACACCAGCAACGACGACCACAACCACAGCAGGAGTGCTCGGCACCGTTGCGGAAGCGGGCCCGGCGATGGCCGTCTCCGGGGAACCGAGCTTTACCGGCTAATGGAGTGGCAGCGGGTCATCCCTGCCATAACCGCACGTCCGGCAGGTTGCGCCACTTCTGGGCGGTGTCGAGCCCATATCCAACGACCCAATCGGCCGGAATGGTGCGTCCGAGATAGCGCAGTGTGGACGTGTCAACATGCGAGACCGATTCTCGAACCAACAGCGCGCATACTTCCACGCTGGCCGCACCACGGTCGGAAAGTAATCTGCGCACATAGTTCATAGTGAGGCCCGAGTCGATGATTTCGTCGACGAGGATGACGTGCCGAGCGGTGATGTCGGTGTCCAGGTCTTTGATGATGCGAACGACCCCGCTTGACTCCGTGGCCTGGCCATACGAAGACACCGCCATGAAGTCGACCTCCACGCTCATCGGAATGGCTCGGGCCAGATCAGCCATGAACACAAACGCCCCACGCAGAACCCCGACCATCAGGGGGTTGAGGCCGGCGTAGTCGGTGGCGATCCGGGCCCCCAAGTCGGCGACGGTCTCGGCCAGTTCGGCGGCGCTCAGCAGCACCGGTCCGAGCTCGGGGAAACGGGGGGACAGGGGCTCGGCCGAATTCACGAAGCGGACGCTACCGGTACCCGCTGCCAGCCCGCGTCGTTGCGACTTTCACGTGTTCGGGCCGCGGCGGCGGTCGGTTCGCTGCTCGTCCCAGTTATCGCGCTCTACGGCGTCGGTTCGCTCTTGTTGGCGATCGCGCTGTTCCTCTCGGCTCGCTCGGGTGCATCACGCTCGCCCCGCGGGCCGCTTACGTCGCGTGAGCCGGGTGAGTCGTTCGACTCAAATGCGTTCAGATCGACGGTAGATCCGCCGATGGCAACGCATCAGGGAAGGGGACGCTCCGTTGAGCGGCACGGTCCTACAGAATGCCCGCCAAAGGGTCGAAGACGCCGAGTATGGCATTGTCTGGCCCGGTCTTCACCGGCGCACGTCGTCGTTTCCTCGCCCAGTTCAGCGCGCTTGCGCTCGTCACGGTAGGAATAATTGTTATCCCCGACCTCGGGGCGCAGGCGGCACCCAACCTGCAGGTCGTCGCCAGTGGGCCGGCCTCGGTGCTCCAGGGAGGGTCGCTCTCGTACACCTTGAGGGCGTGCAATCCAAGTGGGCCCGATTCCTACAATATGAGTCTGCGGTCGGTACTTCCGGCCGGCGTGACCTACGTGAGCACGTCGGGCACCACGGTGGCGCCGCGCACATTCGTCGGCCAACCGACCGTCGGGCAGACAACGCTCGTCTGGGACAATCTCGCTGACCTCCAGACAGGCGTGTGTCATTCGATCGGCGTGAACGCCAGCGTCGATGCCACCCTTAACCCCGTTGGAACCGTCATCACCACCGGAGCCAATGGCTACTCCCAGACCGATGCCCGCAAGCTGGTGAAATTCGACGGCACCGGTGCGGTCGATGCAACAACTGCTCCAGGAACCGGTACGGCCAGCCCGGTCAACACCACCGTCATTCCCTACCGTCTGACAAAGTCCGGCGGCGGCGAAGTGCTTCGTGGCGTGCATTCCCACGCCACGCCGTTCACCCTGACGCTGACCAACAACAAGACCACGCCCACGTCGGACTTTGTGGTCGATGACTTTCTGCCACCAAATCTGGAATTTCTTGGTTGTGGCGCCGGTGACAACACGACGTCTGGCGTGGTCGAGTACACCGGCGCCGCCCGCCTTACGCCAACAGCGTGTGTGTACTCGGGCGCGCTCGGCATACCGACAGTGTCGGTGACCACCCTCAATGGATCGACGCCCGTCACGCCGGCCGACGGTTCCACCACGACGCCTCCGATCGGCACCACATGGGTGCGGTGGACCTTTCCCGCCGCCAACCATCTGGCCGCCAACGGCGTGGAAACCATCACCTACCAAGCGGCGATCCCGCTACGGGAAAACCGACCGTTCGCCTCTGTTCCCACCCCACCAACGGCGGCCAGTGGGGCCCAGGGCGCCAACCTCGACAACAACACCGGCCCATGGACCGAAGAGGGCGAGGTCAACCCTTCGACGTTCGCCGACGGCAACGAACAGAGCGGCACGAATGATGCGCGTTCGGGCGCCACCTATACCGGCCCTCGAGTGACCGGGGCGCCGACAAGCTACGGCGATAACGCGTCGTCGAGTTTCTCGGCCGAGGACCTGGCGATGAGTAAGTCGTCGACGGGGTCGGTTATCCAGGGCGGACTGCTCACCAATACCCTGACGATCACCACGAGCGAGTATCGACGCCTCGACGATCTCATTGCCAGCGATCGTCTGCCCAGCGGTACCTGTCCGCAGGGAATGACCACGCCCATCGACGTCGGCTGTACGAGCGCCGACCCGCCCACGATCACCGTGAACGGTTCCCCGGTCACAATGACGGACCCCTTCACGTCGGTCGCGGTCCAAGGCAACCTCTATCTCGCCACCTGGGACTCGTCCACCGTGCCTGCGCTGGCGTCCGTGCCACCGAACTCGACCGTGGTCGTCACCATGTTTTCCAAGGTCCGTAAGACATATCAGGGTGGCGGAGCCGTCCTGACCAATGACGACCTCACCAACTATTCGTATGTGAACGGACAGGAGTTCCGTGAGGTGCCGGGAAATACCGCCGTCGCAGCGACTCTGGGCGGTCAGTCCGACGGGCGGCGAATTCAAGACGATGCATCCGCCCCGGTGAGCGGAATATCACTAACGCTGTCAAAGCACGTGTCTGCACGCTCCACGCTTCCCGCCGCCATTCCCACGGGCGCGACGGCCGGCGCGAGCTGCCTCAATTCAGGCATTGCCTATTTCGATGGGCCATTCTCCGACTACACGTACGGCGATGTTGCCTGTTTCAAGCTGCGAGCGACGGTGCCGGTGAATATCTCGGCGTCGGGCGTGAAAATTGTTGACTTCGTTCCGAGCGGGATGCGTTACATACCCGGTTCGGCCCGGGCCACGCCGAACAATACCGTGGTCCTTCCCACTCCTACCTTCCCTGCACCCGGCGCTTCACCGCAACCGAACATCTACCCGGCGGACAACCCCGACACCAGCGCAACGAACGGGGGCGCCACCCTCGAATGGCCGATCGGAGACATCAACAATGCGACCGGCGCCGGTGAGGTGTTCGAACTGGTGATCGCCGTCCAACTCGTCCGTCCACTTACTGTTTCGTCGACTGTCGATCTGACCGACAACCTCCTCAAGCTGGTATCCGCGAACACCGCGGGAACCGTCTTTCCCCAGCGCGCCAGTTCTGGTTTGTTCATCAACAACCCCATCCCCACGTTGACGAAGGGAGTCGACAAAATCGAGCGCCCGACGAACTCGTCGCCGACCTATCCGGGCGACTACAGCGCGACCTTCACCGCCAGCGGACCGAATCAGGGCGACAACCAGACGGTGGTGGCCTTTGATCGCGTGACCTATCGCGTCGATATCGCCGCCGGGTTCACGCGAGACATCACCAACGTGGTGGTGTGGGACAAATTGCCGCAGAGTCCTCA
>JAYVSS010000393.1:0-4050 GCA_043775075.1 Acidimicrobiia bacterium
ACCGCAGCAATACGCGCAAGAGCTCGGGGCGAGCAGAGGCTGATCCACAAGCCGCCGTCGGACGCCAGGCATTTCTGCGGCGCGAAGTAGTACGCGTCGAATTCAGCGGGATCGACGGGAAGGCCGCCGGCGGCGCTCGTGGCATCGACAAGGACGAGTTGATCGTCCGTGGAGCCAGCGGGGCGAGTAATCGTGGTGGCCACTCCGGTGGATGTTTCGTTGTGGGTGAGGCAGTACGTGTCGATACCTGCGGCGGCGTCGCCGTGGAGATCGGGGCGAGCTACCGAACGGGCGGACGTGCCGGGGGCGGCGTTGATGATCTCGGGCTGCTCAAGGAACGGAGCTGCGGCGCTGGCCTCACCAAATTTGGAGGAGAACTCACCAAACACCAGATGCTGACTGCGTTCCTTGATCAGGCCAAATGTGGCGATGTCCCAAAATGCCGTTGACCCACCGTTGCCAAGGAGCACTTCATAGCCATCGGGAAGGGCAAAGAGGTGGCGCAGGCCGGAGCGAAGCCGCCCCACCTGGTCCTTGACCGGATTCTGTCGATGGCTGGTGCCAAGGAGGGACGTCCCAGTCGCCGCCAGAGCAGCGACGGCCTCGGGCCGGATCTTCGACGGCCCGCAGCCGAAACGCCCGTCACGGGGAAGAAGTTCGGGCGGAATGCGTAAGTCGGCGGGTGTTGACACGGCCTTCGAGCCTAGGGACCCGCCGCCAGACGTTCCGTCAACACTTTCGCTGTGACCCTCGACACGGCGCGGCTCCTTACGGAACGTTTACCCCGTGGACGCCTAGCTTTGATGGTCCTGTGGCACGCATCCTGGTAACTGAATCCATCGCCGACGGCGGGCTCGAGCGCCTGCGCAAGGCCGGGCACACCGTTGATGTGCAGGAGGGTCTCTCGGCGGCAGAACTCAACGTTGCCATCGTGGGTGCCCATGCCCTCATCATTCGGTCGGCCACGAAGGTCACGGCGGAAATGCTGGACGCCGCAGACGTGCTTGCCGTCGTCGGTCGGGCGGGCATCGGCTTGGACAACGTCGATGTTCCGGCGGCCACGCGGCGAGGGGTGATGGTCGTCAACGCCCCGCAGTCCAACGTGATTTCGGCGGCCGAGCAGGCGATGGCATTGCTGTTATCAAGCGCGCGTAATACCCCGCAGGCGCACAGCGCGCTGAAGAATGGGAAGTGGGAGCGGTCGAAGTGGGAGGGCGTCGAACTCTTCGGTAAGACGATCTCGATCGTCGGCCTTGGTCGCGTCGGGGCGCTCGTGGCCGAACGTTGTGCGGCGTTTGGCATGCGCGTGATTGCGTTCGATCCGTTCATTTCGTCGGACCGTGCAGCGCAACTCGGGGCCGAATTGTTGTCGCTTGAAGATTGCGTTCGTCAGAGCGACTTTATGTCTGTGCACTTACCAAAGACGAAAGAGACCAATGGCATCATCGGCGCAGCGTTGTTGAAGCTCGCCAAAGCGGACCTGCGCATCATCAACACCGCGCGGGGAGGCATTGTTGACGAGGTCGCGCTCTACGACGCGTGTGCCTCGGGCCAGATCGCCGGAGCCGGGCTCGACGTCTTCTCCGAAGAACCTTGCACCGTCTCACCTCTCTTCACCCTGCCTAACATTGTGGTGACGCCACACCTTGGCGCCAGCACCCGAGAGGCGCAGGACAAGGCGGGCGACACGATTGCCGACATGGTGCAGCTTGCTCTCGCCGGGGACTTCGTTCCGTTCGCCGTGAACGTCGATGCGGCGGCGGCGAGCGAGACCATCCGCCCCTATCTCCCGCTGGCTGAGCGGTTGGGATTGCTTATCGCCGGACTATGCGGTGGTACGCCGTCGGAGTTGGCCATCACCTTCGCCGGGCAGATTGCCGAATACGACACCCGTATCCTGCGTCTCGCCGTGCTTAAGGGCCTCCTCGGCGCGGTTCACGATGATCAGGTCACCTACGTGAATGCGCCGCAGATGGCCGAAGAACGAGCGATGAGCGTGACGGAAACAAAGTCGTCTCTCTCGCTTGACTATCGCTCGAAGATTGAACTCCGCACGTCGTGCGGGCACTCTCTTGCGGGGACGATTGCCGGTCTACGGATGGAGCCACGGATCGTCATGGTCGACGATCATGCCGTGGAGGTGCCGCCTTCGCGTCACCTCCTGGTGGTCCGCAATGACGACCGTCCGGGCATGATCGGCGCTGTTGGGCTCACGCTGGCGAAGCATGAGGTGAACATTTCGAACATGGCCCTGGGGCGCTCGGACACCGGGGGTTCGGCGTTGATGATTCTCGACACCGACGCCGCCGTCCCGGCGGGGGCACTCGACGAGTTGCGTTCGGTCGAAGGGATCCTTGGCGTTGACCCCATCGATGAGGCGCGCGCCGGATGAACCGGAGAACTTCCCTGGTCAATGCGTGAAGCGCTCGCCGTTGAGTTCACGAATTCGTTCAGCCATGGACGCAAGCAGCTTCATCCCCAGGCCGGGAATGTCGGCGAGGGCGGTGCTGAACTGCGACGGGCCGAGGATCAGCAGGGTTGATTCCGTAACGGAGGTGACCGTCGCTGAGCGGGGGCGCTTGTCGATCGGCGCGAACTCTCCGAAGTGGGTGCCAGCGCCCAGGGTGGTAACGAGATGTCCATCGATTTCGACCTTGAGTGTCCCGTCCTGTACCACGTAGCACTCAAAACTGGTGGAGCCCTGCCTCACGATGACTTTGCCGGCGGGGACGGTGACCTCGTCGCACAGACTGGCGAGTTCTTTGAGTTCCTTCTTCGAACACGAGGCAAACAGCGGGACGGCGGCAAGATGTGCCATCTTGTCGGGCTTGGCGGACTTCAACATATGGTCATGCTCCCTGGTTCCGTGACGGTGACGGATGAATCATTGCCGATTCGACGTGTCGGCGCCTGTCGTGTGGCCGATGGCGCAGCTTCTCGGGTGGCATCGTTGACGCGGCGGGCTGGGAACAGGCAGGCTGCGAGTTCTGTATCGCCTACCAAGGACCGTTTATGACTCGTGCAAGTTTCGGAAAACGCTTTCTCGCCGCCCTCCTCGACGCCATCATCGTCGGCGTTGTCGGTGGCATTCTCGGACAGATTCTCGGTGGAGGCACAGCCGGACGGGCGCTCTCCACTGCGCTCGGTCTTGCCTACTACATCTACTTCGAAGGCGGCCAGGGGGCCACGCTGGGAAAAAAGGCCTTGAGCCTAAAGGTCATTTCCACTTCCGGGGCGTCGCCCATCGGGTACGGCTCAGCTGCCGTCCGCTATGTCGGCCGCATTGTGTCGGCGATTCCGCTCGGCCTCGGCTACTTCTGGATGTTGTGGGACAAGGACAAGCAGACTTGGCACGACAAGATAGCGAGCACGTACGTCGTTGAGGCCTAGCGGTCGCTCGTCGTAAACCGTTGGAAAAAACGAACCGCCCGGGCAATCGCCCGGGCGGTTTTGCGTCTGTTACTTGACGACCACCGGCTGAGCCAAGGCCCAACGGTGAAGGCGGATCACCACGCCAAGACCGATGACCGCTAACACCAACGACGCGATGTGGGCCGTGCGATAACCGGCAGCGATGGCCGATTTTGCCGCCCCGCTAATTTCGGTTCGCTCACCTTTGAGGAGCGGGCGGATCTCCTCAAGATCGCCGATTCGGCGGCGAATTACGCTGAAGATCACGCCGCTCGCCGCCGCCACGCCGATGGTCGACCCGAGATTACGGAGAAATTGATGGGCTGCGCTGGTGCGCCCCATCTCGCTCGGTTCAGCCGCGCGTTGAAGGAGGGTCAGCCCGGCGTTGGTGACTGCTCCTATGCCAGCGCCCTGGAGTAACGACATCAACGCCACCACGGCGACCGGCGTCGACGTGGACCCGTAGACGACCAACCCAACGATCAGAGGTGGAATTGTCAGGCACGCGCCGCCAATCATGACCTGGGTGTTGGAAACGCGATCAAGGAGACGACTGACGATGAGCGAAGAAAGCGTCCAGCCAAGGGCCATAAACGTTACCGAGAATGCGGCGATTTGTGTCGATCTTCCCAGCGCGCC
>JAYVSS010000394.1:0-1773 GCA_043775075.1 Acidimicrobiia bacterium
GATATGTCCGATGAAACCGCCGCCATGGTCGAGCCAGCAGCGTGCGCCATTCATGCCGCGTTGTCTCCCGGCCTGCTCGGCGGGGCCACTGGCGGGACCGTCGCCTCGGTGATCGGCGCCGGAACCATAGGTCTACTGACTATCTGCGCGCTTGCGAAGTACAACCCGGTGCAGCAGCTCATCGTTGCCGCCCGTCATCCGGAACAGCATCAGTGGGCCCGAAGCTTTGGCGCCACTGCCGTCGTTGATCCTTCGGCCCTGACCCGCGCGGTGCGCCGGGCCACCGGTTCCATGGCTATCGGGGATGGCGGCATCGAGCGATTGACCGGCGGGTGTGATGTGGTGTTCGACTGTGTGGGCTCGAACGAGTCGATCTCTCAGGCCCTCGCCGTGGTTCGTCCGGGTGGACGCATCGTGTTGGTGGGCATGCCCGCCACCGTGACCGTCGACCTCACGCCCCTATGGCATCGCGAAGTTGCGCTTATCGGCGCGTACGCCTATGGCGTGGAGCCATCGGCCGGTGGCCGCCGCACGTTTGACCTGGCTCTGGAGTTGGCGGCGTCGGCCAACCTCGGCCAACTCGTGAGTGCCACCTACGCCCTTGATCGACACGACGACGCCATTGCCCATGCGGCGGCGGCCGGGCGTCGTGGTGCCGCCAAAATCTGTTTTGACCTTCGTCAGGAGAAGCAACGATGACCGACCGCAAACGAGGGCCGCGTCCCGGTTTTGTCCTGGAGGTTGACCGCTCCACCCCGCCGACCCTGTTCTGGCACGGCGAAGGATTCCGACTCGAAAAGCTACCCATCGGCAGCCGGGTGATTTACGCCCCTGAGCCCATTGATCCGATCGCCGATCCCCGGGGCGCTATTCGTCAGGCTCTAGCCAATCCGATCGGGGATTCTGAACCGCTCGCCGCTTTGCTGTTCTCCGGCATGAAGCTGACCATCGCCTTCGACGACATCAGCCTTCCGCTCCCCGCCATGGAGCGCCCTGACATCCGCCAGATGATCATTGAAGAGGTTCTCGAAGTGGCGGCCAGCAAGGGGGTCGATGATGTCCACCTCATCGCCGCTCTAGCCCTGCATCGTCGAATGACGGAAGCCGAGCTGCGCCACGCCCTCGGTGACCGGGTGTACGACGCGTTCGCCCCCAGCGGTGCGCTGTACAACCACGACGCCGAAGACCCAGAGAACTTGACCCATCTCGGCGATACCAAGCACGGCGAGAAAGTCATCATTAATAAGCGCGCAGCCGATTCCGATCTGCTCGTATACGTGAATATCAATCTCGTCGCCATGGACGGTGGCTGGAAATCGACGGCCACCGGTCTGTCAGCCTACGAGAGCCTGAAGAGCCATCACAACGTGAAGACGATGCGGAATTCCACGTCGTTCATGGACCGCCATAAGTCTGAGCTGCACACGTCGAATTGGCGCATGGGCAAGGTCATTCAAGAGTCCGGGGTGAAGATTTTCCAGATCGAAACCACCCTCAACAACGATGCGTTTCCCGATCCTTTCGGCTTCCTTCAGAAGCGTGAGTGGGAATGGAACACCCGCGACCGGGTGTCGTTCATCGGGGCGTCGAAAGCCCTCGACCGCGTGCCGTCGCGGATGAAGCGCAAGATCTTCCAAGACATAAAGGCACCGCATCGTATGACGAGTGTGCAGGCCGGTGAGGTCGAAGCCGTACACGAAATCACCACGGCCAACGTGTACAAGCAGCAGCTGGTCACGGTGGAGGGCCAGACGGACATCTTGTCTATGGGAC
>JAYVSS010000395.1:0-1638 GCA_043775075.1 Acidimicrobiia bacterium
CGATCACTTTCACTACGCCCAGGGGACTTGGTCGGCGGGTGATCCCGGCGGTGCCGTCGAGATCGTCGACCGTTGGGGAGAACACCCCCCGCCAACGACTGAGGCGCTCATCATCGATCGAGCGGGCTGCGACCCGAGTCCGATCGACTGCACCACCCCTTCCGGGTCGATTCATCTTCTCGGCTTTCTGTGGCCTGATCAGGCGGAACGACGGACCCGCACCCTCGGGGCAATTGAGACGGCCAAACACTTCCCCGCTCGCATCGACGCCGTGGCGGCGGAAGCCTGGTTGCAGGAGGAATTGGCGACCCGTCCTGGCGGCGCAACAACGGTCATCATGCACTCGATCGTCTGGCAATACATCGACCGGGATGAGCGCCAACGGATAACCGAATACGTCGAATCCGTGGGCCCGTCAGCCACCATCGACGCGCCGTTGGCGTGGCTGAGCTTTGAGCCTCATCAACCTCACCGTAAGCACGCCGCCCTCACTCTGCGCTTGTGGGACGGCGAGCGCCATGGGGGCGAACCGACCCTCCTGGCCGAGTGCGGTTTCCACGGACAGTGGGTCCGGTGGCTCTCCCGAGCTTGATCAAAACGATCAGTGGCGGCGGTGGGACGCCGCTCGGAGAATCCCATTAGAATATGGGCAAATGATTGAGACTGTTCTCCCCGCCGACCTTTCTGCCCCGGACGACGATGGGTACGGTGTGTCGCACCTGAGCGAGGTCGCCAAGCCCGAGATGGTTAATCCGGGCGCATATCTGGTGGCGGGAAATGCCACGTCTCGTTCGGTCGTGCGGGTTGTTTCGGTCGGCGAAGACGGACATGTGCGCTTCTCGATCGTCCCGGGCTCACTGCACAAGAACAATCACCTGCTTCACCTCAACGTTGTCCCTCGCCGCATGCCCGCGCCAGTCGTCGTCGAAGCCGACACCTCCGACTCGACTGCCGACGCCGCTCCCTCCGAGTCGACCGACCTCTAACGTTTCGGGAGTTTCAGAGCCTTTTTTAGAGGTACAACCCGGTCGTGCCGTCTATCCGATCGGCGGCCACACCGTGGATATCGCGTTCGCGCAACAGCAGATAATCCTCGCCACTGACCTCGACCTCATAGCGGTCTTCCGGGTTGAACAGCACCCGATCGCCAGGTTGGATCAGCCGCACGCTGGGACCAACCGCCACCACTTCGGCCCACGCCAACCGACGCGATACCTGGGCCGTAGACGGAATGAGTAGGCCACCCTTTGAGAGCCGTTCGCCGTCGCCCGCCGGGATCTGCACCAGCACTCGATCGGCGAGCATGGTGATTGCGAGCTTGGTTTCAGGAGTGGCCACGCTCAGAACGATACCGGCGGTTAGCGCCAGTGGGGTTTGCTATATCCACATAGCAGTTAGAGCACTGAGGTCAGCAAGAACGCCGTTGGTCCAACCGAAGCCTTCCTGCACTTCGTACTCTCCTCCGCTCGGTCGGCGTCCCGGCACCTCCACGTCGTACTTTTCGAGCAGCGTTCCGTCAACCAGAAAACGTTCGCGGCACGTCGTGAGCCAACGATCGGCGATCATCGCGGCATCGTCGATAAATCCATATGCGTGCAGACCGATAACGGACCACCATTGCAGTGGTGCCCACCCGGT
>JAYVSS010000396.1:0-14162 GCA_043775075.1 Acidimicrobiia bacterium
GTGGCCAACCCGTCGGGTCTCATCCTCGGGGCGGTGCAGATGCTGGTTCATATCGGTCAGGGTCAGGCAGCGTCGCGCATGCACAACGCCTGGCTCAAAACAATGGAAGATGGTAAGCATACCTACGATATCTACGATCCCCGCATCAGCACAGAGAAGGTCGGCACGAAGGAGTTCGGCGATGCCGTCATTGCCCGCATCGGCGAGACACCATCAACGTTGAAAGCGGCGAGCTATGGCGAATCGCCGATCATGGAGATCAAGGTTACGACCCAAGCTCCGCAGACCAAGGTTCGTGTTGGTGTCGATGTCTTTCTTCATCACCGAGGCCAGAGCCCCGATGCCCTCGCTGAATCGCTACTCCCGTTGGTGGGCGAAATGAAGCTCAACATGCTCTCGAATCGGGGACAGAAGGTTTGGCCGGACGGCATTCCGGAAACACTCCTCGTGGATCATTGGCGTTGTCGCTTTATGGGCAAAGACGGTGCGGCCATCACCGGTGACGACATGGTCTCGCTGCTCGGTCGAGTTGTTGGCGCCGGCCACGACGTGATCAAGACCGAAGGTCTGTTCACCTTCGATGGCGAAGCGGGATTCACCAAGGGGCAGGGTCAGTGATCACGACCACCATGTTTGAACTCGACATTGAGAGTGACATCGAAGCCGTTCGATTCGCCCGGATTCTCGCCACCGTGGTCAATGGCTCGGCGGTCTTCCTCGAGAAGGTGGTTGTCGGCGGGGCACCGGTCCACCCGATACGCGTCGGTTCACTGTTCGACCCGTTGACCGTGCGCACTTGCCGTTTCCGGGTTCGCCATGGTCAAATGCTGCTCGATCGGGCCGATGTTGATGCCATTGCGTCACGCGTGCGGGAGCGGTTTGCCTGGTCGGAGTTACGACTCATTGGCGAGTCTCGGAACAGTTCGCTGCTGGCGTCGTAGCGGAGGGCTCGTAGGGGATGGGTGGGCTGCGCTCGCCGGCAGGCGACCCGAGTATCGTTGGTCGGCCGTCTTGACGGCGTCGCAGCCATCACCCGAACAAACGCACGCGCCCAGGAGATTCGATCATGCCCCCCGTTTCCACCTCTGATTTCAAGAACGGCATCACCCTCGACATCCCCGAGGGTCTCATGCAGATCATCGATTTCCAGCACGTGAAGCCGGGCAAGGGTGGTGCGTTCGTGCGTACCAAACTCCGCAACGTTCGCACCGGAGCGGTGATCGACCGTACGTACACGGCCGGTGAAAAGATGGAGCAAGCGATCATTGAGAAGAGCGAGATGCAGTTTCTCTATCGCGACGGCGGTACTTACGTGTTCATGGATAACCGCACGTTCGACCAAATTGAAGTCGATCCGAAGAAGCTTGGCGACGCCGTGAACTACCTCAAAGAGCAGGACAACGCCGTGATCAACTCCTACGACGACGAGATCGTCGGGATTGATCTGCCCGCCGCCGTTGAGCTCGTTATCACCGAATGTGAGCCGGGCATCCAGGGCGATCGCGTCTCTGGCGCAAAGAAGCCCGCCACCCTCGAAACCGGTCTCGTGATCCAGGTCCCGTTGTTTGTGAATCAGGGTGAGAAGGTCAAAGTTGACACCCGCACCGGCGAATATTTGACCCGAGTGTGAGCGCCACTCCATCACGTCGCCGCGATGCCCGCGAACGGGCGATGGAACTGCTTTACGAGGCCGAGTCGAAGACCGTTGGCGTGGCCTCGATCATCGACGCGTTGCCGGTTCCGCCGGCTGAATACGCCGCCAAGCTGGCCATTGGCGCCGCCGATCACGCCGACCGGGCCGATCAACTGATTCGTCAATTCGCCCGGGCCGATTGGCCGATCGAGCGTATGCCGATGCTCGACCGTATCGTCATGCGCATGGCCGTCTACGAACTCCTCGAAGAGCCGACGGTGGACCGCGGCATCATCCTGAACGAAGCCGTTGAGCTGGCGAAACGCTTCTCCACCGACGACTCACACCGATACGTGAACGGGATGCTCACCAGTATCGCCAATGAGGTCGGACGCTAATTTTCGAGCAGTGCGATGACCAATCGACGACTGACTGTCTAGGTTGCGACGTCGTTTTTTAGTCAGCCTGTCGTGTTTGGTCTTGGAAGTTCCCAGCGGATGCTGCCGGTGATGTGACTGGGTGGGAATTCGAGGGAGCCGCAGGCCGGAGGTGCATCACGTCGCCGGCCGAAAGTACGTGTACGTGCATCTGAGCGTCGGTGACGACGAGGTGACCACCTTCGTCGATGTCGGTGGCGACCCCGACCAGTGACCGCTCGCCGAGATCAACGGCAACTTCGGCTCCGAGGGTGCGGCAACGGGATCGATAGGACTCTAGAAAATCAGAACTCGATCGCGTTAGTATGTACACGTAGGTATCGAACTGGCGAAGTAGGTGTGCAGCAAGAGTTTCCGGGCCCGGCATGGCCACGTGCTCGCCCAGCCACGTGGGAACGGCATCCGGCCCGAGTGCGGGGTCGAGCTCAGCCGGGCGGTTGAGGTTTACGCCCACGCCCACCACGACATGGCCGGTGCCGGTGCTGGGCAACGACGACTCGGCCAGGATGCCAGCGAGTTTGCGGTAGCCGGTGGGGCTGGTGGCATCATCGATGATGACGTCGTTCGGCCACTTCAGATTGGCGCCGGTGCTGGCGCCGGGACCGCCGCTCGCCTCCACCGCGTCGAGCACCGCAAGCCCCATGGCGAAGGAAAGCAGGGGCCAGCGGTCGAGCGCCAGGTCGCTGGTGTTCAGCAGCACACTCATGAGTAGCGCGCTGTCCGCCGGGGCGATCCAGCGCCGTCCGAGCCGACCGCGACCGTCCGTTTGTGAACGGGCGATAAGGACCGATCCATCGGCAATCGGCCGGCCGTGATCATCGGAGCCGACTGCCGCCCAGGTCAGCAGTGCACGATTGGTTGAGTCGATTTCGTTGATGACGCGAACGTCTCCAAAGCGGCATCCGACCAATGAAGCGCGCAGTACTAGCTCGTCCATTGGTACGCCCGCACGATGGCGGTGACTTCGGTCGATGAAACGCTGAGGCAAAATCCCGCCCTCGGGAGATCCACCAGGCTGAGATGTTCGAACACCACAAGTCCCGCGTCTAGGAGTTCCCGGCGATTGGTGAATCTCACATTCGTACCTACACAGAAGATCTGCGCGCTTAGGAATGCGTCGATCGATGGGGACGGGACGAGCAGGGCCTCTCCGAGCGTCGAGCGAACGAGCAAGCCGCATCGTTCGAGATCGAGACCAGAAAGGCGGGTAAGTTCAACCGGACCGGGCTTCTCCCATAGCGAACATACCGCCGGCACTAGGTCAAGGGAGTCGTCGTCCCCTTGGAAGCTCGACGGAACACTAAGAACAACAGGATCACCAATTCGCCCGAGTGACACCGTCCGTGCGCTGGAGATCGATGGCCGGGGGTTCATAGGGCGACTACCCGTTGGAGCGGCGTGAGATCGAGTTGATCAGCGGCGGGGAGATACATGGACACCGCCTCGTGCTGGAGCCGCTTCCACAGATCGTCACGAAAGAATCGATTCCCGTTGCCGATCACATAGTGGAGGATGAAGAACCGGTAGGTCTCCAACACGAAAGTGACCTCGTCCTCGCGCAAAGGGAAGATGCGGTGGTATGCCTTTACGAATTGGCAGAAGCGGGGCTCGACGAGCGTGTGCGGCGAATAGGTGAAATGCGTGCGATCACCGGTCGATGACGAAACTCGGGAGAGAAAGTAGAAATCCATCATGCGTGGCTCGATGCGAAACCAGTCGTAGTCCCACCGGCTGAAGAGGCGGAAATCATCATCGGCACCATCGGGGTGGAGGGGGTTAGACGGGTCAGATTCGGTGATGGAGAAGTTCCCGAGGTTCCAGTCGATGAGGACGGGCATCTTCGGCCAGTAGTCGTAGCGAAGATCGTCTAGCCGCACAAGAAAATCGTGGGTGTGCTGAGCGACAACTTTGAGTTGGGAGGCGTTTAATACGAACCGCTTGGCCGAGCGTGGATTGGTTACGAGGTCAAGCAGGTGGATGGCGTCGGCCTTGATCGACGTGCTCGTCAGTGGAATCTTCGGGGCCACGTCCGCACACGCCCGGTGAAAGAGCGCAATCTCCTGCGCGAACGTGGTGATCTGGGCATCGCTGAGTATGCGAGGAAGTGATCGGCCGCGGGGAACCTCGTCGTAGAACACCACCCATGTCTGTCCGTCGTAATCGGTAAAGGGCTGGTCGTTCACGGTCAACACATCTGCGAGCAGTTTGGCGTGACGGGTTCCGGCGAGGAGCTGATGGCACCGGTGAAGGCGGTCGTGGTCCTCGCGAAACAGAAAGTACGAGCCATACGACGACACCTTGGAGATCACCGCCGTCCCGTCGCTCAATGCGCACCGATACACGTGGTTGGTGGAGACGAAGGCGCTGACTTCAGTGATGTCCACGATGGAGCGAGGATCGCCGTATGCCGCCCAGGCCTGCATCGTGCGCTCGGGGCCGTGTGGCGTCGGATCGTCGCTCGGTCCCGGCGTCTCGTCCACTGTTGGAGACTAGTCGCGGGTCCTCGAGCGGCCCGATTGCTGCATGCTCGTCGGATGCAGTCGCGACCGTCCCTCCTAGTCGATACGCTTTACCCCGTCCGTGAAGTGAGTCCAGTGAGGCTCATACGGCAAGGAGACACGAGATGTCACAGGAATCCGAGACCGCGGTCTCCCGTATCGGCGCATCGTCCGAGGGCCGGGAAGTGCTCGACGCTCAGGCGGTGGAACGAGCAGTGCGGCGGATGGCCCACGAGATCGTCGAACGCAACGAAGGGGTGGATGGCGTCGTCCTCATCGGCCTGGTGAAGGGGGGAGTATGGCTGGCCGACGCCATCGGTGACGCACTCGCGGCCCTCGGAACGCCCGTTCCAGTGGGGAGCGTGGACGTCAGCTTTTACCGCGACGATCTCGAACTCCGTTCCGTCACCCCAATGGCCAGTGCGCTTAGCTTTCCCATTCACGATCGAACCGTTGTGCTGGCCGATGATGTGCTTTTTACCGGCCGCACGGTTCGGGCCGCGCTCGACGCGCTGCGCGAATACGGTCGACCGAAATCGGTGCAACTTGCAGTGATGGTGGATCGAGGTCATCGTGAGCTTCCGATTCGACCGGACTATGTGGGCAAAAACGTGCCAACCTCGCGAACCGAGCGAGTGCAGGCGACGGCGGCCGGCGTCGTGCTGTCGTGAAGCATCTCCTCTCGATAGAAGACCTTGGCCGTGACGGTCTCGAACACCTCATGTCCTTGACTGATCGGTTCGTAGAAGTAAGTGAACGTAAGGTTCCGCGCGTACCAGCGTTACAGGGCAAGACGGTGGTCTCGTTGTTCTACGAAGATTCCACCCGCACCCGATTGAGCTTCGAGACGGCGGCGAAGCGGTTGTCGGCCGACGTCATGACGTTTTCCGTTTCTACCAGCTCAGCCAACAAGGGCGAGTCCATCAGAGACACCGTTGAGACGATCGAGGCGATGGGGATAGACGCCATCGTGGTGCGCCACAAAGCTGCCGGCGTGCCATGGCAGATAGCTGGATGGACCCAGGCGAGCGTGGTCAACGGCGGCGATGGTTGGCACCAGCACCCGACCCAGGCCCTCCTGGACTGCTACACCATTCGGGCTCGGTTGGGGAGTCTGCAGGGACGATCCATCGCCATCGTGGGCGACATCAAACACTCGCGGGTGGCCCGTTCGAACGTGCAGGCCTTCAGCGCTCTCGGGGCCGACGTCACGCTGGTGGCCCCGCCGACCCTGCTCCCGCCGTCGCTTGAAGGATGGCCGGTTAAGGTAGAACACGAAATCGAAGCGGTGCTCGGCCGGGTGGACGTGATCTACTTGCTCCGTATGCAGGTGGAACGAACGACGGAGGCTCTAGTGCCCTCCCTGCGGGAGTACACGAACATCTACGGCCTCACCGACGAACGATCAGCGCGCTTGGCAGATGGTGTCCTGGTGATGCACCCCGGGCCGATGAACCGTGGGGTTGAAATCGGTCCGTCCGTCCCGGACCGGACCAACACCGTCATCACCCAGCAGGTCGCCAACGGCGTCGCCGTGCGCATGGCCGTTCTCTTTGAACTACTTACCGGAGGCCCGCAATGAGCTCAGCATCCCTCGCCATTCGAGGAGGCTCCGTGCTCACCGATGATGCGGCGGGACCGATCCGCGCCGATGTTCTCGTCGTCGATGGGCGCATCGTCGCCATCGGCGGTTCGGTTGACGTGCCGAGTGGCGGTGAGGTGCTCGACGCCTCGGGGTGTGTGGTCGGTCCCGGCCTTCTCGACCTTCACACCCACCTGCGCGAACCAGGGAACGAAGCGGCCGAAACCGTCGAAACCGGTTCACGGGCGGCGGCCCTCGGCGGATACACGGCCGTGATGGCCATGCCGAACACAACGCCAGCAATTGACTGTGCGGCCGTCGTTGAGCAGGTCCTGCGTCTTGGTCGGACAGCAGGACTGTGCGAAGTGTTGGTCGCTGGTGCGATAACGGTGGGTCGAGCTGGGGAACAGCTTGCGCCGATGGCCGAGATGGCCGAGCTCGGCGTTCGACTATTCACCGATGATGGCGCTGGCGTCCAGAACAATCGCCTGATGCGGCGGGCGCTCGAATACGCAAGCGCGCTTAGTATTACTCTCGCCCAGCACTGCGAAGATGCCGCCCTGTCCGAGGGTGGCGTCATGCACGAGGGCGCATGGTCTGCGCGCTTAGGGCTCCCCGGTCAGCCATCAGAATCCGAGGAACTGATGGTGATGCGAGATATTGCGCTCTGTCGGCGAACAGGCGCCCCTGTGCATTTCCTCCATATGTCCACGGTCGGTTCGGTCGAACTGATTCGCCGAGCAAAGGCCGATGGTTTGCCCGTCACCGCCGAGGCCGCCCCCCATCACTTCACGTTGACCGATGCCGCGCTCGCCGGGTACGACACCGTGTTCAAAGTGCATCCGCCGTTGCGCACTAATTCCGACGTGGCTGCCGTGAAGATGGGCCTGGCCGACGGAACGATCGACGCCATTGCCACCGACCACGCCCCGCACACGCCCGAAACCAAGGAGCGTTCGATGCTTGATGCGCCTCCCGGCATGCTCGGTTTGCAGACCGCGCTCTCGCTCGCTTTAGGCGAATTGGCGCTACCCATCGGCCGGGTTTTCCACCTGTTGTCAAGCGGGCCCGCCCGTATTGCCAAGGTCGACGATCGCCACGGACACGTCGCCGTCGGTCGACCGGCCAACCTGTGTGTCGTGGATCCCACAGCCACATGGACGGTGAACGCCGCCGCACTCGCCTCGAAGGCCCGCAACACGCCCTATGCCGACCGCACGCTCACCGGCGTGGTCCGTCACACCATCTTCAACGGCCTCGCCACCGTCAAGGACACGATCGCCCAGCGCTAACGCAATGCTTGTCGCCACGTTTCTTGCCCTTGGAGCGGCAGTGCTGCACGCGGCGTGGAACCTCGCGGTCAAACAGAGCACCGGAGATCGATTTCTGATGCTCTGGGGTCAGTTCGCCATCGCTGCGGCGATCAGCACGCCGATCCTTCTGGCCTTCGGAGGTATGCCGGCGAAAGCGTGGCTGTGGGTTGGCGTGTCCGGGTCGGTTCACCTCCCGTATTGCGTCTTTCTCGCCAAGGCCTACGACACCGGTGACTTCTCCTTCGTGTACCCGTTAGCCCGTGGCGGTGGGGCGATGCTCGCTGCGCTTGGTGGTGTCGTGTTCCTCTCCGACCATCTGCGCCCGGTGACCGTCGTCGGCATCGCCACGATCGGATGCGGCCTCGCCGTGCTGGCCGGGTTTCGACGATCACCGGCGATGGTCAGTGCACTTATCGTTGCGCTGACCATCGGTGTCTATTCAGTTTCCGACGCCAAGGGAATCCGTTCCAGCGGTACCGCGCTGTACGCCCTGGCGACTCATGCCGGGACATTTACGTCGACCACGCTGTTCGGTCTTGCTACCGGCCGGGTGAAGGAAATGCAATCGACGCTCCGCACCCACTGGCGACGCCTCACCGTCGTCGCTATCGCCGCCACGGTGACGTACGGCATGGTGCAGCTGGCCTTTCGTCAGGCCCCGGTGGGATACGTTACAGCGTTGCGAGAGTCGTCGGTTGTGCTTGCCGCAATCGTGGGGTGGCGAACACTCGGCGAGTCCGCCGGCCGACGGCGAGTGTTCGCCACGCTGATTGTTCTTGTCGGCCTCATCATCATGATCGTGAGCCGCTAAGGACCCGACACGTGCTTTGCAGGTTGCGGCGACACCATTGCCAGACCGCTAGGGTCGCCCTATGCGCCAGTCAATGACGAGGCGGGGATTTGTCGGTGCCACGATGGCGTTCGTGGCGTCAGGCTGTGTGCCGTTTCGCCGTTCCAACTCCTTTGGCGGGAAGGTCACGACCAACTATCTCGTTGGTGATGTGGCGCTTGCTCTTGCGGCGCCGATCTACGTGGCCGAGGCTCGCACCTATCTGGTTCCCTTTCCGGCCGAAAGCATTGAGCGGGCGAGAAAGGTTTACCCCCCGGCGCTCGTTGCGGGAATGCAGTTTGGGGTCGTTGCGCTGTACCAAAAATGCACACACCTCGGATGCAAGGTCCCCTGGTGTTCCACTTCGCGATGGTTTGAGTGCCCCTGTCACGCCGCCGAATTCAACCGGGTGGGCGAGCGCAAGGGTGGACCGGCCCCGCGTGGCCTGGACCATTTTGCGGTGGCCGTCGATGGCGGCAAGGTGGTGATTGATTCACGCCAGGTCTTTGTCGGCGCCGCCGACGGCACCAATACAACCGGTCAGGAAGCAGAGGGTCCGCATTGCGTTGGGTCGGCCCGTAGCGATGGTGGCACGAACGCTCCCACCCTTGCTTCGACGACGGCCGCGTAGCCAGGGTTCGTGCCAAATTGTCTTTGGACTGCTTGACGACACTCGGGTCCGGGTGACGACGTCGTGTTTCGGTCCAGAGGGTCGCGAACGAGACCAGAGCGACGCCCTAGCGGGCGAGCGCGGCGGCCTGCCAGCGGCGGGCGACGACGGCGTGGGCGGCCAGTCGGTCCTCGACGGCGGGGTTCACGAGCAAACCGTTTCGCACGACGAAACCGCCGTTGATGATGGTGTGGCGTGGCGCGAACGGGCCGCAGCGGAGCCACCCTTCGATGGGATCAGTCAGCGCGCCAGCGAAGCGCACCCCACCCAATGGCCATACGACGATGTCGGCCATGGCGCCGACGCGAAGCTGGCCGATTTCGCCATCTCGCCCAAGGCACGTTGCCCCGCCGCGCGTTGCGACCTCAAGCGCGTCTCGCGCCGAAAAGCTCGTCGGGCCTTCGCGCAGCCGACCGAGCAGCAACGTGTTGCGCGCCTCCATCCATAACGACGCCGAGTCCGTCGATGCTGATCCGTCGCAACCAAGCCCGACTGGAACCCCAGCGGTTCGATAGGCCCGGACGGGAGCTATACCGCCGCCACCGATCAAGCAGTTCGATGACGGGCAGTGCGCCACTCCCGTGCCCCATCGACCGAGGCGGGCGATCTCGTCGGCGTTCGGGTAGATGCAGTGGGCCACCCAGGAGCGGCTCGTGCCCCATCCAACTTCTTCGAATTGTTCTATCGGGCGACGACCAAAGGTCTCCAGACAGAACGTGTCCTCGTCGGGATCTTCGGCCAGATGGGTGTGCAGGCGAACATCGAGTTTTTCCGCCAGCTCGGCTGTTGCCTTCATGAGGCGGGGGGTGACGGAGAACGGTGAGCACGGAGCCAGAGCGATACGAGTCATTGCGCCGTATGCCGAATCGTGATGGAGCTTCACCAGGCGTTCGGAATCGGCGAGGATTTCGTCGTCGGTCTGCACCACCGAATCAGGCGGTAGGCCGCCATCTTTTTGCGAAAGGCTCATGGAGCCGCGGGTCGGGTGAAAGCGAAACCCCAGCTCCTTGGCCGCAGCGATCTCCGCGGTGATGAGGTCGCCGCCTCCCTTCGGATGGACGTAGAGGTGATCCATGCTGGTGGTGCAACCCCCGAGGGCGAGTTCGGCCAGACCGATCCAGGCGCTCAGGTACGCCGCCTCCTCGTCCAGCTGACTCCACACCGGGTAGAGCGTGGTCAGCCACTGGAACAAAGTGCCGTTCGTCGCCGGAAGATATGCGCGCGTAAGATTCTGGTAGATGTGATGGTGGGTGTTGATGAGGCCCGGCGTCACGAGGCACCCCGAGGCGTCGACAATTTCGCAGTTCTCCAACTCGGCGCCGCTCGGCTCGGTCGCCGCGTCACCGATGCCGGTGATCACGTTGCCCGTGACGGCCACCCAACCTCCCCGAATTTCCCGACGGCCATCGTCCACCGTGGCCACCATGTCCGCATTGCGCATCAGTAGATCCATGTGTCCCAGCATGGTCGATGGATATGGGAGCTCTCATCGCGGCTGAGGCGCGACCAGTACTCCCAAACACCAAATGGATATCGTTCATGGACTCGTAACATGCGCATTCGGTTTACTGCGGCGATTTCTCGCAAGATAGACAAATGGCGTTCACCACCTTTCCTGACCTCCTTCGTCGAGCCGCTAATCGCACCCCCGACGCAACGTTCCTGCGATGGAGCGACCGCGGTAAGACGCTCACCTTTGCTCAAACCGAGGAGCAAACTGACCGGGCCGCGGCGGCTTTTTGGGATATGGGGGTGCGGCCGGGGGACCGCGTTGGAATCCTCGCCCACAACGGACTTGACTACATCGTGGCGATGTGGGGAGCATGGAAGATCGGTGCGATAAGCGCGCATATCAGTGTGCTTGTGGTCGATGAACTGGCTGAGTATGTCCAGGCCTGCACCCCGAAGGTTCTCGTTTATACCCACGATGCCCTTCCGGCGATCAATCGCGACCGCTCGGCCATGCCAAGCATCACCAAGTACCTCTGCATGGACGGTCCGCAGGAGGGGGCGTTGGCGTGGGGCGACGCATTGGCGGGGGCGCCGTCGGCGGTGCCGGTGGTCAACGTCGACGACATGATGCCCGCCCATCTGTCCTTCACTTCCGGATCGACCGGAAAGCCCAAGGGGGCCGTGCTGAACCATGGCTACACGTCCAGGGCTTCAGCGTGCATTGCCGAACGGCTCGGCCTGAGTTCAGCCGACTCATCGCTCGGACCCACCGGACTGGCGTCGTCGTACGGATTGGTCGTCAACCTGCTGCCGGGCGTGCACCGACAAATGACGGTTGGGCTTCGCAAAGCGTGGGACGCAGTGGCCGTCTGGGAGGACCTCGAAGACAACCTGTGCACGTACTTTCCGGCCAACCCGCCATTCCTGACCGATCTGCTCATGGAGTCGCGCAAGCGTGGGCGAGCCCCGCAAGCACTGCGGCTGGTGGCCTCGGGCGGAGCGCCGGTCGCTCCAGAACTAAAGCGCGCATACTTTGATGAGCTCAACGTGGCGTTCTGCGAAAGCTACGGACAGAGCGAGCTAGGGGGCTTCGTCGCCCTCGGACGGCCGAGCCGCCCAACCGAGGATCGTTTCGGTGCCGTCGGCGAACCTTTGCCGGACAAAGAAGTTCGCATACTCGACGACGGCGAACACGAAGTGGCGGTCAACCAACCCGGCGAGATTTGTATCCGCGGCGGGTATATGCACAGTTACTGGAACGATCCGAAGAGGACGGCCGATGTCACCCGCAACGGCTGGCTGCACACCGGTGATGTCGGGCGGATGGATGAGCTCGGATACGTGACCACGCTGGGCCGGGTCTCCGAACGCATTGAGTCACCTCGGGGTGTGATCTACCCGCGTCCCATCGAAGAAGCGCTCCAGCGGCATCCGGCCGTGCGGTACGCCGCGGTGATTCCGGTGGGGGACGAACCAGCGGCCATCGTGACGTTGTGGGCCGACGCAATATCGGCCGGCACCGCGCCGGACGTGTTGGCCTTGCGGGAGTTTTATGATTCCCAGCCCGATGCCGACGCCCGCCTCGCCCGCATCGAGCTGCTCACCGTGATGCCGATGACCCCAACCGGCAAGCTCGATAAAATCACGCTGCGCAAGCAGTTTGTGAGCTGATACCCAAACGCGCCAGGCGTAGCTGCTTGACCACTTGGTCCCCGAGTGTCAAAAATGCGCATGAGTGGCGGAAAAGCGCTGCGGATATCCGCCACTGCTGCGCTTTTTTGCCACTGGTGGTCTGCGGCAGGTGATGGATCGGCGCTTGTTACCTTGCGGCCGAGGAATTGTGTTCAGGGCATGTCGATGACCCCTTCGCCCTCGCCAAACCTGGCTATCCCGAAGTGTTGGCCATCAACCACGACGTCGATGCGCCGGGGTACGAAAATACGTGGCACTCCGACGTCACATTCGACCCCTGTGGCGGACGTTTGAGTCCAAAGCGCCGGGTCACGAAGCGAACGTGGTGTTGGCCTTCCCCAGGTATTTGTCACGCAGGAGTCTCTTGTAGAGCTTGCCAGTCGGGAGGCGGGGGAGTTCGGCTTCGAAGTCGAGGGATCGAGGCACCTTGAATCGGGCCAGCTGCCCGCCACAAAAGTCCAACAGCTCGCGGGCCATGGCCGGGCTTGCTGCGGTCGGATCGACGAGTTGGACGACCGCCTTGACCTCTTCACCGAGGTCTTCGTTGGGTATCCCAAACACGGCCACGTCGGCCACCGCCGGATGAGTGACCAACACGTCCTCGATTTCGCGGGGGTAGATATTTACGCCGCCAGAAATGATCATGTACGCCTTGCGGTCGGTGAGGAACAGGAACCCGTCGGTATCGAGATACCCGACATCGCCCAGCGTGGATTGGCCTCCGGAGCGATGGGACTCGGCGTTCTTGTCCGGCGCATTGTGATACTCAAACTCGCCGCCGCCGGAGAACCAGATGGAGCCTTCGGTCCCCGCTGGTTGCTTGTTGCCATCCTCGTCGAGGATATGTACGACAACGTTTGGCGTGGGACGTCCGACCGAACCCGGCTTCAGCAACCAGTCTTTGCTCGAGATGTACGTGGAGCCGTTGCCTTCGGTGCCGGCGTAATACTCGTGCAGCTTCGGTCCCCACCACTCAATCATTTGTCGCTTCACGGGAACGGGGCATGGGGCTGCAGCATGGATGGCGACTTCGAGTGACGAGAGATCGTGCCGCGAGCGCTCCTCGGAAGATAACTTAAGCATACGTACGAACATCGTGGGTACCCATTGCGAGTGCGTGACTCTGTGTTTCTCAATCAGAGCGAGCGAATCCATCGGGTCGAAGCGCTCCATGATCACAATCGTTCCGCCATACCGATGGGTCCACAGCGAATATGCGAGTGGCGCAGCGTGGTACATCGGAGCCGGTGAGAGGTAGACCATCGAATCGCGATAGCCGTAGAGCGGAGCCAGCCCGGCGATCGACGGATCGTTGTCGCCTGGCTTCAGTCCGGGAAGAGCGCGCAGCACACCTTTCGGGCGACCGGTCGTACCGGACGAATAGAGCATGAGGGTGCCGAGCGCCTCGTCGTCAATCGGCGTGTCCGCGAGATCCTTGGTAACTTCTTCGAAGTCTTCGAAACCATCGACCTGATGGCGGGCTCCAACCATAAGTTTGCATACGACCCGATCCGCGAAGTCAATCTCCGCAACAACGGATGCCTTGGCGATGCTGGTGATGAACGCTTTCGCTCCGCAATCGTCGACGATATAGCTGACCTCGCCGGGCGTGAGAAAACTGTTGATGGCCGTGAGATAGAGACCCGAGCGCATCGCCGCCCATGCCACCTCCATGAACCGGATCTGGTTTTCCATGAACAGCGCCACATGGTCGCCGCGTTGCAACCCGGCTCGACGAAAGAGGTGAGCGAGGCGGTTCGATCGTCTGTCGAGATCGGCCCAGCTCAAGGTTTCGCCGGTCAATCCCATGATTACGGCGGGTGCGTCGGGCTTGGTCTGGGCATGAACTCCGGGGTACATGGAGCCGACGATAACGCTTGTGCAGCAGCCGCGAACGTTCCGCTGTGGGGGTGGCTGGTCGCCCGGGGATGAACGGGACAACTTCACTCGCCCAATGGCGATTGCCTACAATCGAACCACGAGGTAGGGGAGCCGATCATGACGATTTTGGATTCGCTGAGCACACTGACAGGTAGTCCGCTAGAGCGGGTGGCGG
>JAYVSS010000397.1:0-2107 GCA_043775075.1 Acidimicrobiia bacterium
GTGATCGTCGTCGGCTGGAAGTCCGGGGCCTGATTGTTCGTCGGGGTTTCGTCGATGAGCGTGCCCGGAAGGGTGACCTTGGCGACGGGATTCATGACGCCGCTGGCGTCGGCGCGCACCCGCCCCCGCACCTCGTACTCCAGGCGACCGAGCTTAGGAATCGTGACGGTGTCGCTAAAGGTGCCGCTCGTATTGTTGGCTGTGCCGCACACTGCTCCCGTGGTGGCGAGCGTGCATTGCCAGCTCGTGATGTCCAGCTTGGCCGGGCTGTCCCATTCGATGTTGACCAGGGCGTTGGCGACGTTAACGGCGCCGTCGTTCTCGATCCACAGTTTGTAGACGATGTCTTGGTACGGCGAGGCGGAAGTCAACTGATCGTCGAACTTCGAGATGCGCAGGTCGGGCTTGACGATCGGGGTGGTTGTCTGGGCGCTGTTATTGGACGTGTCGGAGTCCGAAATGCCAGTCGGCATCACCACGCTGGCGGTGTTGACGATCAGACCTGACGCCGTGGTCTTTGCCCGCGCCGGCCATACGTAGGTGAGCTTTCCGTTGACCGGAAACTGCGGAATAACGTCGTCGTCGTCGAGGACCGTGCCCTGGGCGCTTGGACAAATGGCCGAGCCGGTGGCCGTGCACGTGTAGTTACCGAGCGTAACCAGTTTGGTTACGGGGAACGCGTCTTTCACTGTCAGCCCTGACGCGTCGGTCGGGCCGGCGTTGGTGACGGTGATCGTGTAGGTCAGGTCTTCGTCGGGTAGGACCTCGGTCTTATCTACAGTTTTGGTGACCCTGATGTCGGTTACGGCGTTCGCCGTCGGTGGGGCGGAGTCGCATTGATTCCCGGTGCACGCATAGGGCGTGTTGTCGTACGGACTGGGTTCCAACCGGAAAAGTGACCATTGCTCGATCTTTTGCTGGCGGCCGAACATGCCGGTGATCATGTTGTGATTCATTTTCACGTAAATGCCCAGATTCGACGACGCTCCGAGACCGCGCTTGCGTACCGGCACGCCACCACTGTCTACTTTCGTCGGACAAAACGGCAGGGACGGCGAGACGTAGGGGTTTGTCGGATCGCAATTGAAGACCTTGTTGATGAGGTCAGTCTTCGGGTCGCCGGCAGCCACGGGCGGAACGGGTGGGGTGGCGGCGGCATTGGTGGTGTTCTGCGTGGCGATTTCGGAGGAGGTGTAGAAGAACTTGTCGATGTTCTTGAGGAGCGGGATGTTGTTTCCCTCGTGGGGGAACTCTGTCTGCTGCGTGTACACGTTGCACCACTCGTCGAGAGCCGTCACCTCGCCGTTGGCGTTGCGACAAAACGCCGGGGGTCGGCCGCCGCGCAGGTTGGCAGACACCCCCGTGCCGGGGACTTTGTACACGAGGACGCGTTCCACGTCTTTCCAGTCAACGCCGAGGCTGGCCTGCAGCGAACGAAGCGTGTCGAAGTCGTCGGACGCCTTGTTGCCCTTGATGCAATCCGGGTCGGCGGCCACCCGATTGTCAAGCTCCGACGGGGGGATGCAGGCTGTTGCAGCGACGCGAATGGACGTACGGACGCCGGACGCGAGGGTTTGACCCTTATTGAGGAACAGGCCGTACTCCCAGGCGCCGAAACCGAGGAGGAGCAACAAGATAGCGCCGATGGCGAACTCAACGGCCGCCACACCGGCTTCCCGGGTGCTGTTCTCGGCTCTTGATCGGGCGCCGGTGAACGGCTTTTTGGGCGCGGAGGTGCCTGGGTCGGCGTTCATCGTCGTGGTCTGCGGCTCGGACGAACGAGATTTCGTCGGGACACCCAGTCGTTGCATTCCTCGTCCTTCGACGCGAAGGGGGAAAATCTGAACGGGTCGTTTAGCCCAATTTCTCGTTGTCACCAGCCTGTATCACGAACAGTGACGGGTTACAGTTGGTTGCGAGCGTCAAAACCTAGGCTCCGCTTGGTATGCCTGAACTAATCGAAGTGGAGCGGTATCGCCGCACGGCCACCAGAACCATCGGTCGAACCATCGAGGCGATTGAGCTGCTTGATCCGTTCGGCCTACGAAATGGATCAGGACGCACCACGACTGCAGGACTACAAGCGGCGCTCGTGGGGGCAACGATC
>JAYVSS010000398.1:0-4335 GCA_043775075.1 Acidimicrobiia bacterium
GGCAGCTTCGACGATCACTTGTACGGCGGCGAGATCCCAGAGGGACACGATGGCCTCAACGGCAGCATCGATGGAACCCTCAGCCACCAACATGTGCTGCCAGAAGTCCCCGAATGCCCTCTCTCGGTTGACGGTGCGGCGCAGGGTGTCAATACCGGAACGTCGCCCTTTGTCCTCCCACGCGTTGCTCTCGACGTAGCTGAGAAATGCATCCTCAACTCGTTCAACCTTCGACACCGTGATGGGCGTTCCATTGAGATAAGCGCCGCCCACGATCGTTCCCCACCATCTCCGACCGAGCGGAGGACAAGACGCCACCCCGACACGAGCGACCCCTCCCTCTCAAGGGCTATCAATGTGGCCCACACCGGTACTCCGCGCACATAGTTACTGGTGCCATCTATGGGATCGATGATCCACCGACAGCCGCTGGTTCCTTCGACCGTGCCATGCTCCTCGCCGACGATCCCATCGTGACGTCGGGATGCGAGGATCATCGCTCGAATGGTTTCTTCTGTACCCCGGTCGGCGATGGTGACTTCGGTGTGGTCATGCTTGGATTCGACCACCAAAGACGGCGACTGAAAATGGCGCATCGTAACGACGTCGGCCGCATCAGCAAGGGTTAGGGCAAACGCCAGATCATCTCCGTACGTGTTACTCGTCATGACCACCGCGCTCCTTCGAGTATCCCGAAGTCGAGATTGCCGCCGCAAAAAATAGAGATGACAATACGACCGCTCACGTTCGCGTGTCCCGCAAAGAGCGCTGCCGTGGTGAGAGCCCCGGTTGGCTCCACGACCTGCTTCATTCGCTCAAGAACGAAACGAAGGGCGCGCATTATCTCCTCTTCGGTCACGGTGACGATTTCATCGAGCAGCGCCTGCAGAATCGGAAACGTATGTGCCCCTACGGACCGCGTGGCAACGCCATCGGCAATCGTGATCGGTTGGTCGATCGTCACGATTTCCCCCCTCTGCAATGACTGTCTTGCGTCGTCGGCGTTCGCCGGCTCAACTCCGATGATCCGGATATCGGGAAACGCCTCGATCAGGGCAATAGACACTCCGCTGGCTAAGCCACCGCCGCCGACCGGAACGAGCGCCACGTCCGGCTTGACCCCGATCGCGAGAAGCTGCTGAGCGATCTCCTGCCCCACCGTTCCCTGCCCGGCGATCACGTCGAGATCGTTGAACGGTGGCACGACGACTCCCCCGCGCTCGCCTGCCACTCGCGCCGCAACCGCTTCGCGATCTTCGGACTGGCGATCGTAGGAGACAATTTCCGCACCGTAAGCGCGCGTGGCTTGTGTTTTCACGTCGGGAGCATCGGACGGCATCACAATCGTCGCTCGCATACCGAGAATTCGGGCCGCTAACGCCACTCCCTGGGCGTGATTCCCCGATGAAAACGCGACGACTCCGGCGGCGCGTTCGGCCGGCGTCAAAAGCGACAAACGATGCAGCGCCCCGCGAATTTTGAATGAGCCGGTGCGCTGCAAATTCTCTGCCTTTGAGAACACCCGCGCACCGACGGCATCGTCGAGCGTCCGGGATCGCAGCAGGGGCGTCCGATGCACCTGTCCGGCGAGGAGTGCGCCGGCCCGACGAACATCGCTCGGTTGTACGGACAGCCCGTCGAGCCTCGGATGCATCGAGGGCGGAGGCGACGCCGGACTTGCCGTCAATGCGCTGAGCTCTGCTCCGGTCTCGAGAACGACCTGGCCAGATATAGCGTGCTTGGCCTCAGTCGGCATCGGTTCGCCGGTCCCAGTCGGGGTCGAGTTGATGGAGGAACGTGTCGCATCGCTCGGCCTCGTCGAACTCGCCAATTTCGACCGCGGCGGCCCGCAAACCGTCGAGTGCCCGCAGGAACCCACGATTGGTTTCGTGCCGCCAGCGCACGAAACCACTCCCCCGCCAGCCCGACGCCCGCAATCGATCGAGACCACGGTGATACCCCACTCGGTGAGCGGCGTAACGCTCGATCGGATCACGGCCGAGGCGGCCGACCTGCGCCCACCCATCGAGCATCCGCGGGAACCGGGCAACGGTGGCGGACACGCCATCGCGGCGGGCGGTCAGATCGCTTTCGGCCAGGGCCGCCTCCAGTGCGGTCAGGGCCTCGGGCGGTTCGGCGTCGAGGCTCGTTTCGGGGAGACCGGTAGTTAATGTCACGGGGCGGTCAGGCATGGATTGATCCTGCCACCTCATCGTTGCGTGGCGGCGTCGATAGCCGGGCGTCGCAGCGAATCAAACCGAGTCCGACGAATCTTCTAGGGTGCTCACCATGTCCAAAATCGCTGTCCTGGCCAAGCTCACGACCAAAGCCGGTGCCCGCCCAGAGGTCGTCGAAATCCTCGCCGCTCAGGTTGCCGCCATTGCTAGCGAAGAAGGGACCGAGGTCTATGCCCTTCATACCGAGGATGGCGATGAAGTGACTGTGTGGTTCTACGAACGCTACGCCGATGCGGCGTCGCTGGACCTCCACGGCAAGAGCGAGGTCATGGCTGCGTTGGGACCGAAGCTGGCCGGAAAGATGGCGGCCCGCCCGGAAATCATTCGCCTCTCGCCCGTCGTCGCCAAAGGTCTTTGATCGGGTCGATCGTCTCTATCGCTCCAGTTTGGCTGTTGCCGGGTTGTTCGCCCTTCCTCCCTCAAAAACCCCCAGAAAGCGGTACCGCTGTGAAAATTTCCGTTGATTTCGATCGCTGTCAATCCAATGCCCTCTGCATGAGCGCCGCCCCTGAGGTGTTCGAAGTACGAGACGACGGATTTCTCTACATTCTCCAGGAGGAGCCGGGCGAAGAACTCCGGGCCAAGGTGGCCGAGGCGGCGATGCTCTGCCCAACCCAGGCGATCACTGTCGAGGGTTGATGCCGCGGATCAAACGGCCATGAGCGAGGCGTTGACCCAAGGCGAACTGGTCGTCGTCGGGGCATCGCTCGCGGGCGTGCGTTGCGTCGAGGCGCTCCGCCGTGACGGAGCTACCGGGCCGATCACCCTGATCGGCGCCGAGACCGAGCGGCCCTACGATCGCCCGCCGCTCTCCAAGCAGTTCCTCGCCGGCAGTGTTGGCCTCGAACGGCTGTGGCTGCAGCGTTCGGAAACGGCAATGGACGATCTCAACGTCACGTTTCGTGCGGGCGTCAAAGCCGCCGGTCTCGATCTTGGCGCCCGCACCGTGCACACCACCGCTGGCGACGTGCCCTTCGATGGACTGGTTATCGCCACCGGAACGTCGGTACGCGAACTCTCCCATGACGCCGACGCTCCGGTCTTTTACCTTCGAACCCTCGCCGATTCGGTCCGCCTCCAGGAACGTCTTGTTCGCGGTGCGAGCGTCGTAGTCATCGGTGCCGGGTTCATCGGCGCCGAGGTCGCATCAACGGCTCACAGTTTGGGCTGCGACGTGACGATTGTCGAGGCGCTTCCCGTTCCGCTGGAACGCCAACTTGGCCGGGAGATGGGGGCGGCGTGTGCGGCGCTCCATGAGCGCAACGGAGTGCATGTGCGAACGGGGGTCGGAGTCGCATCGCTCGAACGCCGTTCGGTGGTCCTTGACGATGGTTCCGTGATTGCCGCTGACGTAATCGTCGTTGGTATTGGCGTGACCCCGAATACGGAGTGGCTCGACGGGTCGGCGATCTCACTTGACAACGGCGTGATGTGCGACGAAATGTGTCGCGTCCGAACTGTTCATGGGTCCACTCTTGACCATGTGGTTTCCTGCGGCGACGTGGCCCGTTGGCCGAATGCGCTCTTCGACGAAACGATGCGCATCGAACATTGGACTAATGCCGTGGAAATGTCCGCGCATGCTGCGGCCACGCTGCTTGGCGCGCGTGACCCGTTTTCGCCGGTTCCCTACTTCTGGAGCGATCAGTATGGCGTGAAGATCCAGTTCTTCGGACGGTCGACGGACTTCGACGAGGTTCGCGTTGTGGAGGGAAATCCGGCCGACGGCGAGGGACTCGCGCTGTACCGGCGCGGGGATCGACTGATCGGAGTCCTGGGACTTCATCGTATGCGCGCGGTCATTGGCCTTCGAGCCCTGCTTGCCGAGCGAGCATCGTGGGACGACGCTCTAGTCCATGTCGCCCAGCCATGAAGATCGTATGCGGCAACCCAAGTCGTCCGATGTTGCAGTGAACAAAGCGCTCGCCCCGTTTGGCTGGACCGCCGATCGAGACTTTTCGTTTGATCCCCGAAGTGGGCACACTCCGGGCCGGGTGGTACGACACGACCGAGGCGGTTGGACCGTCGTCACCGAACACGGGGACTTGTTATGCGGGCTCCGTGGCCGGCTGCGAACCTCGTTGACCACCGACCTCCG
>JAYVSS010000399.1:0-7602 GCA_043775075.1 Acidimicrobiia bacterium
CCGTGTATTTCCTTCGGGCGTGAGCTTGGTGCCCGCCTCGCTTCCAACTCAACGTCGCATTACTAACCGGAAAGAATCCTTATGCCTGCTCTTGACCGCGCCAACCCAACTGCATGGGCCGACGAATTCATCCGGTCAATCATCGAAGAGCGCGTGGCCGATGTGGTCGCGGGCTACGACCCCAGCGATCGCAGTTATGTGTTTCTTGAGGGACCACGGTGGTCAACGCTGACCGGTGACGCCATTGGCACCGGTTGGACGGCGTACCTGAATTCGCCGATCCGCATTACTGGGTACGACTGGGTGGAGGGCCCCTTCGCCCAGATTGAGGAGAAGATGGGGTGGATCGCCGGGATTCTTGACCTTCATGTGACCGTTGGCGACACGAAAAAGATGCTGCGCCTGCGGGGTTCCTACGTGATCACCGAACACGCTCCCGGCGACTGGGGCATCGTGCATGAGCATTTCAGTGCGCCAGATCCGGATCCGTATGGCATGGGGGATTGGTTGAAGACGGAGTAGGGACGGTTGAAGACGGAGGACGAAAGACGGAAAACAAGGCGGAAAAGTGCCGTTTTCATGGGCTCGTCGGGGCCATGCACATTTTTCGACGCTGATGTCAGCCAGACTGGAACGAGTGCCCGCTGTTTCGACACCGTCGCCAGCCCGTTTGGACGGGCCGAGGACCGCTTCCGTCGCCGAAGCGGTCCCTTTGCCGATGACCATCACATCGCGTCGCAAAGTGGCGCCGGCGGCCGGACCTCAGCGCCAGCCCGACGATGGGGCCGTGGCCGAAATGTTCGGCGAGGTGTTCGATACCCCCGGCCCCCAGTTCGGCCTTGCGGCACTTCTGCTGGTGTCCGGCTGCGCCGCCATAACCGTGGCGCTGGCGCTCGACCTGGCGGCGGTGGAATCGCCCGCCACGGGCGTGCGGATTCCTCTCCTGGCCCTGGCGCTCGGCTTCTTCCTTTCCGGTCGCTATAGCCTCCGCGAGCGCATCGGCGGAACGATGCACATCGTCGCCGCTACCGAAGTGCCGCTCGTGCTCGGACTGTTCGGTTCACGGCCGAGTCATGTCCTCGGAACTGCGGCGGTCGGCTTGGGCCTGTCGGTGGTGCTCACCCGGCGGCGCCAGCGGGGCGAGCTACTCCGCAGCACGATGTTGTCGCTCGTCGAGGTGGCGATCGTGCTCGAAGTGGTCGGCCGCGTCGCCCCGGATCCCTACGTTCTTCGGTCGGCAACGTGGTTAGCGGTGCTGCTCACGGTCGTGGCGGTGCGATTTGTTCGACTCACCGCAATTCATCTCGTTGGTGTCGTTACGCATGAGCACGAAACAATGCGCTCGCTCATTGCCACCACGCTCGTGGCGATGGCTGCGTGTTTGTGCTTTGCCTCGATCGCGTTGCTCGCCACCATGGTGCAAACCCAGAGTCGACTCGCTGTCATCCTCGTCTTTATCGTATGTGCACTTCCTATCCTGGCCTATCGCGCCTACATCGTTGTGCGAGCCCGATTTGCTCGCTTGCGGTTGCTGCAGGAGTACACCGCGTCGTTGTCTCGGGGGGCGGGGGATCAACGGACAACCAGCGAACGAGCCGCCGAGCAAGTCCGGATGTTGCTGAATGCCGAGAGCGGCGAGATCACCGTTTCGCGCGGAGAGATAGCGGTGCGGGCGGTGGCCGGAAACGACGACCTTCGTCGGGCCGTCCCGGCGCCAGGGGACTGGTTGTGGAACCGGATTGCCGCCACCGGACGAGCGGTTGTTCTGAACGTTTCGACGCCGGGTCACGACGCGCAGGCCTACCGAACGTCAGTGGGCGCTCGAGACATTTTGGCGGCGCCGCTGATGAACGGGGAAGAGATGCTCGGCGTACTTGCGGTGCGAAACCGGGCGGAGGACTTCCCGACCTTTTCGCCGTCCGACTGCCAATTGTTCGCGACGATGGCCGACCAGACAGCGGTGGCCGTGCAGGCGGCGCGGCTCGACGAGCGGGTCCAGGAGGGGTTACGAGCCAAGGCCCGCGCAGCGTTTGTGGACCCGTTGACGTCGCTCTCGAGTCGGTTCGGTCTCAATGTGGCGATCGATGAATTGGGTCCCACCCGAAACGGGGCACTGCTTTCGCTTGACCTCAATGGGTTCAAGGAGATCAACTCGACCCTGGGTCATGAACTCGGCGACGACGTGTTGATCCTTCTGGCCGAGCGCATCCGGGCGGCGGTGCCGAAGTACTCCACCGTTGCTCGTCTTGGCGGCGACGAATTCGCCGTCTTGATTCCCGACGTCGATGAACATGGCGCGCTGGTCTTGGCGGAACGGGTCTTGACGGCGATACGCGCCGCCGCCGCGCTCGACGCGGCGACGCTCACCCTTGACGCGGCGATTGGGGTTGCCCTTATTCCCGCCCATGGGCGAGACCATGCGCTGGTGATGCGGCGGGCCGACCTTGCCATGTTCGAAGCGAAGGCTCGGGGTGAAAAAGATCCGCGTGTTTTCGTTTCCGAGATGGAGACGCAAAGCCATCGTCGGGTCGAGCTACTGCGTGAGCTGCGCGCCGCTCTCGCCGACGACGAGCATCGCCGATCCCTCGAGCTTTTGGGCGAGCCAGCCCCCGCGGGTTGCGGCGCGCTGTCGGTCGCATATCAGCCAAAAGCCCGCCTCGACAACGGTGTGGTGGATGGCGTCGAGGCCCTCATCCGGTGGAACCATCCGGTGCTCGGTCAGGTCCCTCCCGACGAGTTCATTGGTTTGGCCGAGCAGTCCGGTTTGATCGCTCCCATCACCGAGTTCGTGCTCCGGACATCGCTGCGTGACTGTCGGGCGTGGCGAGACCGGGGCCTGACCGCGGCGGTCGGCGTGAACATTTCTGTGCAGACGCTGCGTCGGCCCGATCTTCTCGAGTGGGTACAGGACCTTCTCGAGGTCGCTGGTGTGACGCCCGACGGCCTCGGATTTGAGCTCACGGAGCGTGAGTTCGTTGATGAAGACCCCGAGATCGCTCGTGCCCTTGAAGATCTCGATGCGCTTGGAGTCGGCCTTTCGATCGACGATTTCGGTGCTGGATATTCCTCGCTTGGGTACCTCCGGCGGATCACCGCCAATGAACTAAAGCTTGATCGAGCCCTGGTCATGGACGTGGCCACGGACGATGACGCGGCGGCAATCGTCACCGCGGTGGTGGCGGTGGCCGAACAGCTCGGTATGACCACGGTGGCTGAAGGCGTCGAAGACGAGGCGACATGGGCCCGGCTCCACGAACTGGGCGTGTCAGTCGGCCAGGGGTACGTGCTGAGCCGACCGCTTCCGATTGAGGCCCTCCAGGCGTGGATGTGGGAGCGGCGAAATCGTGCCGTCGACCGTCGGGCGTGAGACCGGCCCGGTCATCTTTGGGCGGAGCAAGATGAGCATAGCTCGGGGGGCCATCGGGCCCTAGTGCTCAGTTGTGGCCGGTATCGTTGGGGTAGTGACGCCGGGGGAACAGTTTGTGCCAGCGAGCTGCTTGGCGTTTCGTTCCCGTGGGTGGCAAATCGACGAAGCGACCGGCACGGTCACATGCCAGTACGCACTGGATATGGTTTCGGGTCCGTCGATCGAACTCACGGAGACGTTTCGGTTTCCCAATGTCGGCGGGTTCGCCCTTCTCCCGCCGACTGACGGGCGGCGAACTGTCGTTGGAACATTGCTTGATCACCTGTGCGTCGCCGCCGGACTGAGTTACTACAAGTTGGCGGCGCCGGCGCGTGTCATCGTCGAGCATGGCTGCTGGTCGGCTGAGGACCTTGGGTACCACCGGTCCCTGCTGACGAACGGACTCGGGGAATTTTGCTGGCACAACGGAGTGCCCCTTCTCGATCCGCAGTGGACGATGCCGGGACTCGACTCTGGCGGCGTAGCCGAGCCGCTCGCCCTGAATCTGCCGAATGGTCCATTGGTTCCGGTCGGCGGGGGGAAGGATTCGTGTGTCTCGATCGAGGCCATTCGGTCGGCGGGGTTTGGGGTCACGCTGGTGACGGTTCGCCGTTTCCCCGTTATTCAAGATGTGATCGACGCCTCTGGTTTGCCCGACGTCGCGGTGAGCCGAGTTCTCGACCCATCCATAAGCGCGCTTGTCGCTTGTGGTGCGATGAATGGTCATGTCCCGGTCACGGCCATCGTCACGTGGGCATCGCTCGTCGCCGCGGCGTTCGGCGGACACGATGCGGTGGTGCTTTCCAACGAACGATCGGCGTCCGAGGGCAACGTGATCTACCGCGGGGTGGAGATCAACCATCAGTGGTCAAAGAGCGCGGAAGCGGAGATGCTTCTCAGCGCGGCGTTGTTCCGAATTACCCCGAGCCTGCGGGCATTCTCGCTTCTCCGGGGGATGTCCGAGTTGTCGATTGCTCAACAATTCGCCGCCACCGGCAATCGGTACTTCTCCACGTTCTCGTCGTGTAACGGGGCATTTCGTTCGGATCCCTCACGACGCGTGGATCGGTGGGATGCCACCTGCGCAAAGTGCCAATTCGTGTTTCTTGCTTTGGCCACCGTCCTGGACCGCGATGTGGTCGAGTCGATTTGGGGAGCCGACGTGTTTTCCGTGTCGTCGTTTGCTGGCTTCGAGGCGTTGCTCGGGTTGACGGAATGGAAGCCGTTCGAGTGCGTGGGCGAGAGCGCCGAGTGTCGCGTTGCTCTGGCATTAATAAGTGAACGTAGCGAATGGGCGGCGCATGAAATTGTGGCAGCCCTCATTGATCGGGTGGTGTCGTCCGAGCTGTGGCCGACCGAATTCGATCGACGTCAGTCCCTCACCCCGCTCGCCGTCAAACTTCCTTCGCCGTACGAAGGTGTGGTGCTCGGATGAGTGCGTGCGCCACGGCGGGCGTGCGAGTTGGCGATGTTGGTGATCGGCACGTGGTGGTGTGGGGCTTCGGTCGCGAAGGACGGGCCGCCGTTGATGTGCTTGGTCGGCACGGTCGACCGGCGTCGATGTTCGTGGTGGTCGATGCGCTGAGCGGAACTGAAGCCGACGATGAGGACGTTCTCGTTGCTGGTTCGTCGGCTGGCCGGGCGGCCGTGGCGAACGCCGACATCATCGTGAAATCGCCGGGCGTGAGTCCCTACCTGGGGCTCTTCGCTGAGCTGACCCGAGGCAAAACGATCACCGGGGGAACCGCACTGTGGTTTGCCGAAATGGGTTCCGAACGCAACGTCGGGATAACCGGGAGCAAGGGAAAGAGCACCACTGCGACCCTTGTTCATCACCTCCTGACGGCCCTCGGTGAAGATGTTGTACTTGCCGGAAATATCGGTCGGGCGCCGCTTGAAGTGCTTGGCGCGGAGCTGGATCGTCGGGCTGCAGCTTCGAGTTCGACTCAGCCAGCTGAACCCGGCTTGCCTGATCGTTGGGTCTTTGAGTTGTCGAGCTTCCAGAGCGCCGAGGTCTCGTCTGGCCCAGAGTTTGGCATTCTCACCTCGTTGTTTCCGGAACATCTAAACTGGCACGGGTCGGTGGAGCGGTACTACGCCGACAAGCTCAATCTGTTCGCCGATCCGGTGTGCACACTGGCCGCCAACTTCGGGAACGCCGACGTGGCCCGTTTGATCGCCGAACGGGCGAACTCGAATTCGTTTGGCGTCTTCGACTCGATCCACGGCGAAGGTCGACGCGTTGTTGATGCCGACGGTTCGCTTCTCGTCGATCTCTCGCCGACGAAATTGCTCGGTGCCCATAACGCGTCAAACGTGGCGGGAGCCCTGACGGCGATTCGAGCTATGGGCCACGATCTTGCTAGGCGCGCTGATGATCTGCGCGCTTCCCTTCAAGAGTTTCGTCCACTCGCTCACCGACTCGAACCGGTTGGCAGCATCGACGGACGATTGGTCGTCGACGATTCACTCTCCACCGCCCCGCAGGCCGCAGTTGCGGCGCTCGACGCGTACGCAGACGTTGCGGTGTCGATCATCGTCGGAGGGTTCGATCGCGGTCTGGACTACCAGCCGCTGGCCGACGCGTGCGCTGCACGACGCCGCCCGACGTGGGTGTTCGGTGTTCCGCAAAGTGGCGAGCGCCTGATTCCCCTGATCGCCACCGCCGTGGCGAACGCTGGCTCCGATCATGTAGTGGTTGAGGGATTCGACGATTTTGACGCCGCCGTGCTCGCCGCGCAACGAACAACACCTCCCGGGGGCGTGATTCTCCTTTCTCCAGGTGCGCCGAGTTTTGGTCGATTCGTCGACTACCGAGAACGTGGGTTGCGTTTCCGCCGAGTCCTCGGCCTTGATGAAACTGTGGGGACCGATGCCTGATTCTTCGCCCGTTGATCCGACCTGGTTTCGGCGTCTCGTCGGCGATCTACGTCCCCACCGCCGGCTCGTGGCGCTGGCTCTCGGTGGTGCCATGCTCGGCGCGGCCACGGCGATTGCCGTTCCGATTGTGGTCCGAGATGTGGTGGACCGGGCGTTGCAACGTGGTTCGTCGCGCGTGCTTTTCGATATCGCCCTTCTCTTGGCACTGGCTTCGTTGCGTGGAGTAGCAACCTGGATGCGCCGGTGGTTCGGCGGTCGAGTGGCGATCGAAGCAGAGACCGATCTTCGGCGTCGTTTGCATGCGCACTTACAACAGCTGGACCCCGTTACCCACGGAGCGCTCTCGCAGGGTCAGGTGGTCAGCCGAGCCAACGCCGACGTCACGATGATCAACCAGCTCATCTCCACTATTCCGTTGGTGAGTTCAAGTGTGGTGCAACTCGTCATCTCCATCGTGGTGATGCTCACGCTGTCGCCGTTGTTGACGCTCATTGTCCTCTCGATGCTTCCGGCCCTATGGCTTGCTGGCGGGCAGCTACGCAAGTGGGTCTATCCGTCGAGCCTTGATGCGCAAGGCAAGCAGGGCGACCTCGCGAACATCGCCGATGAGTCGATTGTCGGTGTCCGTATCGTGAAAGGGTTCGGGCAGGAGCAGGCCCAACTTGCTCGGCTGGAGCGAGCCTCGCGGCTTCTGTATTCGAGCAAGATCCGCAACGTGCGGCTTACCGCCCGATGGGCGCCAATTCTCACCGCTGTCCCATCGATCGCGTCTGTTGGCCTGTTGCTGGTGGGCGGCACGTTGGTCCGGCGCGAGACCGTCAGCGTGGGCACGTTCATTGCGTTTGCGACGTACCTAAGTTCACTTATTTCCCCGATCCGGTTCTCGGCCATGGTGTTTGCTCTTTCCCAGATGGCGCGCGCTGGTGCCGAGCGGGTCTACGAACTACTCGACCTGCAAACATCCGTCACCGAGCAACCAAACGCCATCGGCCTTCCGGCCGGTCCGGGCGCCGTGCATCTCGACAATGTGCACTTTTCGTTCGTGCACGACGAACCCGTGCTCAACGGACTCACTTTGCATGTGGCTCCGGGCGAGGCCGTGGGCATCGTTGGAGCGAGCGGCTCAGGGAAATCGACGGTTACGCTGCTGCTGTCGCGCCTGGTCGACACCGGCTCGGGTTCGGTCTCGATCGATGGAACCAACGTACGCGACGTCACCCTTTCGTCGTTGCGTCAACGCGTCGGTGTGGTGCACGACGATGCGTTTCTGTTCTCGGCCAGCGTGCGATCGAACGTCGCCTTCGGTCGCCCAGATG
>JAYVSS010000400.1:0-20510 GCA_043775075.1 Acidimicrobiia bacterium
TGCAGTTGCCAGCCAAGGCGCGTCCAGGTCGGTACATTTCCGCGTCCAAATCGGCGAAAACGCAGGCTCCGGACTATCAAAACTGCTTATTTGGACGTGAAAAACGGCCGACTTGGACGCGGCCCACAAGGTACGACCATGTCGACATCGCGGCACTGTTAGTGGGCCGCTGGCGCTCCGTGACGGCTACCACCGGCAAGGACGGCCCGTGTTCCCCGACGGGCGCGGACAACGAAGATTGCGGCGACTCCGTAGAGCCCCGCCCCAACGACGAACGGTGCCGCGATGTCGACATGGTCATAGAGCAACCCCGCCGCCAACGGTCCGATCACCCGGGCGAGCGAGCCAAACGACTGCTGAACGCCCATCAACTCTCCCCGCATCATCGGGTCAATGCGAGCCGAAATGGTGCTGGACAAAGACGGCGACGCCAGACCCTGCCCAAATGCCGTGAGCAGCACCTGCGGGACCAACATCCACCAGTTGTGGGTCAACGCCAACACGATGAACCCGCTCCCGACGGAAAGTAAGCCAAATGCCAGCACCGGCAGTTCGCCAAACCGCCCAACGGCTTTGCCCACCAACAACCCCTGCACAACCATCAACGTGAGGCCAACAAACGTGAACACAATGCCCGCTCCCCGCTGACCGAATCCCAGTCGTTCGCCCATGAAAACGGTGACGAGTTGCTCAAATCCGGCAAAGGCAAAGAACGTCAAAAACACGATGATCAGGAGTTCACCGAGGCCATTTTCATTCCACCGTCGAGCCAGACCGGCGGCGGTCCCGGTGGCCTGCGCTTCCGCCGCTTCAGCCAACGCCATGCCCTTCGTCTCCGGCACGCGTATCCATGTGGCAATAGCGTTGACGAAGGCGATGGCCGCCGCCCCGAAGAACGGTGCCCGACGTCCGCCCGCCCATGTCAGGAGCGCGCCGAGGGCGGGACCGACGGTGAAGCCAATCCCGAACGCCGCTCCCATCATTCCCATCAACGCCGCTCGCCGTCGGGGTGGAGCCATATCTGCCACCGACGCTTGCGCCACGCCGATCGTCGCCCCCGACGCACCATCGAGCGCCCGAGCGAGGAGCAGAACCCACAGAGCGTTGGCCAGGCCGGTAAATACTGACGCCGCCGCCGTGCCGAGCATCGACATGACGAGAACGGGTTTGCGCCCCACGCGGTCGGAGAGCTTGCCCAACGGCCGGGCCATGACGAACTGCATCAATGAAAAGGCCGAGCCGACGGCCCCGATGAACACGCCGTTAGCGCCAAGCGACTTGGCGTACGGGCCGAGGACCGGGATGGCAATACCAAAACCGATCATGTCGATGACGACAGCACTCCACAGGACCCAAAACCCGGCAGGCAATGGTTCCCGGATTTTCTTCGCCGAAGTCGGGGGAGCGGCTGCTGCGGACATGCGGCTCATCAAGGTACTCGGCTGTACTCACAGCACCGGCCCGACGCACTGCCCGAGTGTGAAGTGTGCGCGTCAGTGTGTGGATTCAGGGGACCACTGAGCACCCACTTTGACGCACACACTTCACACTTGGCGCCGGCGTTGACGCACACACTTCACGCTGGTGCCGGGCTTGGCGTCGGCTTGGCCACATTTGGCCCCCACTTGGAGGAGAGCGGGAAACACATCGAGCCGACCCCGGAGGGTCGGCTCGATGCGTTCATTCGGTTGTGGCGCCCCAAAACGAGGCGACACGGAGATCGTTAGAGGCCTAACGACGCTCGGATCAACCTGGGCGTACGTTGGAAGCTTGCAGACCCTTCGGGCCCTGCTGCACTTCGAACTCCACCTTCTCGCCTTCGGCAAGGGAACGGTACCCCTGCTTCTGGATGGCGGAGTGATGGACGAATACGTCCTGCCCTCCGTCGGTCTGCGAGATGAAGCCGAAGCCCTTCTCTGCGTTGAACCACTTGACTGTTCCGGCTGCCATCGTGGCGGCCCCCTTAATAATGCGGAGCCCAGGGTGGGCTCTTGGGTGTTGAGTGAGGGCCACCCCTCCGCCGATCTGAGCCTACGAAACCGCTTGCTGAAAGACCGAGGACGAATTCCCCTCGCACCTGACGATAACAGAGAAAAGTGACGTGTCAACCGTCACGTGTAGTTGAAGTCTCAACGATTTCGGCTGGTCACGCAGTCTCCTAGCCCCGACGCACGATCGATCCAGTTTTCGTTTGCTCGACGATCCAGCCAGCGGACTGAAGTTGGGCGCGGGCGGCGTCGGAGGTGCCCCAGTCCTTGGCGGCTCGGGCCTCGTCGAGAATTTTCACGAGATCGGCGACCTCAAAGGGGATCGCTGCGTCTAGGCGGGCCGGGAACAGACCGAGGGCCCCTGCCATTTCGAACACCGTGGCGGCCAGTTCGTCGGCGTCCGGAGCCTCGCTGTCAAAGGCCGAGTTGGCCACCCTGAGGGTCTCAAACACGATCGCCAATGCCCCGGGTGTGTCGAGGTCTTTTTCCAAACGATCGCGGAATCGGGCGATCACGCTGGTGTCGAGGGCGACCAGTGCGGCGTCGAGACCAACGGTGGTCGATGGCGACGACTCGGCCCGGCGAGCCAATCCGTCAAACCGAGCCAAAGCGGTTTCAGCATCGGAAATCAACTCCGGGGTGACTTCGATCGGCGAGCGATAGTGGCCGCGCAAGATCAGTAGACGGTAAGCGCGCGGATCAACACGACCGAGCATCTCCGTGAGCGACGTGAAGTTGCCGAGGCTCTTCGACATCTTCTCCCCGCCGGACTCGATGAAGCCGTGGTGCACCCAATGATGGGAGAACAGGTGGCCCAATGCCACGGCTTGGGCTCGCTCATTCTCGTGGTGCGGGAACATCAGGTCGAGACCGCCACCGTGCAGGTCGAAATTGTCCCCGAGGATGTCCAGGCTCATGACGACACACTCGGTGTGCCAGCCCGGTCGACCGGCGCCCCACGGTGACTGCCACTGAGGCACATCGTCGGGACCCTTCGCCTTCTTCCACAACGCAAAGTCGACGGGCTGACGCTTTGCGGGATCCGCCTCCACCCGCGCACCCGCTTGCAGGGACTCGATCGTCTGGCGGGCGAGCAGGCCGTAGTCCGCCACCGACGACGGCGAGAAATACACCGTGCTCGCGGTGTCGTAGGCCGCGCCCTTTTCGATAAGCGCGCCGATTAACTCGACCATACGAGGAACGAACTCCGTGGCCCGCGGTTGATGATGCGGCCGAAGAGCACCGAGAGCATCGACGGCGTTCCACCACTCGGCCTCATACTTCGTCGCCAGCTTCTCGGCCGACATCTTCGACGCCGCTGCTCGTTCGATGATCTTGTCGTCGATATCAGTGATATTGCTGACGTGCGTTACTTCAAACCCGAGCCACTCCAGCGCCCGTCTAAGGATGTCCCACGAAAGGATGGCGCGACCATGACCAAGGTGGGGAAGGTCATAGACCGTGGGTCCGCAGGCGTAGAACGAAAACTTTCCCGGCTCGCGCGAAACGAGCTCGACCGGCCGACCTATGGCGGTGTCATGGAGGGAAATCACGCCTCCAGGTTACGACGCCGCTCTTAACAGCACGACCGGATTTGGCGGTCGCCACAAAACAGCGGAATTCCACAGACCGCGCCAGTAACCTTGCTCGTCCTATGGCCCGCCGCGTTCCCGAAAAACCATCGCTCGACGGACTTGAGGCAAAGGTCGGCGCAGTATGGGCCGAAACCGGTGTGTATGCCTTCGACCGCACGGCCGATCGGGCTGACGTGTACGCCATCGACACCCCGCCACCAACGGTGAGCGGTTCGTTGCACGTAGGGCACGTGTTCAGCTACACCCACACGGACACCATCGCCCGCTACCAACGCATGACCGGCAAGAAGGTGTTCTATCCCATGGGATGGGACGACAACGGGCTGCCCACAGAGCGTCGGGTGCAAAATTACTACGGCGTCACGTGCGATCCTTCGGTGCCGTACGAAGCGTCATTCGTCGCTCCGTATGCGGGGAACGTGCCGAAAGATCAGCGGGATAGACCGGCGATCAGCCGTAAGAACTTCGTTGAGCTGTGCCATATGTTGACGGCCGAGGACGAGAAGGTGTTCGAGGCACTGTGGCGTCGGCTTGGTCTCTCCGTGGATTGGTCGCTGATGTACACGACCATCGGGAGAGAGGCGCAGGCGATTAGTCAGCGCGCATTCCTTCGTAACGTGGAAGCTGGCGTGGCGTATCCCACCGAAGCGCCCACGCTCTGGGATGTGGACTTCCGGTCCGCCGTGGCCCAGGCCGAACTTGTCGACAGGGAGATGGCCGGCGCCTATCACGCCATTGCTTTCCACCGGACCGACGGCACCGGAGATGTGGTCATCGAGACCACGCGGCCCGAACTGCTCGCGGCATGCGTGGCGCTCGTGGCCCATCCCGACGACGCTCGGTATCAGCCACTGTTCGGCACCACTGTTCGCACGCCGCTGTACGGCGTGGAAGTCCCCGTCTTGGCCCACGAGCTCGCCGATCCGGAAAAGGGTTCCGGTATCGCCATGATCTGCACGTTCGGCGATCTCACGGACGTGATCTGGTGGCGCGAGTTGCAACTTCCTACGCGCGCTTCCATCGGCCGGGATGGCTGTATGCTCGCCACGCCGCCTGAAGGGGTGGCCATCGACGGACCATACGCCGAGATCGTGGGCAAGGGCGTGAAGCGGGCGCAAAAAATCGTCGTGGCTCAACTCCTTTCGAGTGGCGAACTCATTGGCGATCCCCGGCCAATCACCCATCAAGTGAAGTTCTTCGAAAAAGGCGACCGGCCGCTGGAGATTGTCACCAGCCGTCAGTGGTTCGTGCGGACAGTGGCCGATCGAGACGCGCTGCTCCAACGAGCAACGGACATGCAGTGGCACCCTCCGTACATGAAGTCCCGATACGACGATTGGGTCAAGGGCCTCAATGGCGACTGGTGCGTCTCGCGTCAACGGTTCTTCGGGGTGCCCTTTCCGCTTTGGTATGGCGTGGATGCCAACGGCGAGACCGTCTACTCAATGGTGATGTTTCCCGATCAAGATGCGCTGCCGATCGACCCCCAGTCCGACGTGCCCGCGTGTTACACGGAAGCGCAGCGCGGTCAGCCCGGCGGCTTCATTGGCGACCCCGATGTCATGGATACGTGGGCCACATCGTCGCTCACGCCTCAGATTGCTGGCCGCTGGTCGGTCGACAGCGATCTGTGGGCCCGAATGTATCCAATGGACCTTCGTCCCCAGGCCCACGACATCATCCGCACGTGGTTGTTCTCCACCGTGGTTCGGGCCCACGCCGAGTTCGGCGTGGCTCCATGGAAGAACGCAGCAATCAGCGGGTGGATTCTCGATCCTGACCGCAAGAAAATGTCGAAGAGCCAGGGCAACGTGGTCGTGCCCACTGACCTCCTTGAGGAATTCGGGTCCGATGCCGTTCGCTATTGGGCGGCGTCGGCCCGTCCGGGCGTGGACACCACCTTCGATTCTGGGCAGATGAAGATCGGCCGCAAGTTGGCCGTGAAACTTCTGAACGCTTCACGCTTCAGCTTGGGTTGCACCGAAAACGCCGTCGGGACCGAGAAAATAAGCGCGCCGATTGACTGCGCGCTTATTGCTCGGCTGAACACGCTGGTCCGCGAGGCAACCGCGGCATTCGATGGCTATGACTACGCCCGGGCGCTGGAGAGGACCGAAGCATTCTTCTGGTCGTTCTGCGACAACTATCTGGAGCTGGCAAAGAGCCGGGCATACGGCGGTGAAAAGTACACCACCGCCGTCACCGAGTCCGCACAGGCCACCCTGCAGCTCACCCTGGACGTGATGCTGCGGTTGTTCTCGCCCTTCATCCCGTTTGTCACCGACGAGGTGTGGTCGTGGTGGCGCGATGGCTCCGTGCATGCCCAGGCGTGGCCCACGGCAGCGGAACTGAGCGCTGGCACGGGGGCAGACGATCTCGTCCTCAGCGTGGCATCAGAAACCCTCAGTGGAGTCCGAAAAGCCAAAACCGAAGCCAAGGTTTCTATCAAGGCTGCGGTCGATTCCGCCGTTGCCACGCTTGTTACGGAGCGAGCTTCCGCCCTTCGTCAGGCGGCGACCGATGTGGCCGATGCCGGAGTGGTCAGCACACTTACTATCCTGGTGACCGACGATCCTGAGCAAAGTTCGCTCGCCGTCATGTTGGCTCCGCCATCCGCCAACGACGAGTGATCCTGCTCATAGCAAGCTGATCTCAGCCAGCAACTTCGGGAAGCGGAAGGTACGGCACCGACATGACGTTGGCCATGGCCTCGACCGCAGCTTCCAGTTCACTCTGACGAGGCATCTTCGCCGCCGAACTCAACCAGAGCGGCTTCCCCTCGGTGCGGTGAACGCCCACGACAAGAAAACTCTTGATGGGGATCAAACCGATGCCGGTAACCCCGGTGATCGGCAGAATGGTGGGCCCTTGGGTAATCGTTCGGGAGTTTTTGTCCAGCGTGGTAAGCGCGCGTACTTTTGACCGCGCCGACTGGATCAGTGCGGCCACTCCGAGCAAAACGAGCAGAACACCGATCACCACGATGGCGATACGGACGAGGCCGGAGAAGAAGAGTCCAATGACTGCTCCAAACACGCCGACGAGCAACGTGTACAGCCCTATCTTCTGGTCGCCGCCAGGCGCCATTCGCGTCTCGTAGCCCGTGGCAGTGGGCGTAATCGTGAAAAGACGGCTTGCGTATCGGGCGGTCACTCCTCTAGTTTTCCACGCGCTCCGCCAACCCCGGCGGACCCGTCCGCTGGCGCCCGGCCAATAGGCCAACGCACAAGGGCTTACACCGCTCCGGACGATGGTTCGTAGCGGTGACCCATCCCCGTCTCAGTAATGAAATGAAGAGGCCGAGATGGGTCGGCCTCAAGCTTTGCCCGCACATGAGCCATATGCACACGGATTAAATTGGCATCCGGTTCATATGCTGGTCCCCATACCGCGCTCACCAGCTGGCGATGGGTAACAAGGCGATTCGGTCGGCGCACGAGGTGATCGACGATCGACCATTCAATCCGCGTCAGGTGCACCGCCGCCCCGGCAGAAGTGGAAGCCGTGCGGGCCGCGAGGTCAAGGGTGAACGCATCGGTGACGATCACTGGCGATACGGTCTCAACGTCGCCGGCTCGACGCAATGCCGCACGGATACGAGCGAGGAGTTCGTTAATTCCAAACGGCTTGGTCACGTAGTCATCGGCGCCGAGGTCGAGCGCCGCAACCTTCATGCGTTCATCTTCACGCACCGTCACCACGATCACCGGAATCTGCGTCCATCCGCGCAGTCCGCTGAGCACATCAAGCCCGTCGATGTCTGGAAGACCTAGATCTAGGAGCACGAGGTCGGGGGAGCGATCAGCGACCATGCGGAGGGCCGAGCGCCCGTCCTCAGCTTCGAGCGTGGCGAAGTCTCGCGCCTCCAAATTGATCCGCAGGGCCTTGCGGATTTGCGGCTCGTCGTCCACGATGAGGATCGTCGTCACAACAGGCTTCCCGCGGTGGAGAGTGGCGTCGCGGCGGCATGCTGGGAGCCACCAACCGCGGGAATACCGACCGTGACGGTGAGGCCACCGCCCGGGGTGTCGTCGAGAGAGAAGGTGCCGCCCATGGCGGTGACGAAACCGGTGGCGATCGAGAGGCCAAGCCCCACACCTTCGGATGTGTGGCGATCACCCAGCCGCTGAAACGGAGCAAGCACGCGCTGGCGGTCAGCTGGCGCGATACCTGGACCGCGATCGACAACTCGTATGTACACGAAGTTCTTCATTGATGCCCCGTCCACCACCACCGCCTCTCCCTTGGGTTGATACCGAAGGGCGTTGGACACAACGTTCGCCAAACTGCGTTCAAGGAGCGCAGGATCGGCCATCACCATCGGCAGAGGTCCCGACAGCCGGACATCAACCGATCCGCCCAGGCCGTTGAGAGCACTGGAGACGACCTCGGCGATATGGGTTGGCCGACAATGCATGGCCGTCGTCCCCGCTTGCAAGCGGCCCGCGTCGAGCAAATTTCCGACCAGCCGATTGAGTCGGTCGGTTTCCTCGTCTATGGCCGCCAGACCCTCTGCCACTTGCTCAGGAGACCAGGTCACATCATCGGCCCGAAGCCCGGTGACGTAGGTCTTGATCGCCGCCAATGGACTCCGTAAGTCATGGGAAACCGCTTGCAGCAGAGCTGTTCGCGTGGCATCGACTTCGGTCATGACTGCTGAATGTTCGGCATCGCGCCCGAGCCGAGCGCTCTCCAATCCGACAGCAAACTGGGTGGTGAAAACGGCCATCACCCGACGGTCATCGTCGGTAAGCGTACGGCCGGTCAACACGAGCACGTGATCGGGGGTGGACTCGCTCGATAGCAATGCAAACGAGATCCCATCGGCAGGCTTCACCGGCACCGGGTGCCCAGACACTGCGACGACCTGCCAATCGCCATCGCCGGGACCACCCGACAAAACAGCGACGCTGGCAAACCCGAACGTCGTCTGAACATACTCGACCAACTCGGGAATGGGATTGGGATCACTCGCAAGCGTCGCGCTCGTTCGAGCGAACGCCTCGGCTTCCATCCTGGCTCGAAGCGCTTCGTCTGCGCGTTGGGCGGCGTGCTCCACCAGCGTGCCAACAGTTCCCGCCACGAGAAGAAACATGACAATGGCGACAACATCCTCCACATGGTTCACCGAGAATGTGTGGAGCGGGGCCACGAAGAACCAGTTCTCGATCAATGCCGCCGCCACCGCCGTGAAAAGGCTCACGCGCCGCCCGCCAACAGCAGCAACGGCGAGCACGAGCGTGAGAAAGGCCAGCAGCACGGTCGGCAGGCCGACGCTGGACCTAACCGAAGTGAGAACCAGCGTGAGGATGGGCAGGCCGACCGCCGAGAGAGCCCATGCCGTTCGCCGACGTCGTTGGTTCACCGATCGTACGCTCCTCTCACGCAACAGGTGCAGGCCATGTGACGGCGCAGAACGTTCGCCGGGATCGTCGCCCGGCGTCATGCCGATGACGTGAACGTCGATCGTGCCGGCGCGAGCGATGACGCGCTGGACAAACGAATTGCGCTGGCGTGCACGAAGACGTTGCTGGGCGCTCGCACCGACCACAAGCTGCGTGGCCCGAACCGATTCGGCAAACTCAACGAGCGCGGTGGAGGGTTCGTCGGACACAATCTCTTGATATTTTCCCCCGAGTTCTTCAAGCAGACGCCGCCGAGGCTCAAGCGCTTCCGTGGTGCCACGAGTGGAGAGCCCATCCGACCGGCTGATATGCACACCTAATAAATCACCGCGTGTTCGGGTGGCGATCCGTGCGCCCCGTCGAATAAGCCCATCAGACGATTGGGCGCCGGAGATAGCAACGACTATTCGCTCTCGGGTTTCCCATGCGTCGGCAATGCTGTGCGCTTCGAGGTAGCTCTGGAGCGATTCCTCCACTCGGTCAGCCACCCACATAAGCGCCAACTCCCGGAGGGCACCGAGATTGCCGGGGCGGAAGTAGTTGCCAAGCGCGGTGTCGATGCGTTCGGCCGGATAGACGTTGCCGTGGGCCATCCGCCGCCGCAGCGCTTCAGGCGACATGTCCACGAGCTCGATCTGGTCGGCACCGCGGACAATAGAATCCGGAACGGTCTCTCGCTGGACCACACCGGTGATGCGTTCGACCACATCGTTCAATGACTCCAGGTGCTGCACGTTGACGGTGGAGATAACTTCGATGCCCGCATCAAGCAGTTCGATGACGTCCTGCCAGCGCTTCTCGTTCCGGCTGCCGGGAACGTTGGTATGAGCAAGTTCGTCGACGAGACACAGTTCAGGTCTGCGGGCGAGAATGGCGTCGATATCCATTTCTTCGAGCGTGGCGCCGCGGTACGCCACGCCCCGCTTTGCCACCATTTCGAGATTGCGTATTTGTTCGGCGGTGTTCGCCCGTCCGTGCGTTTCGACGATGCCAATGACCACGTCGGCCCCACGTTCGCATCGCCGCCACCCTTCGTTCAGCATCGCGTGGGTCTTCCCCACGCCCGGTGCCGCCCCGAGGTAGATCCGAAACGTTGCCCTCGTCACGATGTCATCCTCCCATCAACCGCGCTCACCAATCACGGCGTCATCCTTCATCGAGCGCCAGGTTGGCCAACAAAACATTGACCCCACCATCGCCCAGGAAGCCAAACGCTGGGGCCGCGGTCGCGCTATTAATCGCCCTCATGACGACGCTCTCGTCGATCTTGCGGGCGGCGGCGATTCGCCGTACTTGGAGCCGGGCGTTGGCCACCGAGATCTGTGGATCGAGTCCCGAGCCCGAAGCCGTCACGGCATCCACCGGAACGCTGGCATCCGCGGCCAAGCCGTTTTCCGATCGATACGTCGCCACTCGCTTTGCTATGGCCTTAAGGAATTCCGGACTGAGCGGACCGAGGTTCGACCCCGAACTGGCCATGGCGTCGTATCCCGAGCCAGCGGCCGACGGACGCGGATGAAACCACTGCGACCCAACGAAAGATTGGCCGAGGAGCCTTGACCCGACCGGCTTTCCGTTGTGTTTCGCCAGGGATCCGTTCGCTTTGTCGTGAAAGGCAACCTGCGTTACCGCCGTCACCGCCATCGGATAGACGAAACCACACAGCACGGTCATGGCCGCAAGCACAACGAACGCTGGCCGTAACTGACGAAGGAATGCGCGCATATTATTTGACTCCAAGAGAGGTGATGAGCATGTCAATGGCTTTGATGGCGACGAACGGAAGGACGACGCCGCCGAGCCCGTAAACCACGAGGTTGCGTCGAAGGATGTTGGCCGCGGCGTCCGCACGGAATTTCACGCCCCGAAGCGCAAGTGGCACCAACGCCACGATGATGAGGGCGTTGAAAATGACGGCAGCGACAATCGCCGAGCGTGGACTGCCCAAACGCATGACGTTCAATCGGTCGAGAGCAGGAATTTGGGTAGCAAACATGGCGGGAATAATGGCGAAATATTTCGCCACATCGTTCGAGATAGAAAAGGTGGTGAGAGCCCCACGAGTCATGAGGAGCTGCTTACCGACCTCCACGATCTCGATGAGCTTTGTGGGGTTGGAATCGAGGTCCACCATGTTCCCCGCCTCCTTCGCGGCTTGCGTCCCAGTGTTCATGGCCACGCCAACGTCGGCTTGAGCGAGCGCCGGCGCATCGTTGGTTCCGTCGCCGGTCATCGCCACGAGGTTTCCGCCCGCCTGCTCCCGTTTGATCAACGCCATTTTGTCTTCGGGGGTGGCTTCCGCCAGAAAGTCGTCGACACCGGCTTCCTCGGCTATGGCCGCAGCAGTCAATGGATTGTCCCCGGTGATCATCACCGTTCTGATCCCCATCTTGCGCAGTTCGTCGAAGCGCTCGGTCATCCCGGGCTTCACCGTGTCCTTCAAGCGGATCACACCAAGAACGATCCACGGAGCCGACTCCGTGGCGCGATCGACAACGACGAGTGGTGTGGCACCATCTCGCGCCACGCTTTCCACGATCGGACCAAGGTCAAGGGGAACGGTACCCCCCTGTTCCACCACAAACCTCTTCACCGAATCCGCCGCACCCTTACGCGTCTGGCGGCCGTTCGGAAGGTCCATTCCTGACATACGGGTTTGCGCAGTAAACGGAACCAGGACAGCGTTTGGTTCGTCGACAACCGTCAACGCGTATCGGTTGACTGCGAGCTCAACGATCGATCGGCCCTCCGGTGTTTCGTCGGCCAACGATGATGTGAGCGCCGCCTCCGCCAGCGCCACCTCCGAAACTCCGGTGGTCGCGATGAACTCTGCCGCCTGGCGTGAGCCGAAGGTGATGGTGCCGGTTTTGTCGAGCAGCAGCGTGGTCACGTCGCCGGCCGCCTCGACCGCTCGACCGGACATCGCCAACACGTTTCGTTGGACCAAACGATCCATACCGGCAATGCCGATCGATGAGAGGAGGCCGCCGATGGTGGTGGGGATGAGGCAGACCAACAACGCGATGAGGACGATGATCGATTGCTCAGCGTTGGCGTAGATGGCAAATGGTTGCAGCGTCACGACCGCTAGCAAGAAGATGATGGTGAGGCCGGCCAGCAAAATTGAGAGAGCAATTTCGTTCGGCGTCTTCTGTCGAGCCGACCCCTCAACGAGGGCGATCATTCGATCGAGGAACGTCTCTCCCGGATTCGCGGTGATCCGCACGACGATGCCATCGGACAAGACTCGCGTCCCTCCAGTGACGGCCGACCGATCACCCCCGGACTCGCGAATCACCGGGGCAGATTCTCCGGTTATAGCCGATTCGTCCACCGTGGCGATGCCTTCGACTACCTCGCCGTCACCCGGAATTATTTCTCCCGGGCCGACTAAGCAGAGGTCACCGATGCGCAGCGCGGCCGACGATTTCTCAACCACCGTTCCGTCCGTATTGCGGAATCGGGCCGTGGTGTCGGCGCGCGTTTTTCGCAGTGACGCCGCCTGAGCCTTGCCTCGGCCTTCGGCCATCGCTTCGGCAAAGTTGGCGAACAGCACGGTGAACCACAGCCAACCGGCCACCAGTCCGGCAAACAAATTCTCCTCGTGGGAGGACGAACTCAGATCACGAAGGAAAAGGCCCGTGCACAGCACCGAACCAATCTCGACGACGAACATAACGGGACTGCGGACCATCGAACGGGGATCAAGCTTGCGCAACGCGTCGATCGTGGCGCGTCGAACAATCGGTCCTTCGAAGATGGCGCGGGTTGAATGCCGGCTGGTGATTGTCTGAGTGAGAGTTGTCATGACGCGGACCGTTTCAGAGCGAGAGGTGTTCGAGGATCGGCCCAAGGGCCAGCGCCGGAAAGAAGGTCAGCCCGGCAACGATGACGATCACGCCAACGAGCAATCCAGCGAACAGGGGCGTGTGCGTGGGCAACGTGCCCGATGTCTCCGGCACCTTCGGTTTTCCCGCTAGCGATGCGCCGATAGCGAGCGCAGGGATGATGAGCAGGAAACGGCCGACGACCATGGCCACCCCCATCGTGGTGGTATACCACTGCGTGCCCGTTCCCATGAAGGCAAATGCCGATCCGTTGTTATTGCTCGTTGAGGCGTAGTTATAGAGAACCTCGGAGAAGCCATGAGTGCCGGCTTGAAACGTATGCGCGCTCTTTATGAGCACTGACGCCGCCGAGAACCCGAGAAGGACCAGGGGGACCGAGAGTATGTACAACGTCACGAGTTTCATTTCCGCCGCTTGAATCTTCTTGCCGAGATACTCCGGTGTTCGACCCACCATGAGCCCGGCGATAAACACCGCGAGGAGGGCGTAGACGAGCAAGCCCATCAGCCCAACGCCCACGCCTCCAGGCGAGATTTCTCCGAGCATCATGTGCACCATCGGCGAGAGCCCACCGAGTGGCGTGAAGCTGTCGTGCATACAGTTCACGCTCCCGTTCGAGGTTCCTGTGGTTGCCCCCGCCCACATTCCGCAGCTGGCGGAGCCGAAGCGCACCTCCTTGCCTTCGAGGTTCCCACCGATCTGGGTCGTCGAAAGGGACTGATTCACCCCGAGCCTTGTCAGCGCTGGGTTCCCGTTCTGCTCGGTCAGCATGGTGAAGAGGGAAAAGGTTACGAGGAGGCCGACCATCACCAGTAGTACTACGCGCGCTTGTCGTTTGTCGCGGACGAGGCGGCCGAAGGCGACCACCATCGACAACGGGAGGATGAGAATGGCCCAGATGGAAATCAGGTTGGAGACACCGTTCGGATTCTCAAACGGATGGGCGCTGTTGGTGTTGAAGAACCCGCCTCCATTGGACCCGATCTGCTTGATGGCCACCTGCGACGCCACGGGCCCACCGGGAATCTGCTGCACCGCCGGCTTTGCCGCAGCAATCTGCTCAACGGTGGTCACCGTGGTGGAGCCACGAAAGTTCTGGATCACCCCGGTTGCGCCCAGCGCTACCGCCAGCACAAACGAAAGCGGAAGGAGAACGCGCACCGTCGTTCGAACCAGGTCCACCCAGAAGTTCCCGAGCATGCGAGTACCGCTTCGACTGATCCCCCTGATGAGGGCCACGGCGGCGGCCATCCCCGCCGCCGCCGACACGAAGTTCTGCACGCTGAGACCGACCATTTGGGTGAGGTGGCTCATGGTGGACTCACCGCCGTACCACTGCCAGTTCGTGTTGGTCACGAAACTGATCGCCACGTTGAACGAACCCCACGGAGACACGCCAGCACGGCCGGTGGGATTGAACGGCAGCGATCCCTGAAGTCGTTGCAGTCCGTATACAGCAACGAACGAAGCCATGCTGAAAGCGATAAGCGCGGTTACATATACGTTCCATCGCTGTTCGCGTGTTTCGTCGATGCCGCACACTCGGTACAGAGGCCGCTCGAAACGTCCGAAAATGCGGTCCGCTTTCGACGGGTTCTCACGACGTTGCGCTGATGTCTCGTATACCGACGCAAGGTAGCGGCCCATTGGACCCACGGTGACGCGCAGAAGGAGCAGCATGAAAACGGACTGAATGAATCCCTGCCAGCTCATCAGAACTTCTCCGGGAACAGCAGGACGATGACGAGATAGATCACAACGGCCACGGCGATGGCTAAACCAATCCAGTTATCGGTGGCAGAGGCGAGGACCACGGCGACTGATTCCGAGTTCATACCGTCGCCTCAGCCGCGGCTTCGAGATCGGCGTCTGGACCGATGATGGCATCGCACCATCTGACATAGAGAAGGCAGACTGCGAACAGCAGTGCGGCAAGGGCAAGGATCAGAACATCAGCCATAGCGCATGGTTTACGGAGTTCAGCAGCCAGGAACTAGGGCCTTAAGGCCTCCTTAATGGCTTGTGGCCACGACTTCACCCTTCCTTCACGGTCTCGCCTCAAGGACCCGGCACTTGTCGCCACACTGAGCTTCGACTTCTTTTTTACCCGTCCGTATGGCTCGTCGGCGATGACGAGTCGTGAAGACACCCAGACCGCAATTGCACTGCTCCTCGTGGGCGGTGTCGCTGGTCTTTTGGCCGCACGAGCACAGCGAGCAACGGCTGATGCCAGGTCCGGAAATTCGTCCGTCCGACGGATACACCGGGTCAAGCAAATGATCGCCCAGGGCGACGACGCGACCATGGTCAATGACGCTGTTCGCCGTGAGATCGCCGTCGTCTCCGGCGGGGTGGCCTTCGGTCGTCTGGTGGTCGAGTCCGACCCGACGATTGCCGTATCGCTCGATGAGAGAATCGCCGCAGTTATTTTGGCGAACGCACTCGGCCATGCGCTCGAGATGGATCCGATTCACTCGAACAGCTGACAGTCAGCGGAGACGTCGGTCGTCGCTGCCTCGGACCACGCGTACGATCGAGACCATGGAAACGGATCACAGCGATCGTCGGCAGGCAGGTCGGTACATCGTGACGGATGCCGAGCGGGAGGCGTTTCGTCGGGATGGCTATGTTCATCTTCGCGGTGTCCTTGACGACGCAGAGATCGCCGAGGTTGACGCGATCTACGACCGCTTCCTTCGCCGAGAGATCGAAGTAGAAGGAAAGGACTTCAACGACATGACCACCGGCGAGCACGGGACCGATCCGTCCTCGTACGCCATCGTGAACGTGATGCTTCCTCGCAAGTATCTCCCGTCGCTCCAGGGAAGCGTCTATGAGCAACGAGCTCACTCCATCGCTGAGCAACTGTGCGGTGAAGGAATGGCCATCGACTTCGACCAGTTCTTGGCCAAGCATCCAGGGCGGGCCGATGCGGTGTTCGGATGGCACCAGGACCAGGCGTATTGGATTGATACCGATGATCGACGAACGGCGACGTGTTGGCTAGCCGTCGACGACACCTCGTTGGAGAACGGCTGCATGCAGTTTCTTCCGGGCAGTAATCATCAACCCGTTCGGCCGCATCGCCCCCTGCATGAAGACCGCTCGAAGAGCCACACGCTCATCACCGACCTTCTCCCGGGCGAATCAACCGTCCCGGTGTCCATCAAGCGAGGCGACATCACCGTGCACAGCGAAGGAGTGCTCCACGGTTCAGGCGGGAACACCTCGACCGATAATTGGCGGCGCGCTTACATTATTGCCCTACGGTCAATGGATACCGTTCGGCGCGAACGCGAGCTGGGCTTTACCCATTCGCATAACGACGGCGACAGCGTGCTCGGAGAAGTCACCGGCCTCAACGTCTGATCCATCGGAATGCCCGCTCGGCCGTTTGACGCAGCGGTCCACTCGCTTGTCGCCGCGCGCCCTCGATTGACGGTGCTACTCGCCCGCCTTGGCGAACTGCCGGGTACCGAGGACCATCGCTCCGGTCGCACATCACGGGAAAGTTCTGGCGATCAACCCCGACGATTCGCCAAGATGGCTCGGACGTCTTGCTGGCCTATCGCCGCGGCGTGTTCGGCTCGACGCTCGTGGGCGCTCCGATCGGAGTTCATCCGCAGCCCGAATGGACGGTGGCGATCAACGGATCACCGGTGGTGCTACCAAGGTGTCCATCGGCACCAACCAGCAAATCTGGAGTGCTCCGGTGGGGTGCCAGCAGCGGATGAAAATAGTCATTGCGTATGGCCGATGATCGTATGCATGAGCAGCGGCTGTAGCGGTACCGGCAGGTCGTGGCCCATGTCGGAAACGAGCAGAAGGTGAGCGCCGGGGACGACTGCGGCGGTGTGCTCCCCGCCGATCGGGAGAATCAACGTGTCATCGAGCCCGTGAATCACGAGTGTGGGAATGGTAAGTCTACGTAGCTTTTCGTCTCGAGAACCCGAAACCCGAATCGCTGCTGTCTGTCGGAGCATTCCGACCGGGTAGAACGAACGGTCATAGGCCGAGGCGGTTCGTTCAGCCACCAGCAAGGCGTCGAAGTACCGACGGCTGGAGATTGTTTTCGAGTAAGCAACCGTGGCCTCGATGTACGCCGCTCGCTCGGTCGGGCGGGGCGTGAGCAGAGCGGCCCGAACCTCAGGATCAGACTGGTAAAACTCGGGCTCGCCGGTGGTGGACATGATCGAGGTCAACGACAGCACCCGCTCCGGGTGCTTGGTGGCCATCGTCTGAACAATCATTCCGCCAAGAGACGCCCCGATAATATGCGCACGTTCGATACCGAGGTGATCAAGGAGCCCAAACCCATCGTCCGCCATATCTGACAGGGTGTAAGGAACCGGCGGCATCTCGCGGTTGCCAGCGGCAGCCGAGGCCAACGCGGCCAGATCGACACGTACGCCGTCAAACTTGGTCGATAGTCCAGCGTCGCGATTATCGAATCGGATCACCAACCGTTTGGCCGCAACCAAGGCATCGATGCACAATCGCGGCCACGAGGTCATCTGCGCCCCGAGGCCCATCACCAAGAGCAGGGCCGGGTCAGACGGGTCACCGAACGTCTCGAAGCACAGCTCAATTCCATTGCACGGGGCGAAAGGCATACGCCATCGCTAACCGCCAAGGCCACGCAAGTCAAAACCTGCGTGTGACCCCACGGCGTGTGGGGTGGCGGCATCGCTCAACGGACGACGCAGCCACCAGACGCAGAAATCAGTGGAGTTCGGCGATGAGGGTCTTGGCGATGACGGTCTTGAGTATGTCGTTCATCCCTTCGCCGATCGCCATCAGCGGGGCGTCGCGATACAGGCGCTCCACTTCGAACTCCGTGGAATACCCGTACCCGCCGTGCAGTCGCATTGAGTCGAGCGAGCAGGTGATCGCCACTTCCGAGGCGAACAGTTTCGCCATACCAGACTCCATATCTGCGCGCATACCTTTGTCCGCCCGCCACGCGGCCCACCACGTGAGTAGACGCGCCGCCTGGACCTGGGTGGCCATATCGCCGAGCTTCATCTGCACGGCTTGGAAGTTGTTGATCGACTGACCGAACGCCTCGCGATCCTTTGTGTATCGCAACGCCTGATCGAGCGCCGCCTGAGCAATGCCGACCGAACGAGCAGCGATATTGACCCGCCCGACCTCTAGCGCGCCGAGCGCCATCTGCATGCCGCGCCCCTCGTATCCACCAAGCAAGCACCCGTCCGGTATGAAGCAATCCTCGAAGACCACCTCGCAACTTTCGGTGCCCTTGTATCCCAGCTTGCCGATGTCCTTGGTGACCGTCATCCCCGGCGAGCCCTGCTCGACCATGAGCATGCTCATGCCCTTGTGCGGGGGCGTGGTGGTGGTATCGGTCTTGCACAGCACCGGCATCGGGTTCGCATAACGGGCGTTGGTGATCCACATCTTGGTGCCATTCAGGATGTATCCACCGTCCACCTTCTTCGCCGAAGTGCGAATGTTCTGTAGGTCGGTTCCGGCGTTGGGTTCGGTCAACGCAATGCAGGTCCGACGCACGCCGGTCGCCAGTTCCGGCAGCCACCGCAGCTTCTGTTCTTCGGTGCCGTGGTTCACGATCATTTTGCAGGCCAGCGAGTGGCTCCCAAGGATCCCGGCGATGCCCATCCATCCCTTGGAAATTTCCTCGAACACAATCGCCATCGTGACGAGATCGGCATTCATCCCCCCGTACTCGCCGGGGATCGTGATGCCGAACAGACCGAGCTGTTTCATCTTCTCGACGATCTCGGTGGGGTAGCGACCCTCGTGCTCCCAGTCCCGCGCCACCGGGCGGATCTCACGGTCAACGAAGTCCCGCATCGTCTTCTGAAACATCTGATGCTCGTCGGACAGCTCGAAATCCATAGCGGGGCCTCTCCTAGCAAGCGATTCGCTGGTCGAAACGCCATTCCTCTTAGCTGATCATCCTACGGATCGCCGCACCCAACTTCGGTCGCGCTCGACTACGTGAGACTCAACGTATGGATTCCGCCCGCCAGACTCAAGATGACCTCCGCGCCCCCGCACGAGCCCTGCGGGAAGCCATCCCCGACGTCCTCAAGGGGTTCGCCGAGTTGAGCGCCGCGGCCATGAGAGATGGCGCCCTCACAGCGAGAACGAAGGAGCTCATCGCGCTGGCGATCGCTGTCTCCAAGCAATGCGACGGCTGCATAGCTGCCCACGCCCGCGGTGCCGCGCGGACCGGGGCATCGGAGGCTGAAGTGGCCGAAGCGATCGGCGTGGCCATCGTCTTGAACGGTGGCCCGGCAACGGTGTACGGGCCGCGGGCGCTGTCAGCGTTTCGGGAGTTCGTGCCGCCCGCCGTGCTTCCGGAACCTGCGTCTACCTGACCGGAACGCCGGAGCGTCTACCGTTGGCCCGTGCGTTTCCGGGTTGTTGCCTCCGATATCGACGGCACCCTTCTCCGTTCCGACGAAACCATTTCGACCCGGACAGTGCGGGCGATCGACGCGGCCGTCCAGACCGGAGCCACCTTTATTCTCGCCACCGGCCGACCGCCCAGGTGGGTGCCGATGATCGCCGAAATGACGGGACACCGGGGACTGGCGGTTTGCTCGAACGGTGCGCTGGTGATTGACCTGCACGACGAACGCATTATCGATGTTCGGCTTCACTCCAAGGCATCGGCCGCTTCGGCCACCGATGCCGTGATCGATCTACTCCCTGACGCAATGTTCGCCGTCGATGGTCCCGGAGGCTTCGGTCATACTCCGACCTACGTGAGTGTGTTCCCTCAGCGGGCGGCGAAGATCGCCCCCTTGGCCGAACTCCTCGACGGCGTATTCACAAAAATCATGTTTCGACATCCGGATATGAACGCCGAGCTTCTCGACGAACTCATTGTCCGAATAGGCGATAACGCAACAGTCACCTTTGGTTCTATGGGCGACGATCTTGGACCGAGAACACTGATCGAGCTAATGCCGTTCGGCGTGACCAAAGCAGCAGCCCTACAACGCATTGCCGATCGCAACGGGGCAACGGCCGAGGACGTGATTGCCTTCGGCGATATGCCCAATGACATCGACATGTTGACGTGGGCCGGTCACGGCGTGGCCATGGGCAACGCCCATCCTGCGGCCAAGAGAGCGGCAGACGAGGTGACGGCCTCGAATAATGAGGATGGCTTAGCCCTCGTGCTGGAACGCGAAGTAGGCGGGACATCGCGGTGAGCGTTGATGAACTACGCGCACCTACGGAAACCATAAGCGCACAGAGTGCCTCGAATTCGGTCCTTTCGCCGGAGTACCGCTCGATCACCATTTCCACGCTGACCGCCATCTCGCTTGCAGCGTTCGATGGGCTTGGCGTTACTGCGGTGCAGAGCACCATCGCCGGCGACCTCGGCCACGTTCGTCTGCTGCCGTGGGTGTTCACCGCCTTCACGCTGACCCTCACGATTGCCGCACTGGCGTCCGGACCGCTCATTGATGGCCTCGGGCTCCAGCGGGTGTACCGATTCACGCTCGTGACATTCCTCGTCGCCAGCATCGCCTGCACCCTGGCGCCGACGATGGCCACGCTGATCGCCGCTCGAACCGTACAGGGAATCGGCGGCGGACTCGTTGTGGCCGTCGCCCTCTCGGCCGTCGGGGTGACCTTCCCCGAGAACCTGCGAAGCCGGGCGTTCGCGGCAAACTC
>JAYVSS010000401.1:0-4626 GCA_043775075.1 Acidimicrobiia bacterium
CCCCGCTCACCCCCGCCCCCCGCTCACCGCTCACCGCTCACCGCTCACCGCTCACCGCTCACCGCTCACCGCTCACCGCTCACCGCTCGCCGATCAGCGTCGGTTCGGGAACGTCTGATTGCATACCAAGCAATTCTCAGTGTCGAGTTGACGACTCATTGTCACGTTGACGACGTCGTTTTCGTGACAGTGAGTCGCTAACTCGACAGTGCGACCTTCGGCTGGCTCGCCGCAGCGATGGCGGTTTTCAGGGATGTCTGGTGTCCCGCCTTCTATCGAACTAGCGAAGGTGTCGGGCTGAACGAGTTAGGTGGAGTCCACGCAGAAGCGCGGATCGAAATCAGCCTTTTGTCAGGGTGGCGAGCTCGTTGAATTGGCTCTCGGTAAGTTCGCCCGCCGACCGCTTCACCACATGACCAGTGGCGTCAAGGGCAACAAAGTAGGGAAACGACGTGAGTCCGTACGCCGTCGCAGCCGTCGTGGCGGCGTCGTCGGCGAGGGTGGGCACGGTCCACCGTTCGCCTGCGAGCCAGGCCGACGGCGGATAATTCGGGAGATCCGGGTTGGTCCCGGTAGCTACCGCCTTCATCGTGACGCCAGCCAGGTCTGGGTTCTTCAGCCATTTGGTCAACAGCGGGACCTCCCGTTGGCAGTGCGGGCACCAATGGGCCACGAACATCACCAGCATCGGGCCGGATCCCGGGACGACTTCGCTGACCGTTCCGTCAAATCCCTGACCCCTGACGATCGGCGCAACCGCACCGATTGCAGGGTCGACGGCGCTTCCGTCGGGCATGGCTGCCAACGCCTTTCCTTCAACTGCGATGCGGCCCATCTCGATGGCGGCGCTCCCCACGCTGACCTTCTCATCGGACGAATCAGACGAACGGGTCAGCAACACGGCGGCGACGCCAAGAGCCACGACCGCACTAGCGGCGATGATCGAAACTACGACGGCACGACTCACGCGAGGCGATGCGTTTGGCACTGGACTAGACATGGGAAACCTCAGTTGATAGAGAACGACGGCCCGCCCGCATCTCAGCCATTTCTGACCAACGGTGCACCAGCAGTAACGCCAAGATACCAACAAATCCGGTGAGTGCCATGGTCGGAATAGTCAGATATCCCAACTTCTTTACCCAGATCAGCGAGCATGGATTGTTCGGATCGCATGCGCTCGTTTCCAGGTTAGGAAACCGCTCCAGCAGCACATGATACGAAGAAATGAATGCCCCGATGAGTGCGAGTGGCGCCGCATACCGTCGGACTGATCGATCGCCGCGGACGGCCCCGATGACGAGCAACACGGACAGGGGATACATGGCGATGCGTTGGTACCAGCAAAGTTTGCACGGGGTGAAGTGGGCGACCTCCGACAGGTACAGGCTGCCCAGGGTCGAAGTCACGGCGATCGCCGCCGCCGCAGCGAGCGCAAAGGGACCGATTGTTGCAACCACCGCTGACCGCCGAAGAACAACAACAGCAACGAATCCAGCGACGACCATCACCTGAGCGGATAGGGCAAGAAGGGCGAAAAATAACACAACGGCGTCTCGGCTCATGGGGCAAACCTCACAAGTACATGTTGTCGGCAGCCCAATGAGCATCGCCTGAGAACAGTGGATGCTTTGACGTGCACACACCCGTAGACCGGCTGAGGACAAGAAAAGTTCCCCTCATCGGGCCATTCTCAGCGCCGACTATAGAGACGGGGAAAAATCTCTAAGCATCTTGCGCAGTTCGAGCCCATGGAGTTCCTCGGTCCCGATCATCGTTCGCGCTAATTCCTCAAGATAGACGCTGCGATCATGGACGACGCTCAGAAGTTTGCGATACAAGTCAAGGGCCCGTTGCTCGTGCCCCCAAGCTTCTTCCAAAATGTCGTGAATACCGTGGCGATGGGTTTCCTCGATCGTCCCGATGGTTTGTGTCGGGTGACCTCCAAGACCGGTAAGGATCTCACCCACCTGTTGGGCATGCAAGAGCGACTCCGTCGCCTGGGCCGTCATGAAGGCAACGAGCGGAATACGGTTCGGCCCGGTGATCATCAAGCTCGAGTGGGTGTAGCGAACGACTCCGGCGAGTTCCGCTTGGAGTATCAAATCAAGGACAGCCACAGTGGCTTCAACGTCAAGGTCTGGGGTCATGACAACAGTCTCTGTCAAAGTGAGGACGTATGGGTCCGGCGGTTACATGCGATGTTCGCAAAGGGGTTTCGAAGTCTTCGAAGGTTGGACCACCAAGGGTTTTCCTTCACGAACGTTCGAACGACGAAGGAAGCGGGAGTATTTGCTCCAGCGTCTGTCGCACGCGAACGAGGCGAGGATCTTGCGGTTCTGCTTCATCGCACGTGTCGTTCAGGCAAAAGAAGGGCAGAGCGCCGAACTGGCTGGTGAGCGTCAGCAACTCGTCGGCCGCCTCCGGACCGCCGGTGCTGATGTACAGCGAATCGAAAACTTTGAGTTGGGCATGGCCGTGGTGCACCATCCACCGAGGAACGAAGTCCGTAAGCAGCGAGGGAGACCGCCACGAACGAAACGTTGTGGACCTTGCTTGGGCAAAGAGTTCGGGAACCTCGCGCTCAACCTCGCCCATGAGGCCCTTGCGCATCGGCCTGGGGGCATGGGAAAACGTGGCCGCGATGTGGGCGTAGTCCGGGTAGCGAGCGCTCATCCATTCGTTTGTCAGCGCTGCGGCGTTTACGGGAACGGGAAGTCCGGGTTGAGGACGATCCGTCGAAACAATCGAAGCGGACTCGAGGTACACGGTCATCATCGGTGTAAACCATGTGCGCACGTCGAGCGGGGCCCCAAAAAAGACATCGTCGTTCAGATAGATGAAACGATCGGCAAGACCGGGGATGCGATGGAGATAACTCTCGATATTTCCCGAGTCGTAGATTGATCCGGTGGCGTCGACGGCCAACACCGAATGGTCAACGATGATCAACTGTTCGCTCTCGAGGAGCCATTCAGGTCGTTGTCGATCAGTAACGACAAAAATGCGGCGCACGTTGGTCAGGAACTTTTCCACCGCCCGGAGGTTGTACCGAAGCTCGCCATTGTCTCGGTAACGGCCGGCGGAGTTTCCGAACAACGCAAGATCGTCGGGATGGGTGGATGTCCATTGAGCAAAGTCGGCCCGGCGACGCCGCTCCCACTCCTCCGAACCACCATCCACCCAAAGGAAGACAAGATCAACGTCGTCGTCGTCGATTGCCTCCACTGTTGTACTCATCAGGGTCAAGAGGTTACGGCTGTTCGTTCGCATATCGGTACCCGCATCCGTACCCGGCAGTTCGCAACGCGCGCATACGGATCCTCGGATGAGACAACGTTGCTGAGTAGCAATCGATGAACGATTGATGCCGTCGGACATCGTGTCGGTCAGCTCGTTGGGGCCAATGATTGGGGGGCTGGCACTGTCATCGAAAAGACTGTTCCTTTGCCGTCGTTGTTGTTGAGCGCGGAAGAAGGAGCCCTCGGGGAGGGCGGCGTTTGGCGAGGCCGCTCGATGACGGCAAAGCTCCTCGGCGTGGACATCGACCTGCTCTCACCCGCCGCGCTTCACGATGCACACGGGTACTTCGGTCGGATTCGGCGGAACGACCCGGTGGCATGGAGCGACCGCCACCAGGCCTGGATCATCACTGGGCACCCGGAGCTGTCAGCGGCGTTCCGCAACCCGATGTTTACGACCGAGCGGATGGGCGCGTTCAAGGATCGCCTCACCGGGACACGGAAGGACGCGCTCACCCGGGCCGTGGAGCTGCTCGATGGGTGGATGCTCTTCCATGAACCGCCGGTGCACACTCGCCTGCGTAGTCCATTCACGCGGACGTTCACCCCTCGAGCGGTTCGCCAACTTGAAGCCGATATCCGGGCCATCTGTGAGGGCCTTTTGGACGGAATCGAGAGCGATCGCGATTCCTTCGACATCGTCGAACGATTTGCCCATCCGCTTCCGGCCGCGGTCATCGCCAGGCTCTTTGGTGTGCCAGCGGTGCAGTGGGATTGGCTGAAGGAGTGGTCGGCACGCTTCGGCGCAGTGGTGTTCGGGGCGACCCGCCGAGCCGACTACGAAGACATTGCACGCGCCGCCGGCGCCGAGTTCCACGAACACATCGGCGCGCTGGTGGTGGCGCGTCGGGCCGAACCCGCCGACGATTTGCTCAGTGCGCTTATTGCCCTTGAAGGGACGGATGAAGGTCTGTCGACGGTCGAGTTGCTGGGAGCCTGCTCGCTGATCCTGTTCGCCGGCCACGACACGACGTCGACGCTTTTGGGCGCTGCTGCGCTGACTCTGACGGAGAACCCGGAGCAGGCCGATCGGCTACGGAGTGAACCATCGATCGAGGACCGCGCCGTTGAAGAGCTCCTACGGACCGATGGCGCAGCCAAGGCAATGATGCGACTGGTCACCGACGACCATGTGTTCGCCCATCACGACATGCGTAAAGACGAAAGCGTCTTCCTCGTGATCCTGGCGGCGAACCGTGATGAGCGGGTTTTCGCGTTGCCCGACAACGTCGACCTGACCCGTAACCCGAACCCGCACCTCACGTTCGGTCATGGGCATCACTTCTGCCTCGGGGCATCACTGGCCCGCCTGGAGGCGCGGATC
>JAYVSS010000402.1:0-3674 GCA_043775075.1 Acidimicrobiia bacterium
CGAGGTCGGTACCAAACGGTTTCTCAATCAACAAACGAACACTGCGCTTCAACTGAGTTTTCATAAGTCCACATACGACATCAGTGAACACTGTGGGGGGAACCGCAAGGTATGCGAGCACAGTCGTATGTGCGCTGAGGGCCTGAGCGAGGCTGTCGTAAAGTTGGGCACTGTTGTAATCCCCCCGGACATAGCTGAGCCGTTCGAGGAGGTCCGAGAGCCGCTCTTCGTCGATGCCGCTTGGCCCAGCTTGAGTGGCGCGAATCGACCTTTCGGCAGCCTCCCGCAACGTCGCGTCGGTCCAGTCGCTTCGACCAACGCCGATGACCGGAATGCCCGACCACTCCCGCTCGGCTAACTCGTACAAAGCCGGGAATGTCTTCTTTTTGGCCAGGTCCCCGGTAACTCCGAAGACGATTAGGGCAGTGCAAGGCGAAGTAGTGATGGTTCTACCGCCGGGAAATTGACAAGTTGCGGGGACCGGCGATCCACAATAATGTAAGCATTTATAGGGCCCTTGCTTTTGCTCTTGCTTCCGATGATGGGTTTCTACCCGGAAACTGGAGTCGCCAAACTCGCGAACGAAATGTGTTCGTGGCGTTCGGCGCAGTCTGGTGACGCCGGAACGCTCCACGTGAAGATGCTCCCCCCTGAGGTATTCGCAACGAGCGTCATCGATCCGCCGAGTTGCTCTGCTCGGTGAAGAAGGTTGTGCATTCCATCGCCGATACAGCTTCTGCTGTTTCCGAGGCCCACCCCGTTATCGGTAACGCAAAGGACTACGGAGGGGCCGGTGTGCTCAAGGGTGATGGTGACCGTGGACGCGCGAGCGTGGCGAGCAACATTTGACAGCGCTTCGCGCAGGGTGGGCACCAGTTGATCGACAGTGGTCGAAGACGTGTGTGAATCGACCGCGCCGCGGGAATCAAATGAGGGAACAAACCCCAGCATTCGCGCCGCCTCGGCCACCACCGCCCCGGCCTGCGCGGTCAGACCGGCGCCGTGCCGACGGTCCGTGAGCCCGAATATAGTCATGCGAATATCACGGATAACTCCGTCGAGTTGATCAACCACGTCCGCCAACCGACCACGGATCTCCGAGGGAGCGCCTACCGCCGCGGACTGCAGGAGAAGTCCGGCGGCAAAGAGTTCCTGGATGGCGGTGTCATGGAGGTCACGGGCGATCCGCTCGCGCTCAAGCGTAACGGTCTGGGCTTCGTGGGCGACCGAGGTTTCGTGGTTCCACACTGGTTCCGCGGGATATGCCGTGAACATCGCCGCTACGCCCTGGGCGATCCGATTTCGAGGGTTCCCTTGTCTCCATGCACGGTAAGACGCTCGCCGGTGATCGCCGCCTTTGCGCTGGCGAGCAGGTGTCGAAGCGGGCCGCCGGGACGGTCCCAATATTCAACGATCTGGCTGTCGATGCACAGCAGGCGCAACGACAGGTCGCTTGGTCCGTTGAAGAACGCCGAAGCGGCCGAGTTCCAAAGTCGCTCGGCTCGGACCCCGTCTCGAACGATGGTGGCCGACCCAGCGATGGAGATCATCGTCGATGTTGCTTCGTCCGTCGCGGTGGCATTCACCTGACCGGGGTTGTTCTGAAGCTCACGAACCCAGGCCACTCGCGAATCGACGAACGCCCACAGTCGAGCATCATCGTCAAGCTCAAGCAGGGTGATCGGCCTACTCCGGATCAACGAATCCGGTCCCACCGTGGTGACGAAGATGATCTTGGTTCGGGTGAACAACTGGCGCAGCCGCCGACGCGCATCTTCACCATCTAGGTGTTCTTCCGAAGAATTTTCGCTGGCGATTGTTTCCGCCACGTCTTCGTTTTCGATTGCCGTGTGAAGGTCCGACTCAGCCATTCGCTCGGTCGGCCGCTCTTCGGGGACGTTCATAGGTATCCGGTACCCGGCGCGGTGAAAGTCGAAACAGAATTTAGTTTGGATCAATTGACGAAGGGGTAAGAAGAGTCGCTACTACTTGCGCCACCAACAGCACCACGACCAGCACAACTACCTGCATACGGAGACGATCATGTCCACCAGAACCCCCTCACCAGCCAAACCGAAAAAGGCAACGGCTTCGCCTGCGGCGAAGTTCACAGTTCCCGGCATCTCGGCCAAGCACGGACAACGAGCCGCTGAGATCCTCCAGGAGCGGCTGGTTGCGTTGATTGATCTGAAGCTCACCCTGAAACACATCCACTGGAACGTGGTCGGTCCGGCATTCATAGGCGTACATATGATGCTTGACCCGCAGGTAGATGGGGTCGCAGCCATGGTCGATAAAACAGCCGAGCGCATTGCCACCCTCGGGTCAGCTCCGAATGGTCTCTCAGGAAACCTTGTTGCGTCGCGTGAGTGGGACGACTATTCGCTGCTGCGAGCGACCGTGGCCGAGCACCTCGGCGCGCTTGATGTCGTGTACAACGGAGTCATTGGCGACCACCGAGTGGCGATGGATGACATGGAGGAACTCGACCTCGTGAGCCAAGACATGTTGGTGCAGCAAACCGCTGAACTGGAGCAGTACCACTGGTTCGTTCGTGCCCATCTTGAATCGTCGTCGGGGCGACTTTCCACCACGGGTGCTGCCACCGAAACGGCCGCCTCGCGGGCGTCGGCCAAAGGTGCACGAAAGGCTGGCTGAGCGTGATGCCAGAGGTACACGCGATTGTTTGGCTCGATCATCGGGAAGCGAAGGTCATCGGATTCTCGTTCGGTAAAGACGAACTGATCGAGGTCCACAGCGAGAGTCCCGAACGTCGTATCCACCACAACGATATTCGGTCGGGAAAAGCGCCCGATGACCACGATTTCTTTGACGGAATCGTGGCTGCATTGGCCGACATGCAAGAGGTCCTAGTTACTGGTCCGGGCAATGCCAAGACGGCGTTCATGACATATGTCCGAGATCGCCATCCTGATCTAGCCGGGCGCATAGTCGGTATCGAGACTCTGGACCATCCAACCGATCCGCAACTCTTGGCCCACGCCAAGACATACTTCGGCACCCCGCCGGTACGCTTGGATTCAGCTCCGCCGGGTCAGTGATTTCTGCTGACCATCTTCAGCGGGGAGCATTGCTCATCTTGCCAGTGAGAACCATCACGGGGAGCGAGCGGGCCGGCTTCGCGCTGGAGAGAGGGAGCCAACGACGGGTTGGTTTCAACGGCGAGCCTGGTGATGGACACCCTTCGAACAAATAGTACGAATACGCTATGTTTTGGGTATGCGTGCCCAGGATGTGATCGTCGAAGCCCGTAAACGAGCCGGACTGACCCAGGTCGAGGTGGCGCGCCGACTTGGCACCACCCAGTCGGCGATTGCGCGACTTGAGCGTGGAGAGAACGACCCATCGTGGGATCGCGTAAGGGGCATCGTCGAGGCCTGTGAACTCGAGCTGAACGTCGGACTCGACGACCCAGATCGTTCCGAGTTGGCGACGCTTCGACGAAACCTCGATCTCTCAACCGACGAGCGGTGGACCAAGATCGTCAATTCCGGTCGATTTGTCCTTGCCGGACGAGCGGCCATGAACGCATCTCGTGGCTGATTTCCGCCCCGAGCGAATTCTTGCGGTGCTGGCGGAGCACATCGTCGACTACGTGATGATTGGTGGATTGGCCGCCGCCCTCCACGGGTCCGACATGGTCACCACTGACC
>JAYVSS010000403.1:0-2980 GCA_043775075.1 Acidimicrobiia bacterium
CCGAGGCCGCTGGCGATGACCGCCGAAGCTCCCCGGACTCTGGCCGAGATTGCCGCCCGAGTCGACGTACGCATACGAGAGGTACTGGACGCCGAACTCCTCCGGTGGACCGAGGTGGACCCTGATCTTGCGGCTCCGCTTTCGTCACTACGAGATCTCGTGCTGGCCGGCGGTAAAAGGCTTCGGCCAGCGTTTTGCCACTGGGCCTTCGTCGGATGCGGTGGCGATCCGAACGACATCAGCGTCGTCAACGCCGGTGCTGGACTTGAGTTGCTCCACACGTTCGCGCTGGTGCACGACGACGTCATGGATGCATCACTTCGACGACGCGGCATGGATGCCGTGCACGTGCAATTTATCGACGAACACCGACGCAACGCATGGCGGGCCGAGGGTCGTCGGTTTGGCGAAGGCGTCGCCATTCTCGTGGGCGACCTGGCGTTTGTGTACGCCGATCTCCTCATGGCCGACCTGCCTCGCAAGGCTTTAGCTATCTTCACCGAGCTTCGTATCGAGGTAAATATCGGGCAATACCTCGATCTCCTGGGGACTGTACGTGGGTCACCAAGCGTGGAGGCAGCCCGACGTATCTGCACGTTTAAATCAGGGAAATACACCATCGAGCGGCCCCTCCATTTGGGCGCCGCATTGGCCGGTCAACATGCACAATTCGATCGCGTGATGTCGGAGTACGGCCTCCCGCTGGGCGAGGCGTTTCAGCTGAAAGACGATTTGCTCGGCGCGTTGGGCGACGAAACTGCGACCGGCAAGCCGGTCGGCGACGATCTCCGCGAAGGTAAGCCCACTGCGCTCGTCGCCCGCGCATTAGCTGGCGCGTCGAGGGCCCAGCGGGCGTTGCTGGACCGTATCGGCCACACTGATCTGAGCACGGCCGAAATTGGTGATATTCAGACCATCCTCGTCGAGTCCGGCGCGGCAGCAACGGTCGAGGCCCAAATCGGCGTGCTGCGTGACGAAGCCATCGCCGCCATCAGGACGAGCGAGATGACAGCGGAATCGGTGCATGCGCTGGTTGAGTTGGCGTATTACGTGACCGACCGGGACCGCTGAGCTGGTCCACCGCTCAGATAAGGGGCGAAGGCTGGGACAATAGAAATTATGGGAAAGCGAGTTGTTGTTGTAGGCGCCGGTCTGGGTGGACTGTCCGCGGCGTGCAATTTGATCGGCCAGGGTCACGACGTCACGATTCTTGAGCGCGGTCACCAGCCCGGCGGGCGGGCGGGGACCATCGAGGAAAGCGGATACCGGATCGACAACGGGCCGTGCGTGCTCACGATGACTGGCATCCTGTCGGACGCGTTCGCCGCGGCCGGTGCGGTGATGGAGGATCACGTCACGATCCGGCCGGTAAATCCGTCGTATCGGGCCACGTTCTCGCCGAGCGAAGGCGGGGGTGAGGTTCGCGTATGGCACGGCCGAGAGGCGATGGCGGAGGAGATTCGTAAGTTCTCCGGCCCAAAGGACGCCGAGGGTTTTCATCGCATGGTCGATTGGTTGACCAAGCTCTACGAAGTTGAAACCCCGAATTTCATTGACCGGAATTTCAACTCGGTCCTCGATCTGGCGAGGCCGCTATCCCCTGGCTTACAACTCCTGCGTCTGGGTGGATTCGCCAAGCTTCATGGTTTGGTGGAGAAGTACCTGAAGGACCCGCGGCTGCAGAAAATCTTTTCGTTTCAGGCAATGTATGCGGGCCTCTCTCCGTATGAAGCGCTTGGGGCATACGCCGTCATTACCTATATGGACTCCGTCGCCGGCGTCTTCTTTCCCGATGGAGGCATGCACGCCGTTGCCCGAGGTTTGGCCGAAGCAGCCGAGAAAGCCGGCGTCACCATCGTTTACGGAGCGACGGTCGATCGGATATTGCGGGCGTCAGGTCAAAACGGTGCCGTCCGGGGCGTGAGGTTGACCGACGGCTCCGTCGTCTCGGCGGACGTGGTGGTCGTCAATGCTGATACCCCGGTGGCGTACTCATCGATGCTCCCCGAACTCAGCGCGCCGCGAGTGTTACGTAAAGGTCACTATTCGCCGTCGTGTTTTCTCTGGCTGGCTGGCGTCAAAGGTGATTTGCCTGCAGGGACCGAGCACCACAACATTCACTTCGGCGGCCAGTGGAAGGAAGCGTTCAACGCTCTCCTGAAGGATGGTACCCGGATGCCCGATCCATCGCTGTTGATCACCGTGCCAACCACCGGAGACGCCTCGCTTGCCCCTGATGGTCGACACATTTTGTATGTACTCGAACCAATTCCTAACCTAAGTGGACGTATCAACTGGGATTTGGAGCGTGAACGGATCAATGCGGACGTGCAGCGGCGTGTCGTTGATCTCGGGTACCCGGCGGCGGCCTCCGACATCGAAGTGAATCATGCGTATGACCCCAACGATTGGGAGCGCCAGGGCATGGCGCTGGGTACGCCGTTTGCCCTCTCCCATCGGTTCTTCCAGACCGGCCCGTTCCGCGCCAAAAACACCGACAAACGGGTACCGGGGCTGGTCTTCGTGGGCTCGTCCACGGTGCCCGGCGTGGGTGTTCCGATGGTGTTGTTGTCCGGTCGGTTGGCGGCAGAGCGAGTTGCCGAGATCACTTGAACGCCAACCCGGGCGCCAGCACCAAGAGCACATCGAGTGAGTGGGTAACTCTCGACGAGAGCTATGAGGTATGTCGCCTCCTCAACAAAAAGAGCGGCACCACGTACTACTGGTCGACCAATATCCTTCCCCGCATCAAGCGTCATCACGTGCATGCGCTGTACGGGTTCTGCCGCTACGCCGATGACATTGTGGACGATCTTGGGTCGACCGCCACGGTAGACGAGCGAGCTGCCGCTCTCAAGGCGTTCGGTGATCAGTTCTTTGTCGACCTCGCCTCTGGACACTCCAACCATCCGGTGCTCAAGGCCGTTATCCACACGGTCAAGGCTTTTGAGATCGATCCCGAGTGCATCGCTCGCTTCCT
>JAYVSS010000404.1:0-3936 GCA_043775075.1 Acidimicrobiia bacterium
CGAAAAGGGCCGGCCCGGGGAACGGCCGACCCTTTTACGTGGGGGAAGTCTGGCGCCGCGCGCCAAGGGCGGGAAGACCTCAGCGTTTCGCTTCAGTTCTGGTTGTTCTCGCCGTTGTCGTTGTTGCCGTGGGCCTTCTTGCTCGCCTTGGCTGCTTCCCGGGCGGCCTTGCCGGCATCCTTCTTGGCTTCACGAGCTTCTTTCTCGGCCTCACGCTTGGCCTTGTCAGCGTCCTTCTTGGCTTCGCGGGCGGCCTTGTCCGCCTCGCGCTTGGCCTTGTCGGCGTCGCGGTCGGCGGAGCGGGCACCCTTGAGCGCCGCCCGTGACTGGTTGAGCTGGGTGCGGGCGGACTTCATGCTGGCGCCGATGGCGTCGAGGGAAGCGTCGCATCCGGAAAGAGCCGCAGCGTTGGAAGCCTGCACGGCCTTGTCGCCCCGGTCAGGGACGAGTCCCATGCATGGGGTGATCGCCGCCGTCGGATTCAGCGGGACGACGGTGGCGACGGCGGAATTCTTGAGGGCCTGTGATGCGGTGGTGTCCGCGCCTGCGGCCTTTGCAGCATCGATCTCGACCTGGAGCTTGGCGGCGGCGGTGTTGAACTGGGTGATCGAAAGGCTGAGGAAGTCACAACGGATGGCGTTGCCGGTCTTCGGCAGCACGACGAGGTAGACCCGGAAGTCGGTGAAAATCTTGCCGTAGAGCGACTTGGCGGTGGCCAGGTCCGTGGTGGCGGCGAGCTGGGCGCCGAGCGTGGCGAGTCCGGCGGAAGTGGCGGTCATTTCGCCACCGCGGGCGGCGTTAAAGCCGCAGTCGGTCGTCTGGCTGGCCAACTTGGTTTGGCTGGTGGCGAGGGAGATCTGCCGCTTGGCAATCTCGGCGGCGCCCTTCGAGCGGATAACGGTGAGCGTGATGTCCACCGGGGTAATCGACTTCTCGGCGACGGCTTCCGGGGAGGCCTGGGTGGCAACCACCGGGGCGACGGGTTCAACAATGGCCAGTACGGGGGCATCGTCGGCCATGGCGGGCGAGGCGCTGAGGCCGAATGTGCCGAGGGTGCCGGCCAGCCCGACAAGAGCGAGGGTGGCGACGGAGCGGCGGCGGGAATAGGTCGAGCGAGATGACGTTGGCATGGGAGAGTCCTTTCGAGGCCGAAGAATCCGTCGGCGGTTCGGGGTGGTGCCACTCACTCTTGGTGTTCGGTGTGATCGGGTTATGACGGCTCCGTAGGCGTTTCGTAACGGGTGTTCAGCGAGTTGTGATGAGAGGTGATCGCCGATCACCCCTCAAGGAGCAATGAAAGTTGAGTGGAATAGACTCAGCTTTGCTACGGTTGTCCATATCAGCGAGGTACCGGTACCCCCGGAATCTCCGCCAAGATTGTCCCCACCACTTCTCCCCAGCCCTCGTCTCACCTACTCAGCAGGAGCAACCTATGCCTAAGGCCGTCGGTATCGACCTCGGTACCACCAACTCAGTTGTCGCCGTTCTCGAAGGCGGCGAGCCCGTCGTCATCCCGAATTCCGAGGGGGCACGCACGACACCGTCGATCGTCGGTTTTAAGAAGGACGGCGAGGTCCTCGTCGGCGAAGTGGCCAAGCGCCAGGCAATTACCAACCCGGATCGCACCATTCGTTCCGTCAAGCGCCATATCGGCACCAACTGGAACATCGACATTGACGGCAAGAAGTACACGTCGCAGGAAATAAGCGCGCGTACCTTAATGAAGCTTAAGCGAGACGCTGAGGCGTACCTGGGAGACACGGTCACCCAGGCCGTGATCACCGTGCCGGCGTACTTCGACGACGCCCAGCGCCAGGCCACGAAAGAGGCCGGCCAGATCGCCGGCCTCGAAGTCCTGCGCATTATCAACGAGCCCACCGCCGCCGCTCTGGCGTACGGTCTCGAGCGCGAAGACGGCAAGGATCAGACGATCCTGGTGTTCGACCTTGGCGGTGGCACGTTCGACGTGTCGGTGCTGGAAATCGGCGACGGCGTCTTCGAAGTGAAGTCCACCAGTGGCGATACCCATCTCGGTGGCGACGACTGGGACCAGGCGGTCATTGACTGGATGATCAAGGAGTTCAAAGGCGCCGAAGGCGTTGACCTGGCCCAGGATCGTATGGCCACGCAGCGTTTGAAGGAAGCGGCGGAGAAGGCCAAGATCGAGCTGAGCCAGGTCCAGCAGACCCAAATCAACCTGCCGTTCATCACCGCCACGAGCGAAGGCCCTAAGCACCTCGATCTGTCCCTCACCCGGGCCAAGTTCCAGGAGATGACCGCCGGATTGGTCGAGCGTTGCAAGGTGCCGTTCGAGCAGGCCATTAAGGACGCCGGTCTCACCAAGAAGGATCTCGATCACGTTGTTATGGTCGGCGGCTCCACCCGTATGCCGGCGATTTACGACATGGTCCAGAGCCTCACCGGCAAGGAGCCGCATAAGGGGGTGAACCCGGACGAAGTTGTTGCCGTTGGTGCCGCCGTGCAAGCGGGCGTGCTGAAGGGTGACGTCAAAGACGTGCTGCTTCTCGACGTCACCCCGCTGTCGCTCGGCATCGAGACCAAGGGCGGCGTGATGACCAAACTCATCGAACGCAACACCACCATCCCCACTCGCCGGACCGAGGTGTTCACTACGGCCGACGACATGCAGCCGTCGGTGCAGATCCACGTACTCCAGGGCGAGCGCGAGATGTCGATGTACAACAAAACGCTCGGCAAGTTTGAGCTCGTCGATCTACCACCCGCGCCCCGCGGCGTTCCGCAGATCGAGGTCACCTTTGACATCGACGCCAACGGCATCGTGCACGTGTCGGCCAAGGACCGCGCCACCGGCAAGGAACAGTCGATGACGATCACCGGTCAGTCATCGCTCAATAAGGACGACATCGACAAGATGGTGAAAGACGCCGAAGCTCACGCTGAAGACGATCGCCGTCGCAAGGAGGAGGCCGAGGTCAAGAACAATGCGGACTCCCTCGTGTATCAAATCGAGAAGTTCGTTCGCGACAACGGCGAGAAGATTCCAGCCGACGAGAAAACTCGCGTCGAGGCGGCCCTTGAAGAGTTGAAGAAGGTCAAAGATGGCGACGATATCGAGGCCATCAAGCGGGCCACCGATTCGCTCGCTCAGGTGAGCCAGGCCGCCACGCAGAAGCTCTACGAGGCCACGGCCGCCGCCGGCAACGCTGGTGATGGTTCGGGCGCAACCGGTGGTGCCGGTGGTTCGTCGATGCCCAACGACGACGACATCGTCGACGCTGAAATCGTCGACGAAAAGTAAGCGCGCGGAGCTTCGATGAGCGATGAAGAAACCACACCGGCTGATCCGCTTGAGCCCGGTGCGAGCGCGCACAACGTCGACGCAGTAGCGGAGGGATCAGTCGATGGTCTCTCCGCCCTGCTCTCACCCGAGGAGCAGGAAGTGTTGACCCTGAGGGTGGAGCGTGATGACTATCTAGACACGCTCCGCCGCCTGCAGGCCGACTTCGACAACTTTCGTAAGCGCGCATTGCGTGATCAGGATGCTGCCGCCGAGCGAGCGGGGGAGCGTTTGGTGGCGAAGTTGTTGCCGGTACTGGACACATTCGAGTTGGCGATGTCACATGCCGCGGCCGATGGCGTTGCGGTCGACGACTCACCGATGGCCAAGCTCCACGATTCGCTCTTGAGCGCGTTGGAGAGCGAAGGATTGGAGCGGCTGGCCCCGACGGGTGAGCCGTTTGATCCGTCGGTTGCCGATGCTGTGGTGCATGAAGAGGCCGATGATTCGGCTGACCCAAGCGCCGGCCCCCAGGTCAGCGAAGTACTTCGCGCCGGCTACCGCTGGAAGTCCAAGGTCGTGCGCCCCGCCATGGTGAAGGTGCGCGGCTAACGGCCGATCGCCGAAGGTCGGGGCCACCGGCTGCGGGGTCCTGTCACCGGTCACCCCAGGCCTGC
>JAYVSS010000405.1:0-18835 GCA_043775075.1 Acidimicrobiia bacterium
GCGGGAGCACGGCGGCCACCGCCCCACCGCGGGAATGCCCAACGATCACGACACGGCTCACGTCGACGAGCGAACGGTCGACTGGAAGCGCCGGTCCGGTTCCCGCATCGGGGCGCGTCAGGGGGCCGAGGATGTCTCGTTCGATGATCGCCGCGGTCGTCGCTCCGACCATCGAACGATCAACCGGCACGGCAAATTCTGGGTTTATACCGACGGCCACTCCCACGAAACCTCGCCGCGCCAGCGCGTCGGTGAGGTAGGAGAGGCCTTCATGGTGCGCCTCCTCGTCACCCGACGCGCACGGCCATGAACGAGACCCGGACGTCTTGCAGAATCCGTGTGACCCGTGAAGGACGATCACCAGTGGAAACGGACCGCGTCCGTCAGCTGGGACGCTGACCACTCCCCAACTCTTCGCCGACGTCACCGCTCCTGCACCCGTCAATGGGAGTTCACCGTTGTCGTACAGCGTCGTCCGTACCTCGTGGAGGACATTGGGGTCTGGGCGAGTCGTCGTCGGCACCGCAGCAGTACTCGCCACCAGCCCTGTTCGTAGGGTCGACGGCGCGATCTCAACGGAGGCGGTTGGGGTGTCAGCGGTTGGCAACTTGCTTGACGTCGCCGCCACACCCGTGGCGATCGACGCCTGACCCGCCACAGCGGATGTTGCCGTCGCCCGTTTCGGGGCAGGACGCGCCGCCGAGCAACCGGCGGACCCCAAGATCAGCATCATGCCGATGCGTCCACTGCACCGCCGGATGTGGCGACGGGTCATATACCCAGCGTCGCAGACCCGGAGTCCGCGCGGCGAAGCTCGGTTTACGCCTTTCGGCAAATTTATCGCCCTCCCGATTCGGCCGAAACTGAGGTCACGTTTGCTGCGGGTGCGTCGGGGCGGGTGATGGTCGCGTGCTCGGTTTGCGCGTAGTCGTCGATGGCCACGCCAAGCCCGTCAGCAACCCGGTTCACGTAGGCGAAGTAGGCAACTACCTGGTTCACATCGAGCACGCCTCGATCGTCGAGCCCCTGAGCTCGGAGAAGGTCAACGTCGGCGCGCTCCATGGCCCACGGTGTCTCGGTGAGCTTCACCGCGTAATCCAGGATTGCCCGCTGGCGGACGCTCACGTCGGCGGCGGTGTGGTCGTGTTCGAGCGATTGGGCGAGCCCCGGGTTCTTCGTGAGGCGGACCAGACCGGCCGCATGGTGAGCCACTCAATAGGCGCACCGGTTGATGGCCGACACCACCACACCGATCATCTCGCGCTCGGGTCTTGTAATCATGGAGCGGCCGTACATCACGGTCCGGTACAGATCGACATGGGCCCGCAGCGTCTCGGGATGGAGGCTGTGGACCTTCAAGATGTTGTCGACTCGTCCGCTCGTACGGTCCTGTTCGGCGTCGTACAACTCACGGAGAAGACCTTGCGCATCCTGTTCGGAGATCGTCTCGATCCACGCCACAGGTTTAGCGATATCCATGCGCCAGTATCTCTCAGAGAGGACCCATGCCGCTGGCGAGAAACCACGATGTGATGAGGATCTGGGGACAGGGCACCGAAAACCAACGAGCGACGAGCGACGAAACTGATGTATCGGCTGACACCGGCGGCAGGTTCAGGGCCCCGGCACGAGGGTCGTAGAAATGTGGGTGGTTCCTTCGAGGGTGCGATGCACCGGGCATTTGTCGGCGATGCGCAGGAGTGAGGTGCGCTGAACATCGTCGAGGTCGCCGGAGACGACGATGCGTCGTTGGAAGTGGTCGATGAGCGGACCGGTTCCTTCGATGCAGGCGTCGCAGTCCTGGGCGTGGGTTTTGGCGTGGCTGACCTCGACGGTGACTCGGTCGAGCGGAAGACCTTTGCGGTCGGCGTAGAGCCGTAGCGTCATCGACGTGCATGCTCCGAGCGCCGCGCCGAGAAGATCGTACGGCGACGGGCCGGCGTCAAAGCCGCCGACATCGACCGGTTCGTCGGCGAGGAAGCGGTGATCACCGACGACGACGTGGTTCAAGAACGTCCCCTGTCCGGTCTCTGCCACCACCACTTGCGCGCTGGCCCGTGGCGACGGTGAGGCCGGGTGCTCATCGACGAGGAAGCGTTCCGACCAGCAGGCGATCATCCGTGCGGCGTAGATGGCGTCGACTGGTCGCGTGAGGAGGTGGTCTGCTCCGTCGAGGGCAAGGAAACTTTTGGGATGCCTCGCCGCGGCGTAGATGCGCGCCGCGTTGTCGATGCCGACGATGTTGTCAGCGGGGGCATGGGCAACGAGGAGCGCGGCGTGGAGTTGACCGGCACGCTGTTCGATTGAATGCGACGCCAGGTCGTCGAGCAGTTCGCGGCGAACGGTGAAGCAGCGACCGGCGATGTCGACCATCGCCCGGCCCTGCTGCTCGATCACCGGAAGTTGCGGGCCGAACAGCCGGGTGATGTGGGCGACGTCGGCCGGCGCGCCGAGCGTGGCGACGGCGCGGACCTCGGGGAGATCAGCAGCGATAGCGATCACCGCGGCCCCGCCGAGGCTGTGGCCGACGAGCAACTGGGGGGCCGCGTGGTGCTCGCGTAACCACGCCGCGGCGAGCCGGAGATCTTCGAGGTTGGAGGAGAAATCGGTGTTGGCGAAATCGCCCTCGCTCGAGCCGAGACCGGTGAAGTCGAATCGGAGGACACCGATGCCATGGCCGTTGAGCTCAGCGGCCATACGCCCGGCCGCGACGACGTCCTTGGAACAGGTAAAGCAATGAGCGAACAGCGCGAACGCCCGTGGCGGACCCGCAGGCAGGTCCAGCCGGCCGGCGAGCGGAGTGCCGAGGCTGCCGGTAAAGGCCACTCGTTCGGGCGTTCGTGTCATCTCATTGAATCCGTTCATCGAGCATCATCATCACTTGTAACCCGCTCCAAGGCGTGATGCTTCCCGTCAACGACATAGCTGCGACTCACCCTCATTTGCGTCGGTTCATCGTCGCCGCCGGCGCCAAGCCGGTGGTGCCATCGCCTTCCAGACCGATGCGCGGGCGCACCGGTTCGCTTCTTTGAAGTGAGCCGCCATACGCTCAGAGGCGCCGCGACCCGCCGCGACCCGCGGCGACACTGCTCGAAGGAGATCGCAGATGAGTGAGCGCATGCGTTTCGGCATCTTCATGGCACCGTTCCATCCGGCCGGCGAGAACCCGACACTTCTGATCGATGGTGACCTGGCACTGGTCGAGCATCTCGATCGCCTCGGCTACGACGAAGCGTGGATAGGGGAACATCACTCCGCGGGCAGCGAGATCATCGCCTCCCCGGAGATCTTCATCGCCGCCGCGGCCCAACGGACTCGGTCCATCAAGCTCGGGTCGGGGGTCATCAGCGCCAGCTACCACAACCCGCTGTGGATCGCCGAGCGCGCGGTACAACTGGATCACATGACGAAGGGCCGCTTCCTCTTGGGCCTCGGCCCGGGTGCGCTGCCCTCCGACGCAGCCATGATCGGCCTCGACATGCCCCAGACTCGCGAGCTGCTCGATGACGCAGTCCGCATTATCACCCATCTGCTCACGAGCGAGGAGCCGATCAGCTTCGACAACGGACGCTGGGTGCTGAAAGACGCGCGGCTGCACCTGCGACCGTATTCGGACCTCGCTCGCACGATCACGATTGCTGCGGTCGCTTCGCCTGCGGGGCCTCGGTTAGCTGGTCGATACGGTCACGGGCTGCTCTCGATCGGTGCCACCACGGCGGCGGGATTCGATTTGCTCGGCCTCCACTGGGAGGTCATGGAAGAGCGAGCCGCTCACTACGGCGTGACGGTCGATCGATCCAAATGGCGCCTTGTCGGACTCATGCATCTGGCGAAGACTCGCGCCCAGGCGTACGCCGAGGTCGAGCACGGCATTGCCCAGTGGTTCGACTACTTCCAACACACCGCGGCATTCCCGCAGATGGCTGTTGGCGACGGGACGAGCGTGCGCGAGTTCATCGATTTCGTCAACGAGTCCGGCCTCGGCACGATTGGCACGCCCGACGACGCCTGCGAGCAGATCGACCGCCTCGTGAAACAGTCCAACGGCGGTTTCGGCGCCTACCTACAGCTCGCCCACGACTGGGCCGACCCGGAGGCGAAGTTCCGCAGCTTCGAGCTGTTCGCGCGGCACGTCGCGCCGCAATTCCAGGGTCAGCAGCACGCCACCACTGATGCGATGCACCGTGCCCGCGCTGCTCGGCCGGCCCTCGCCGAGAGCAACCTCAAGGCCGTCGAGACGTCCACCGCGAAGTATCAGGCGGAGCTAGCCGCCAAGGCCTGAAAAGCCCGACGGGCAATGACCGGGCATCAGCGCGGTCCTTCGTTCGCTCGCACCGGGACCGGCCGCTGATCTCGACACCGTGGGGGAGAGAGAATGGCCGTCACCTCCCTCAGCGTGTTCCTCACCGACCCGCACTCGTGCGCCAACTCCGACAGCAACGTCGATATCAGCTCTGAGCAATTCGTTTTATGTAGCTACGCGACGCGAGCACGAAAACCGTGGTCGGTCTCGAGCACAATCTCGCCGCCGGTTCGATTCGACCAGTGATCGAGTTCGAGCCGAAGTTCCGGGAATGAAGACCGGGCGGCGGCGACGGCGCATGCGCTGAGCCACGGCTGAGACCAAAATCCGTCGACGTCCTCAGCCAATTCGCGAAGCCAGTCCTGCGGTGGAACCAATTGGCCCTCGTTGAATCGGCCGATCGTTCGCAGGCGTTGCTCGGCGGAAAGATGGGGATCGATGAGCCCCATCACCAGTCGGTCCGCTCCGGCCAGCGTGACGTCGAACCACTCCAACGCCACGGCCTGGACACGGGAATCGCGCTGAGCGAGTTCGAAGGAGGCGCGAGACGTCTCCTCTGCCCCGTATCGCAGTGACAGGGCGGCGAGCACTCGTTCGCGTAGGAGATTGAACTCTTCAGCCAACGCAGCAATGAGCGGTGCCGCTCGTTCGATGTTCGCAAGAGCGAGTGACGCGCGAAGGACGTGGTTGGCGCGGGTCAATTCGACGTCGAGAAGCAACCGACTGAGTTGGTGGCGGCGGTCAGCCGTCGGGAGAGTTTCCATCGGTGCGAGGGCGGCGACGACCGAAAGCCCCACGTTCCGGTTCTCATGGGTGGCCCAGCGGGCAAGCACCTCGGCGGCGAGAGGACCGCCGATAATGCGACACGCTCGAGCGCCCAGCTCAAGAACGCGAACGGTGTCGCTCGAGGCGAAAGCAGACGGGAAGCGAAGGAAACTGGCGTCGATCGAGGCCAGCGAACCTTCACCCCCACGCACGAGCGCCTCAAGCGCGGCTGTCGCTGTTGCCCGTCTCGCCAACAGGGCAAGAACCGTATCGACATGGGCAGGAATGATGACGGCGCCCAGCGCGTGTTGGACGACGGCGGGATCATCGTCATTCAACAGACGATGCAGCGATGTGGCACCGAGTCCGTCCCCAGGCCGCAGGCCCGTCAACATCTGGGCGCCGAGCACCCGGTCGTCGGCCGACAAACTTTCAGTAAGTTCGCGGATTAGTTCGATAACAGCTTGACGCTCATCGCGCGAGTCCAACTCGGCCACTGCTCTGGCGGCAGCGAGACGGACCTGCACCGACGGATCGTGCAGCATTGCAACCACCTGTGACGTGGTCGCCGGTTGACGCAGAAGGGGCAACGCGGATGCAGCCGCGGCGCGTATGGCCGGACGAGAGTGGGAGAGTCCGGCCACTACGGCGAGCCCGGCTCGCTCTGGGGCGATGAGACTAAGGCGTTCCAGTACATATGCGTGCAGATCATCACGGTGTTCGGCAGCGATCCGGTCGAGATGATCGACAAGATCGGCGTGCTTCATTTCCTCAAGCACGGTGAGCGCCAGGCGGACGTCACTCGACGTTGCGCTGGCTAGGAGCCGCTCAACGATTGGGTAGGACACCTGGCCGCCGGCCGAAAGATCAGCCGGATGTATCACTCGCTTCCGCAAGTTAATGAGGAGGTTCGCACCGTAGTGACGGTATGCAATAAGTGCACATATCATCCAGGCGATGAGCACGAGACTCGTGAGCACCGGAAGCAAGAGGCCGTCAGTTCCGACCGTGGCCCGAATGATGATGAGCGCGGCACCGCTCAAGCCAATGGCGATCGGCACGGCCAGACTTTCGACGTTGGCCTGCGCCGCCAAACGCTCCGCCGGAGGCACCGCCTGATAGGCAGCGCTCACCGACGCTCGCGTTGTACCGTCGCTCAGCACGAGGTCCGATACACGAGTGGCGACAATGAGAACGAAGACGACGGTCGCCCCTGAGCCGCTCACCGCAGTGGCCGTCACGGTGCTCACAACCAGAGCCAGAACCACCGCCGGGTTGGCGGTCAATCCATAGCGAAGACCGAACTTTCGAAGCAACACTCCGGCCGCCAACGCCAGAAACAGAATATCGGTGCCGTATGCGATTGCGGCGAATCGACCGACGAAGCGAGCGAGATCTTCGGTGTTGTCGTAGCGTTGTCCGGCTCGGTCATAGACAAGGAAGTCGAGCCACTGGCTTTCGACTGCGGAAAGCATTTGGAACGCCAGAATGAGCACCACGAAACGATTCGACAACAGTGTTCGCAGCGTCACCGGAGCGACTTCTCGGGCAGGCGCTTCCGGTGCCGCCAGCTCATTCGGGAAGGACCTGGCGGTTAGTAACACCAGCCCAAGGAACACGAGGGCGACCGCCGCAGCGACCAACAGAATGTGCTCGGTTCGCCCCAACAACGTGAGGAGGGGTGAACCAGCCATACCGCCGAGGGCGAAGCCAAGGGCGAAGCCGGCGATCACTCGCGGGTACAACGCCTTCATCGCCCGCACATCGAGCAGCATTCCGGCCTGACCGACGATGAACACAAACCCAACGGGAACGGTAATCGGCAGCAGAACAACCAAGGCGATCGAGGCCCACTGCACCCCGAGCCGGGCCAGCAAGACCCACGCACCCACGAGCAACGCGCTGACCAATCCGAGCATCCAGGCCGCCACCGCGGGCACCGCCCGTCGACGCAACGCCCTCGACAACCCAATCGTCACTAGCACCCCAACACCGGCTGCCCCCATGTACGTGAACGGCAGAACACCCGAGCCATAGACGGCGAGGAATATGGCGTTCGCCGGAACCGTAATCCAGGCCACCAAGAGGCCCAGGGCAAAAGACTGCGCGCTTAGCAAGGTCACTCGGCGGAGGACGCTTGCGCGAGCGGCGTCGCTCATTTACGGCCGTTGTCGGCGTCTCGGTCGGCGAGTTCCTGCAGGCGCCGGGATAGACCGATGATCACTGCTCGACCAATCTCGGCCCGATCGTTGAGCAGCTCCTCAAAGGGTTGGCGGCGCAACCGCAACAGCATCGATGGCTCTGTCGCAGTGACCGAGGCCGAGCGAGGAGCAGGGGACAGAATCGCCAGCTCACCAAGGACCGAACCCGGTCCACGCTCGGCCAGCGTCTGATCTCCAATATGCACGCGTACTGATCCGGTGGCGACGACGAACAGCCAGTCCTCCAGAGCACCGCGAACCATTACTGGCTGACCGGAAGTAAACCGGACTTCATCGAGCACCCGAGCGACCCCCACCAGTACCGGCCCAGGTACCGCAACGAAGAGGTCCACCCGCTGAAGCACGGCCACTCGCTCGATCGTCAAGAACTCCGACGTAGCGCTCATGAACGCACTCGAAACCTGCTGGGCGACCGAGCCGAAACACCAGCGAAATATTCACTTGACCTCGAGGCGAGTTCTGCCCTGTAATAGCCAAAAGCTCGACTGGGGACCGGCGGGTGCGGCAAGCAACGCTCCGTAAAAGGTGAACCTCCAGTCTGGCATACGGTCGTCCGGCTGCCGGAGGAAGTACGCGCGCTCCCCCATCACGGGAGGTCGTAGACAACTCCTTCACGGGCGACATCGATGGCGGTGCTGAACGCAGGTTCGGCGGCTCCCATGAGGGTGACGGTGCGTTGCACATCATCGAGTTGTTCATCAGTGCGCGCCGGATCGTGATGGAACAGCGCCAATCGCCGTACGCCCGCGCCGCGGGCAAGCGCAATCGGGTAGTCAATCGTGGAGTGACCAAAGTGGCGCACGGCGGGGAATTCCGCCGCCGTGTACTGCGCATCATGGAGCACCAGGTCGGCATTCGTGACCAAGGCGAGGGCCGCTTCGTGTACCGCGCCGTGGCCGTCTGGCCCCTCACCCCATTCGACCGGTCCGTGATCGGGAAGATAGGCCATCGTGCTCAAGCCGGAAGTGATTCGGTACCCAAAGGTGCGTCCGCCCTTATGCGGGATTTCGAGGGCCAACACCCCGAAACCCTCGATTTCGGTCCATCCTTCGTCGAGGCCATGGAACGACCAATTGCCTCGAAGGCCAGAAGGGCGAATGGGAAAATGAGGCGGACTCATCACCTGACTCAGAACGTCCTCGGCCTCGCCTTGGGCCGGCATGTAAAGCCGCACCCGGGAATCCGGATGATCCCCGGCGGAGAAGAACGGTAATCCGTAGACATGATCCCAATGCAGATGTGACAGCAGGATCGATCCCTCGAAGGCCGCCCCACCGTGCTTGGAGCCGAACTGGCTGATGCCGGTCCCAGCATCAAGAATCAGCGAGGGACGCCCGCCATCGCGCGAAAGCGCCACACAGGAGGTGTTGCCACCAAACCGAACGAACTCGGCACCGGGCGCGGGCCGCGATCCGCGCACTCCGAGGAGCTGCACTTGCACTGTGGACGCCTCCCCGGCTGGCCGGACCGAAAGGACTTCGAAACCCGGGCCACGAGTGTCGCAGATGCCGACGCACCCAGCGTGCGACAATCCTCGCGGCCATCTGCAGGCCGCCTCTAAAAGACACGGACATTCATCTTTCGTCAACGTGTTCGTGACCGAAGAGGTTCGCCGAGAACGGCTGGCCCGCTCGGCCACGGCCCCACTGCTCCACCGCCGCAACGGTATTCCCGTAGTGGCCAAAGCGTTCCGGTCGTCGAAGGGCATGTTGTCGAACTACGGTCCATCACCCGAGGTGTTTGGAGTGGTGTGAGTAACGAGTTCGATGGCCGAGACCGCCTCGATGATCATCCCCAGGCCTATCTCCCCGGTGATCGTCGTCGTGCGCTGGCTTCGGGGATGTCGATGGCCGACCGGGTGAGCGGCGCTGCGCTCTTCGCTGATGTCTCGGGATTCACCGCTCTGACTGAAGCGTTAGCTATTGAACTCGGGGCCCAGCGAGGCGCGGAAGAGCTAACGGCCACCCTCAATACCGTGTTCCACGCGGTGATCGACGACATCGACCGATACGGCGGCCAAGTCATCTACTTCAGCGGTGACGCCATCACATGCTGGCTCGATGGCGACGACGGGATCCGTGCCGTCGCCGCCGGTCTCGACATCCAACGCACGATGGACACCGTTGGACAGGTCACGACGCCAGCGGGTACGGAGGTGGTACTCGCCATCAAGGTGGCGATCGCCGTCGGAGCGGCCCGTCGTTTTGTTGTCGGTGACCCCGAAATCCAGCTCATCGACGTACTCGCTGGATCGATCGTCGACAAGTTGGCCGAAGCCGAACAGCTGGCAGAAAAAGGGGACGTGCTTCTCACCGACTCCGTCGTCGCGTCGCTCGGGCAACGGGTCACGACGAGCGAAGCGGTGCGTAAAGGCCAACGCGTTGTGCGGGCCGAAGCGCTCACCGTCGACGTGGCCAAGATCGACCCAGGACCCGAACCGGTGCTCCCGGAGACTGAGTTACGTCCCTGGTTGCTCCCCGTCGTCTACGAGCGACTGATCACCGGACGGGGCGAATTCTTGGCCGAACTGCGGTCCGCCTTTCCGATGTTCGTCCGTTTCGCCGGTATTGACTACGACGACGACCCCGAAGCGCCCGCCGCCCTCGACGCATTTGTACGCCGATCGCAAGAAGTGCTGACCCGCCATGGAGGCAACCTGCTGCAGCTGACCCTCGGCGACAAAGGTGCCTATCTCTTCGCCGTATTCGGGTCGCCCATGGCCCACGGCGACGACGCCGACCGGGCCCTGGCGGCGGCCCTGGAACTGCGGGCGGCGGCGGCGGAAACGGCGGCCCGAGACCTGCAGATCGGAGTCACCAGCGGACGGGTGCGCAGCGGCACCTACGGCCACGACCTTCGCCGAACGTTTACCTGTCTGGGCGATCCGGTCAACCTTTCGGCCCGACTTATGTCGATGGCCCCGTCGGGGGCGATTTATGTGAGCGACGCCGTTCGACGCACCGCCACTGAGCGGTTCCGGTGGCAGGAAGTCGGGACGTTTCCGGTCAAAGGGCGCGTGGCCAACGTACAGGTTTGGGCCCTTGACGGACACTCCGTCACCGCCGTCAACCGCGACCTCCGGTTCCCGCTCCCAATCGTCGGGCGCGACGCCGAACTCGACGCCATCGATCGTGGCTTTGCCGAGGCGGCGAGTGGCCGTGGGCAGGTCATCGCCCTCAGCGCAGATGCTGGACAGGGGAAGTCTCGATTGATTGCCGAGGCGGTGCGGCGCTTTCGCTCCGGTGGGACCTTCGTGGCATTCGGCGAGGTCGCGGTGATCGACGCAAATAGCAGCTACGCAGTGTGGCGCGAGGTCTGGCGGTCGTTGCTGGCGGTCGATGACCTGGCCTCTGGTGACAAGCAAGTTCGGGCCGTCCGTCGCTTCCTCGTCGGTATCGGCCCCGATCAGGCGAGGCGTGCGGCACTGCTCGCTCCGGTGCTGGGCATCGATATTGCCGAGAACGACCTGACCCGTCGATTCGACGCCAAGTTACGCAAGACCTCGCTTGAGGCTCTGCTCACGGACGTGTTGATCGCCCAAGCACAGCGGGGCGCGTTCGTCATCGTTCTCGAAGACTGTCATCGCCTCGATCCGTTGTCCCGCGATCTCCTCGAGGTGCTGGTGCGGGCCGGGGCGAAGCATCCCGTCCTCTTTCTCGTCGGCTATCGACCGGTCGAGGCGCCCGGCGGCGGACTCGGGCTCAATGCGCTGCCGTACGTGACCGAGCTGGAACTCGGCGAACTTCCCGCCGCCGCGGCGCAGTCGTTGGCGGCGGCAAAACTACGACAGCTGTATGGCGAAGACATGGCGGGCGCGCAAGCGCTGATCGATCTCGTCGTGCGCCGGGCCGAAGGCAATCCCTTCTATATCGAAGAGTTGCTGAACTTCGTTCACGGCACCGGCATCGACCCATCGCGACCCGAGCAGCTAGGGCCTCTTTCCTTGCCTGGAAGCCTCCATAGCCTCGTCCTCAGCCGTATTGACGGACTAGCCGAGGGGCCCCGTCGCACTCTGAAGGTGGCGTCAGTGCTTGGTCGCGGGTTCACCGGACCAATGGTCGAGCGCGTATACCCCGACCTTGGCTCGGACCAGGAGGTGCGATCCAATCTCCTCGCTGGTCGTCGGGCCGAACTCGTTGTCATCGACCGCGAGGAGGACGCTTCCTGGCTGTTCCGTCACGCCATCACTCGCGACGTTGCCTATGAAAGCCTGCCGTTCGCTCTCAGATCGCAGCTCCATGCCCGGTGCGGGGCGGAGATCGAGGCCGACGGAGCCGATGCTATCGAAGCCGACCTCGACCTACTCGCCTATCACTGGTGGCAAAGCGACAACCGAGACAAGAAGATTCAGTACCTCGGTCGAGCGGGCGACGCCGCCCAGGCCAAGTACGCCAACCAGGCCGCCATCGACTACTTCGAGCGCTTGGCCGGGCTGGTGGAGGGGGGCGCTCGGAGCGACGCCTTACGCCGAGCCGGGAAGGTGTTGGAACTCGTGGGGGATTGGGAGCGGGCCCGCGAAGTCAATGAAGAAGCTCTCGAACTGGCTCGCACTGCCGCCGATCGATCAGGTGAAGCACGGTGCGAAGTGGCCCTCGCCGAAGTTTCGCGCAAGCAGGGTCGGTTCGACGAGGCGGCCGAACGGCTAGCGCGAGCGGGCGTGACATTTACCGAACTGCGCGAGGATTCCGGGACCGGTCAGGTACTCCATCTCACCGGAACCCTCGCCGCCCAGCAGGGCCGATATAAATCGGCCCGCACCAGCTACTCAGCCAGCCTGGAAGTACGTGAACGGATCGGCGATCGGGCGGCGGCAGCGGCGGTGCTGTCGAACCTCGGCGTCGTAGCCGAATACAGCGGCGAACTCGATGAATCGCAGCGATTCCACGTGCGGGCGTTAGCGCTGCGCACCGAGATTGGTGATCGCTGGGGAATTGCGGTGTCGCACACGAACCTCGGGATGATAGCCATCCTCGGCGGTCGACCGGCCGACGCCCGTCGGTCGTTCGAAGAATCAATGCGCATCAACGTGGAGGTTGGCGACACATGGATGGTGGCGATCAGCCACAACAACCTGGGCAACGCCTGCCGAGGCCTCGGCGACTGGAACGGCGCTCGGTCGGCCTACGCCGCGGCGGCGCAGGCCTATCTCCCCCATGATGATCGATGGGCGCTGGCGTTTCTCTTCGAAGACGTCGCCGTGCTCGCCGCCCTGCTCGCTCAGCCGATCGCCGCCCTCGAACTCCTCGGCGCCGCCGATCGGTGCCGTGCCGACGTTGGATCACCCCGACCGGACAGCCTCACGGCCGAGATGATGGCCCCGATCGACGCCGCCTGCGAGGCGGCCGGGCTCGAAGAAGCTGCCCGATCGGAGGCCCGGAACCGAGGCTACAGCTGGGATCTGGACCGCTCCGGCGTCGCCGTCTTTCGAGTTTGTGAACGAAGCGATCAGGGATGGCAACGCTGAGGGAAGAGCACGCGACCGACCGCGGCCACCGCGCCCCGGCGGGCGGGCGGGGTCGAGTCGCACTAGCGCAAAAGCCAGTTCGGCAGCAAAGGAGCGGTAAACGTCGTGTTGCCGTTCGGTGACCTGAGCACGCACGACTAGATATCTGAAGAGACGTTCACCTACGATCACGTAGCGTGGTCGTGTTTCGGCCACCTGACAAACGTGGCCGCACATGGCTTCAAACAACAACATTCCGGCGTGAGCCGGCCAACGAGCGGAGACGGACCGACATGGGGCAGCAGCAGAGGACCAGAGCAACAACGAACCGCGCATCGATGGTGGCCCTGTGGTTAGTGGGTGTGCTGACGGCAAGTGGTCTGGTGGCCATGGTGGCAACCAGCAGCCCGGCCAGCGCGGCGGCCTCTCAGCAGGCCGTCCAGATCACCCCCTTTGCCGACACGTACGTCTCGGCCCAGAACCCCACCACGAACTACGGCAAGCGCCCGTTCATGGACGTGGATGGCAGCACCCAGAACAGTTGCTCGGCCCCGAACCTTCAGAACTACGCGCTCTTGAAGTTCCAGATCCCGGCGCCCACGCTGGGGGCCGTGGTCACCGGCGCCCGCCTGAGAGTCACCTCGCGCGCAGGCTATACCGCTGGAGTAGACCCGAACTTCTACCTCCTGCGTCTGAGCAACACGCTATGGAACGAAGACACGGTCACGTGGAACACCTTCCAGAGCGGCATCAATCCGATCCCTTCGCTGCCTGCAGGGATGGACGTCCGTAAGACAGTGGCCCTCGGCAGCGCATCCATGGTGCGTGCGTGCGGCTCGTCGACCGATCAGGTCAGCGTCTTTCCGTCCAACGGCATCAACGGGACGATTGACACGAACATGGATCTGGCCACCGCGCAGTCAAATCTCGTGGCCGCGGTGAACGACGCCCGGACGAACGGCGGGGGCGTGCTCGGCCTTGAGCTGTTTGCTCCCGATTCGGCCAGCGGATCGTCGTGGGGCCGGTTCAACACCACTGACAACAGCGACCCCAATCTGCGCCCCACCCTGATCCTCACCTACGGATCGGCCGATATCATCCGGGCGGCGACGAACACGGCGAACACCTCCACGAGCCTGGCCGTGCGCGTCAACGGTTCGTCGTCCACGCAGTACACGGTGAACGTCCTCACCGGCTCGTCCTGCTTGAACGGACAGCTGGTGAGCCCGACCTCGTCCATCGGCAACTTCTCGGTGGTGACCTCGGCAGCGGGCGATCCCATCCCCGGCGAGGTGTATGCCACCGGCACCGCCGGTGCATCTTTGGGTTACATCGGCGTTTACCTAACCACCGCCACCGGTGAGCAGACGACCACGTTCGGCTGTGTCGCCGCTGGCCTCTTCAGCGACAACGATTCGTGGCCGCGGGCCGCCGATGTCGCGCTTCAGAACGACGTGAACGGGCCCTCGGGATCTGCCACCGGCAAGGTAGACCGATCGGCAACCTCACGCTGGTACAAGTTCCCGATCCAGCCCGGCGGCCAGGTTCGGGTGGATCTCACGACCCTTCCCGTCGATCTCGACCTCGCGGTGTTCACCGACATCGCCACCGCCTACAACAAGCTCACCTCGAACCAGGACCTCACCCAGCTGAGTGCCGAGTTCGCCCCCAGCGTGTTCAGCCCTTCGGTGTTCTCCCCATCGGTGTTCAGCCCCGATGACTACGCCCCCAGTGTGTTCAGTCCTTCGGTGTTCTCCCCGTCGGTGTTCAGCCCGGACGCCTTCAGCCCCTCGGTGTTCTCACCGTCGGTGTTCTCCCCGTCGGTGTTCTCGCCATCCGTCTTCAGCCCCTCGGTGTTCTCTCCGTCGGTGTTCTCGCCATCGGTGTTCAGCTCGGCGGACTTCGCCAGCGCGCAGACCCGGAGCCTGATCGGTGTCTCGTACAACACGGGCTCCGGTGACGAGCTGGTCATCGCCAACACGTGGAGCAACACCGGCAACTTCTACGTGCGGGTGGCCGGGCGCAATGGTGCCTTCAGCCCGACTCCCTTCTCGCTTCACGTGAAGCGCAACGACCTCGGCGCGTGCGCCGGCGTGGGCCCGCAGGGTTCCGCTCCGGCGCCACAGATCGCCGGCACCGTTCAGTCCGTACTCCTTGTGGATTCGGCTCGCATGAGGACCCAGGGCAACACCGACCTGCAGGTCAACGCCCTTATTTCGAAGCTATCAACCTTCGCCTCCCGACCCGAGGTGCGCGGTGTCGTGGTGGACGTCTCGACCGATCCCCGGGTCAATGCGCTGAACGTGCAGGCGGACGGTTCCAGCGCCTCCGGGTGCCCCTATGCGAAGAATCTGGTGGCTGGTGCCATCAAGGACATCGTCGCCTCATACCGTGTCGCCAACCCGGTGAAGTACGTGGTGCTGGTCGGCCCCGACGCGGCCATCCCCTTCTTCCGGTACCCCGATGACACACTGCTCGGCCCCGAGTCGGACTACGTCCCGCCGGTGAAGTCCGATTCCGCTTCGGAAGCCAGCCTGCGCCTGAACTACGTGCTGGGACAGGACGAGTACGGATCGTCCACCACGCTCGACCTGGGGAACGGCGCCTTCCCCATCCCGGATCTTGCCGTGGGCCGTCTGGTGGAGACGGCAGACGAAGCCAGCGGCATGATCGACGCCTACACGGGTGGTTCCACCAACTCGGCCAATGGTGTGCTCACGCCGACCAAGTCGCTCGTCACCGGGTACGACTTCCTCCAGGACGCCGCGGACGAGGTGAACACCCAGCTCAGCGCGGGCATCGGTGTCAATTCCGACACGCTCATATCACCCAACAACACCAGCCCCACGGCTGGATGGACAGCCTCCCAGCTGCGGACGAAGCTGCTCGGGACCACACGGAACGACATCACCTTCCTCGCTGGACACTTCAGCGCCAATAGTGCTCTGGCCGCCGACTTTTCCACCACGATCCTGAGCACCGAACTCAATAACGCCGCCACCGACTTCAAGAACACCGTGGTCTTCAGCGCTGGCTGCCATTCCGGCTACAACATCGTGGACAGCGATGCGGTCCCGTCCGTGACCGTGAAGATGGACTGGGCCCAGGCGTTCGCCCGCAAGCAGGCCACGCTCATCGCCGGTACGGGCTATCAATACGGAGACACCGACTTCCTGGAGTACAGCGAGCGGATCTACACAGACTTCGCCAAGCAGCTGCGCTACGGCTCGGGTCCGGTTGCCGTGGGCGCCGCCCTGGTTCGTTCCAAGCAGACGTACCTGCAGGGAACTCCGGACATCCGGGGCATCCACCGCAAGGCGCTGCTGGAGTCGGCCTTGTTCGGGCTTCCCATGTTCTCGGTGAACATGCCCAACCGCACGGTTTCTCCCCCCGGCAGCCCGGTCGTGGGGAACCCGGTGAACGCTACGGTCAACCCGGGAGGGGCGCTCGGCCTCTCCGTGGTGGACTTCCCGCTCGACACGACCGGCACACAGAGGAAGGATGTGCCGCTCACCATCACCGGCGGCGGATCCGTCACGGCGAGGTATTACACCGGGCCCCATGGCCAGACGACCAACCCAGGCGAGCCGACGCTCCCCATCTTCTCCATCGACGCCACCAAGGCCAACCGGGTCCTGCGCGGCATCGGATTCCGGGGTGGTAACTACACCGACGAGAGTGGCGTCACTCCGCTCACCGGCGCCGCGGCCACCGAACTGGGAAGCCCCCACATCCCGTTCGAGTCGCCCGTCTTCTTCCCCATGCGAATGGCCACGGCCAACTACTTCGACGCCCTCAAGCCCGGCGGTGGCATGCAGAAGATCCTGGTAACGCCGGTTCAGTACCAAGGAAACCCTGTCGACGACAAGGCGATAGAGCGCAAATTCTCCAAGCTGGACATGAGGCTCTACTACAGCGCCTTCACCGCCGGGCAGGAATCTGCGGCACTTTCCGACGCTCCGGCAATCACCAACATCGCGGCGGTCGACAACGGAACCGGCACCGTGGCGTTCCGGGCCAATGTGACGGGAAATCCTGCGGCCGGCGTACATGAGGTGTGGGTCACCTACACCACCGGCAACGACGTATGGAGCCCCGTCGATCTGGTGCAGTGCTCGCGGCCGCTTCGTAGCCCGTGTACCGCCGAGGATTCCACCGTTTGGATGGGAGCGGCCAGCGGCGTCGCCGTTCCGTCGGCCCTGCGCTTCATCGTGCAGGCGGCCAACGGCGTGGGCTTGGTCACCTTCGATGATGCGGTAGGCGAGTTTCACCGGATCGGTGGACCAGCCAATGCGGGCACCGCAACGACGCTGTCGTTCGTGCCTACACCGCCATCGGCAGGACCGTACGGATCCGTGACGTCGGTGTCTGCTTCCCTGAGCGCCGGGGCAGGTTTGCCCGTGTACTTCCGCATAGGGGGATCTTCGTTTGTTGCGGGCATCACGGGCGCCAACGGCGTCGCCACTGCCTCGGTCCCGATCAAGTCTCTTCCCGGGAACTACAGCCTGACCGCCCTCTTCCCCGGTACGGCCACTTTGCGCTCCTCGTCGGTCAGCACCCCGTTCGTCGTGAGCAAGAGCCCGACACAGCTGGCGATCACCGTCACCGCCCAGACCGCCACCGTGGCGGGTAAGGCAGTGGCCAAGCTCACCGCCAACGGCAGGCCGCTAGCGTACAAAACGGTGTTCCTGCTGGTAAGCCGCAATGGCGCGCCGGCGACCGTCCTTCCGGTGATCACGGACTACCGCGGGGAAGCACCGTTCATCCCGTCCAGCCCCGGCAGCTACAGCGTGACCGCCATGTTCCTCGGAAACATCCCAGGTGTGGGCACGTACACGGATCTCACCTACGTAGCGTCGAGCGCCGTGGGTCAGCTGGTGGTGCAACCGGTGGCCGACCTCGCGCTGTCGGGCTCCGTTGCCCCGTCGCCCGCAGAGGTCACGAAAACACTGACCTACACGTTCACCCTGGTCAACAACGGACCCGAAGCAGCCACCAATGTGGTGATCACTACCACGATTCCTGCCGGTTTCGTCATCTCCACCCCGTTCGCCGGGTGCACCGCTGCTGCTGCGGGAGTGGTCAACTGTGCCACCGTGGCTTCTGGCGCCACGGTGACCGTCCTGGCCACCGGTACGCCCACGCTAGGCACCCTGGGTCTGACAGCCAGCGCCTCGGTGACGGCCGACAGTCTCGACACCGTTCCTGGAAACAACGCCGTGACCCTCTCGGCGCCGGTGTACCAGGCGCCGTCAGGTCTCACCGTCACCGGACCGTCATCGGTTCTCGCGGGTTCTACGTACTCCGCCACGTCAGCCTTGGCGTTGGCCGGATTCCCGTCGAACGTGACGTTCACCAAGGTGCCTGTGGCCGGTGCTCCAAGCTGGTTGACCGTGGATGCGGTCACCGGCGCCGTCACCGCTTCCGTACCGGTCACCGGGGTCATGACCTTCAGCTACCAGGTGCAGGCGACGAATCCCCTCAATCCCCTGTTGTTGACGAAGAGCCCGGTGATCACCGTCACCGTGGCGCCCGTGCCTGATCTCGCCATCGCCGCCAAGGCTCCAGGTCTGTTCATCGGCAACCCCACCACATATTCGCTCATCGTGAGCAACAAGAGTGCCTTCGCTCAGCCCGGTAAGGTCACGGTGACGCTGCAGCTGCCGAGCGCGCTGACACTTGCCGCAGGATCACCTGGCGCCGGGTGGGAGCAATGCACCGTGAACGTCACCAACCTGGTGAGCTGTGACCGTCTGGGTCTGGCCGCCAACAGTTCTGTGGGGATCGCCATCAATGTCAACGTCTTCGCCCTCGTCGGCACCACCGTCTCCGTAACGGCGACGGTCCTACCGCCAGACAGCGTGCCGTCCAACAACACCGTGACGATTACCCAAACGGTGAAGCGCATCTGAGGACCACCCGCGTCCGGGCCGGTGGCGGAGAACCCTGGCGATTCATCGGACAGCACCGGCCGCCGGAGGCACCGGCGACCGGTGTGACAGGACCGGCCAATTCAGTAGCTCGGGTCAGATCAGCGACGCCACCATCGACCCGGTCGGTTCAACACCCATCGCCAAGCCTCCAGCGGCTTCAGCCATCGCC
>JAYVSS010000406.1:0-3457 GCA_043775075.1 Acidimicrobiia bacterium
CGGGTTCTTCACGCCCTGGTACTTGTCCCGGAAGCTCTGGAGAATGCCCTTGTAGTTGGCCCACTCAAGGGGAAGGGCGATCAGGTTGACCTGGCCCTCCGTCGTGCAGTCGGCGGCCAACTTGGTGAGGTCGGCGGCGGGAGCGGCGGCAGCGGCGGCACCGGCGGCAGCGGCGGTGGTCTCAGCGGCAGCTGCGGCAGTGGTCTCAGCGGCGGCGGCGGCGGCGGTCTCAGCCGACGCCGCCGTGGTCTCAGCCGCTGCGGCGGTGGTGGTCTCAGCCGACGCCGCCGTGGTGTCGGTGGACTTGGAGTCTTTACTGCAAGCAGTCAAGGCCAGGCCCGACGCAAAGAGCACGGCGATGACCTTCCCGGTACGTGTGTTTCGCATACTTTTCTCCCCATAGTGGTGATTGTTTGATGCTGCGTGGTTGTTGTCCGACCGAACAGTAACGATGTCACCGGCACCGCGCCTGTTCTTCTGATGAACGGCGCCGAAACGTTGGACATCGGCGACACCGCTCCGACGGGTGCGTCGGCGGTATCCGACCTGGCGCTTTCGCCGGTACGAGCCGAGGCCATGCCGCAGCGAATCGCCCAGGTGGGCCCATCGCGTCGCCCAGGAAGCCCATTTTCGGCGGTATCCACTTCATTTTCGGCTGTCCTGGGCGACGGGAGCGGTCGGGCTGGGCGATGCCGCCGGGCGGGGCGATGGTGCGGGCGGGGCGATGGTGCGGGCGGTGGCAGTGTGGACGGCGTGCGCGCCCAGGTGTTTTCCGATCTTCACCTTGACTTTGCCGGCTCGTTCGCCCCCACGCCGGCGGACGGAGCGGAGCTGTTGATCGTGCCGGGCGACGTCGGCCACTCCCCCGACACCCTGGCCCGCCTCGCCGGATGGCCTGTCCCGGTCGTCTTCGTGCCCGGCAACCATGAGTACGACGGCGCCGATTTAGCCGATGGCGACGACGAACTGGCCGAGATGTGCGCGGGCCTGGGCTTTACCCTGCTGAACTGCGCCACCCACGTTCTTCACGACGGCGACCGGGCGATTCGGCTGGTAGCAGCGTCGCGCTGGTGGGATTTTGACCTGCTGGGCGAGGACCGTCGGGACGAATGCCTGGCCTTCGGGGAACGGTACCTGCGCCATATGGGATCGGCGTGGCGGGGCCTTCCCCTCCACGGGGCCGAGGTGCGGACCTTGGCGCTGGCCCACCGGGCATGGCTGGCGGCGGAGTTGGCGAAGCCGTTCGACGGAACCACCGTCGCTGTCACCCACAGCGGACCCTCGGCCCGCTCGGCCGACCCGAGATACGGCCTGGCCCTTGGTACGGCCAGCTTCTGCAACGCCGATGACGATCTCCTTCCCCTGGCGTCGTTGTGGATTCACGGGCATCTCCACTGCCCCCACGACTACACCGTCAACCACCCGGGCGGGACAACGCGCGTCGTGTGCAATCCCCGGGGCTACGAACGCCTGCGCGAACCCGAAGGGTTCCAGGAGCATTTCACCGTCGACCTTTAGCCCAGATGAAGCCCCAGATCTAGCTGGGCCGCTGGCTTGAACGCCCCACGGGCCGGTGGAGGGAAAGCATGGCCGAGCCGCTGGCGACCTCTAGACCACCTCAAGGTTCGGCGCAGTCCGTCAAGAACGCCGCCGACCTGCCGATGGTGACGCCAATGCGATTGAGTGGGCTTTTCGAACCGGAATTGGCGCGTGCGCTCGATCCGACGACGACCCTGCGGTCCCGCTCGGAATCAGCGGCGGTGATCATGATCATCGCTCCGTGGTTCAGCGGCGCGGCCGCGGTGTTGGCACCGGGAGAGGCATTCGCCGGGGCCGACAGATGCATCCTCATCATGTCGATGCTCACAGCGATCGGCGGCGTGCTTCTCCACCATTTTCCGAACCGCATCCCGTTTCGGGCCATTCCCCTTCTCGGCGCGGCGTTGATGGGGTTGTACGGGTACCTCGGCCGCGGTCCGTTGCCGCTGGCCACCGGCGGTATGTACGCCACCCTGGCGGTCATGGTGGCGATGTTCTTTTCTCCCCGTGAGGCGTTTCCGATCAACAGCTTTGTGGCATCGTGTCTCCTCGTTTCCGAACTCGTGCGACTGCCGGGGCGGGCGGCCTGGGCCGCCGCGCTTCCCACCATCGGCTGGGTGGGAACAGCCACGGTGGTGGTCTCCTCATTGCGGGGGACGGTCAACGAACTGTTCGCCCGACTGAACCGCCAATCGCGCACCGACGATCTCACCGGGGTTTCGAACCGCCTGGCGTTCGTCGAAACCGGGAGCGCCATTCTCGAGGGGCGGACGGCCGATGCCAAGGTCGGACTCCTCCTGGTGGACCTCGACCGATTCAAGGAAATCAACGACACCCTCGGGCATCGTTTCGGCGATCTCCTGTTGGTCGAGGTGGCCCGTCGGCTCAGCCGTCAATTGCGCGAGTCAGACTCCATCGCTCGCCTCGGTGGCGACGAGTTTGCGATCCTGCTCCCCGGCCTGCGCCACCGAGACGATGCTTCATCGCTGGCCGCCCACCTCGTCCGCGTTCTCGACGATCCGTTCCTGCTCGACGGGAACCCCATCACCATCGGTGCGTCCATCGGGGTCGCGGTGAGCCCCGATCACGGTGAGTCCACGTCGGTGCTGCTCCAGGCGGCCGACCTCGCCATGCACGAAGCCAAGGTCACGCGGGTCGGGTACCTCCAGAGCGCGTCGGCCACGTCGAACGCGCCGGCCAACGTGCTGCTTCTCGGTGAGCTGCGCGATGCCATTTCCAACGACCAGTTGGTGTTGCACTATCAACCGAAGCTGCGCGTGGCGAGCGGGGCGTTGACCGGCTGCGAGGCCCTCGTGCGGTGGCAGCATCCCCTGCGGGGGCTGGTCCCGCCCGACAATTTCATACCGATCGCCGAGCGCACCGGACTCATCCATCAGCTCACGTTATGGGTGGTCAACGAGACCCTCCGGCAAAGCGCCCAGTGGCAGACCGAAGGCAGCGCACTGGGCATTTCGGTCAATATTTCGACGCGAAGTCTGCTCGACCGTCACTTCGTGGCGACGATCGCCGATCGCCTGCGAACGCACAACGTGGCGCCGGAACTGCTGTGCCTCGAAGTCACCGAGGGCACGATCATGTCCGACCCCGACGCTGCGTGCGGCGTGCTCAGTGACCTCCGCGATCTGGGCGTCCGCATCTCGATCGACGACTTCGGGACCGGCTACTCGTCGCTCGCCTACCTGCGCTCGATTCCCGCCACCGAGCTCAAAATCGACCGTACCTTTATTTCCGAAATCGGGGGTACCGGTTCCCTCGGAGCCAACGTGGCGATCGTGGACGCCACGCTGCACCTGGCCCACAACCTGGGGCTCACGGTCGTGGCCGAGGGCGTGGAGGACCGCGCCGCTCTGGATGTGCTGACCCGCCTGGGGTGCGACGAAGCACAGGGCTACTTTTT
>JAYVSS010000407.1:0-1803 GCA_043775075.1 Acidimicrobiia bacterium
ATGGACTTCAACGATCGAGGCCCAATACGTGCCGTACATGCGTCCGCAAGACCATGGTCATCACGTCGACACGACCAACTTCAGCGTGCACTCCGGAGACCAGCCTGTGTTCGCTGTCGAAGCTGATGGGGGAGAGTCGTTCTCGTTCGCCGTTCGGCGGCACTCCGACGGCGATCTCAGCGCGGCATCGATACCACCGCAGCTGCATCGGAGGCTTGAATCGTACGTACACATTGATCATCTCGTACGTGGCGTCGGCACCGGTTCATGTGGACCGGACACCCTGCCGCAGTACCGGATCGGGGCCGGAACCTATCGCTGGGGTTGGATGCTGACCCTTCTCGATTGAAGGAACGCGGGTTCTCGCGGGATCGCCCAGCCAACGATGCCGAGCGATCCCTAGGCCGACGTTTCAGTAATTGCGGTCACGGCGCTTTGGGATTGCTCGTCTCGTACGCAACGTTGCGGATGGGTTGGCGTTGCTCCTGGGAGAAGGGTGTTGCGAGCTGCACGGTCGTCTTCGAGGTTGTCGAGGAGGAACGCGGTCGAGTAATGCTCGACGACATCGAGTGGTCGTTTCGTGCCCCAGACAGCGTCCTTGCAGAACGCGTCGCCATAGCTGAATTTGCGTGCCCAGGGAAGGTTGTCGCACGGATCGCCAAAGATCAAATGTCCGGCGCCCGTGAACGTGACTCTCTACACGATTGGGCTGAGGGCGTACCCGTGCGAGAACACCACGAGTGGATACGGGCCATTCTTCATGTCGGGAAGCGCGTTATCGCCTGCGGCGCCGACAGCAGTGATTGTTTGACAGGAAGATCCTGGGTATTGAACTAGTTCGCCTTCACATACCGAAGAGTCGGTGTGACCCCGCCCGCTGTGGTGACGGCCGGGTACCAGAGGCGGAGTTTCAGGTTGCGGTTCTGGGCGCCCCGGGTCGTGAATTGTTGATAGCCAACCGCGTGCTTTCCGGGGGTTGCGTACACGAGCGGGTTCGAGGCCGCGGCGGTCGTTACCGGCGTCTGGGCCGAAGCACCAGAGGCGGCGAGAGAAGTCGTCGCACTGACGGCCACGACAGGGAGGGCAGCGAGGGCAGCAAGAAGGAGTTTTGGTCTGAACATGAGGTTTCCTTTTGCGGGGCGGTCGAAGAAAGGGGTGGAGTGAAGAAATGGATAGTTGAAGAAAGCGGTGAGGAGAAGAATTGGGCGAGCGGAGAGAGCCGGGCCAAGCCAGCTACCCGACATCGCGACGAAGCGTCCGAACGACACCGGCGGCGAGCGGGGCCACCACCCAGAAAAGGACCGAGAACGAGATCGCGGCACGTGACCGCCCCAGTCGTTGTCGAGCATCCATTTCCAGGCTGTCGCCATGTCGATCCAGTCCAACAACGTCGATGCCGTGCCGAGTAGCGCGACGGCGGCGGGGAGAGCGAAGGAGGCGGCGATGGCCGCCGCCGAGTTCTGGAGCAGCGCCCCGAGCGCGACGGCGGCGAGGACATTGAGGAGCACGTAGAGCACATAGCTGGCGATGGCCCCGACGCTGAGGTTTGCCTCCAGGGCGCGGCCCGAGGCCGAGGCCAGCCCGAGGCCGGCCGCCGCGACCACTCCGCCGAAGACTGCGCCAAGGCGTTCCGACGACAAGCCATCAAGATGTCAAAGGCAGTGCCGCGAACGCACGGGAACCGGCGGTATGTGGCGGTAGTCAGGCGCGATTCCGTTGAATCGCACGGTGCCCCTGCCCGGCGGTCGGGGACGCGCAATTGACGCTTCGAGGGCTTGTTCGTTGCGCGCTCCGCGCCCGCGA
>JAYVSS010000408.1:0-11639 GCA_043775075.1 Acidimicrobiia bacterium
GTCCACGGGTCGTGACAATGAACGACCGCTCGCTCACGCATGCGCGGCCATCGATGCCGATTGAGCAGGCGGCACCGACGGTGGGGCGCGGTGCCCGGATCGGTGGGGGAAGTCTGCTGCTGCCGGGCGTCGTCGTTGGGGCCAACGCGCTCGTTCTTGCGGGCTCGGTGGTTGCGACCTCTGTGCCCGAGGGCGCCATCGTCGCCGGCAACCCGACCCGGATCGTCGGCCAGGTTCCTTTATCGGAGCGTGTGTGAGCGCCGGTGTCGTGAGCCGCACAGCGCCGCTGGCCGCTGATGTCGCATGAGCGCTGCCGCTGAGTTGGCAAGTTTGCTCCGCATTGCGCACCCCGTCCTTATCGCCGAAGACGGGCGGCATCTCGACGCCGAAGGTCTCGTCGACACCTTGCGCAGATTGGCCGAGCAACTCGACGGCGGCAGGCGGGTTGGGTGGACCGAGCCGCCACGTCGCGTCGTCGTGGACCCGGGCGGGTTCGAAGGTGCGTTGATCATTCTGGCGTCCGTCTTCTCGGCCCCCACGGCCGTCATCCCGTCCGGTGATCCGCACCTTCGTTCCGTCATTCTCGAACAGCACCGGCCCGACACGGTGGTTGATCCGGTCGGTGCTACGGAACTGGCCCGTCGGGTGCTCGCAGCGCGCTCCGATCCTTACTCGGGCTCGCTGTTCCCGTTTGAGCGGGGCGATGGACAGCTTCTTCTACCTACATCGGGTACGACTGGCGAGCCGAAAATCGTGGTGCTCCGGGCCGCCCAACTGCTCCTCTCGGCCCGCAATGTCGCCGTTTCCCTGGCGTTGGGCCCGACTGATACAACCGTGTCCGTGATGCCGCTGAGCCACGTACACGGGCTCGTCGCATCGGTCCTCGCCCCACTGGTGACGGGCGGATCGGTCATTGTGGCGGACGGCTTCCGGCCTGCTGCTGTCATCGCCTCAATCGACCGGCACGGCGCGAACTGGATTACCGCGGTGCCGAGCGTGCTTGAGCTCCTGCTACACCAGTCGCTTCGCACGGGATGGCTGCCAGCCCGGCCGTTCCGGTTCTTGCGGTCGGCATCGTCGGCGCTGCCGCCGTCGCTGCTGGAACGGCTCGAGGAGCGGTTTGGCTGCCCGGTCGTCGAGGCGTACGGTATGACTGAAGCAGCGCATGAGATCGCCAGCAACCGACCTGACGAGCGCACCCCGGGCAGCGTCGGCCGGGCCAGTGGATGCACCGTGGGAGTTCTCGACGAACACCTGACGTTGCGCGCCACCGGGCTGGGCGAGATCGCCATACGGGGCGTTCAGGTCACCCACGGTTACCTCGGAGCGACGCCACGTTCTGATGATGCCTGGCTTCGGACCGGTGACCTCGGGTGGATCGACGGCGAAGGAAGGATTTGGATTCATGGTCGATCCAAGGATGTCATTAACCGCTCAGGCGAGACGATCGCGCCGCGGGCCGTCGAAGACGCGCTGCTTCGCTTGGATGTTGTCGTCAATGCCCTGACATTTTCGGTCCCGCACGACCACCACGGCGAGGTACCGGCGGCGTTGGTCGTGACCCAGGACGACCAGCCGATCGACGAACGGTCATTGCGCCACGGATTGCTCACCCACCTCCATCATCGTCACGTGCCCGTCGGCATCACACGAGTCGACGAAATTCCGCTCGGTCGGACCGGCAAGCCCGATCGGCAAGCAGCTGCGCAACGCTTCCTTGACGAATGGCCCCGTGTTGAACCGGTGGTCTCAGTCGATGACCCGGTCCAGACGGCCATGTGTGAACGGGTCGCTGCTGTGTGGTCGACGCTGTTCGGCCGTCAAGTTGCGGATGACGAGTCCTTCGTTGGTCTTGGCGGCGATTCGCTTCTCGCCGTTGGCCTCGTGGCGCTCTATGACGAAGCAGGCATACCGCTCTCCATTCTCGACGTCGCCACTTCGGTCACGATGAAGTCACACGCTGCCCTCGCGATCCGCATCTCGAGCGGAGCTGCGCCGCAACGTTCGCCATAGCCACAGGATCGCACGGCGCTTTGTCAGCGCGTCGCTAAATCGGAATGTGGCGCTGTCGAGGGTGACATTGTGGTCGTGCAGTAAGGCTCGGTGGGCGTCGACAAGCGAGCGGAGTTCACTCTGCGTTGACTCGGCCCTCTCGGTAGCGTCGTTCGAACGAACTCGCTCTTGCGTCAAGCGGCCTTCTGCGTCACCAAGCCTTGCGACGAGCGTGTCGCGCTCGGCCTCGAGCTGGTTGCGGGCGATAGCGCCGAGGTGACTGTCATCCTCCAGGCGAATGATCTGCGTACTTATGGCTTCAAAGACGGCCGACATAGCCCGACCGTTGTCTTTTTCGTCGACCGCAGAGATGTGTGCTTCGCAGATCACCGCTCGATACAAACTGACGAGGCCGTCGACGGTGGTTTCCATGTCGGCATCACGTCGAACGAACGACGAAACGGCGGCCGCATCGGCGGCGTCGTAAGCCGCTATCTCGGCGGCGACGAGGTCCACCTCATATCCCGACCGGAGTGCTCTCAATCCGAAGTTCAGACGTCGTAACTCGGCAACTCGGTCGGCCGTGACCAGCCCACCGAAACCGGCTGCGTCGCACAGCACAGTGGCGCACCCACTGGCCATTGCCTCGATTGCCGCCCGCGCCTTGGCAAAGACGATGTCGTAGTTTCCAAGGATGGCCTCGGGGGCGTCAGAGGGCCGCCCCACGCCAAGACCGACGACGTCGAGCGCAATGTCGAACCGCTCGCATGCGGCGCGCAGAACAGGGAGGTATCCGCGCCCCTCGACGGCCTGGTTACTCAACACGAGCGCGCGCCGAGGACGGCTGGGCAGCGCTGTCCCCCTTGGGAGGAACCGTTTTGGGTCGAACCAGTTCAAGCGAACTTCCACGCGATTGGGGTCAATGCCGTCGCCATAAAGCAGCCGATCCCGATTCGTGTCGTCGACTGCGACGTAGCGCCGCACGCTTGGGTGCGCTGGGGTTACGTCATCGGGGTGCGTGAAGTCGTGCGCAAACGAGATCACCGGTACACCCGGATAACGGGCCAAGGCGGTCATCGTCGCCACGCGGTGATGTCCGTGGATGACGTCGGGCGGCGTGTGCATGTCGACCAACGACGACCGCACCACGACAGACTGCAGACGCAGCACCTCGGCCAGATCCCCCCGACGCGGCGCGTAAATAATCGGAGTGTGACCGCGTGCCATCAGCGCATGGGCCAGCTCAGCGACGTAGAGCTCGGTCCCGGAGCGCGACGTCAGCGTTCGATTCGTGATCAGAACCCGCAGCGGTTGTTGGGCCGGAAGATCTTGAGCCGCAACAAATTCTTCGGTTGGCACCTTTTCACCCTACCGCTCGGGCTCGAACGTCCCCGGGCGGTCATTGCGCGCACCAGGCGTTTGAGGAGCGGGCGACCATCGCAATGGCGGCTCACGTCAACCGGTGCGCACAGCGATTGGTCTCGTGCCGGATCGGCGCGACCGCGTGACATGCTCGTAGCAAATGATCCCTCTTGCCCGTGTCAACGTCGACCTGGCGACGGAAGACCTCGTTCTCGAAGTGCTGCGGTCGGGCCATCTTGTGCAGGGGCCGATGGTGGCGCGATTTGAGGAGCGGTGCGCCGAGATGGCTGGAACTGCGTATGCCGTTGCCGTCAACAATGGTACTGCCGCGTTACAGCTTGCTCTGCACGCATATGGAATCGGTGCCGGTGACGAAGTCATCACGACACCATTCACCTTTGCGGCGACCGTCAACGCCGTCGTGCACAGTCGGGCGGAGGTCCGTTTCGCCGATGTCGCCGACGACTACACGATCGACCCGGCGATGATCGAGGCCAAGATCACCAAACGAACAAAGGCCATCATGGCGGTCCACCTGTACGGGCTCCCGGCGGACATGACAGCGATCAAATCCATCGCCGACGAGCATGGGCTTGTCATCATCGAGGACGCCGCACAGTCACACGGTGCCACCGTGAACGGCTTTCCTGTCGGTGGGTATGGTCTCGGCTGCTTCTCGTTCTATGCCACCAAGAACATCCAGACCGGCGAGGGAGGGGTGGTCACTTCGAACGACGGTCGGTTGGATGCGCGTATGCGGGTGATCCGCAATCAGGGTAGGCATGCAGAGCATGCATATGAAATGCCGGGTCACAACTACCGAATGATGGATCTGGTTGCCGCCGTCGGGTTATCCCAGTTCAACCGGCGAGCACAAATCAACGTTGCGCGACGGTCCAATGCGGAGCGGCTCTCACATGGACTTGCTGACGTGCCAGGTCTGGTGGTGCCGTTCGAGCCTGCGGGGCGACGATCGGTATGGCATCAGTTCACCGTCCGGATCGTGGATGGAGGCATCTCGCGTGACGATTTCGTCAAGCGTATGAACGAACGTGGGGTCAGCTGTGGCGTCTACTATCCGCGGGCCGCCTACGACTACGAGTGCTACCGCAACCACCCGCAGATTCACGTCGAGGTATGCCCGAAAAGCGAGGAGTTCGCCCGCTCGGTGGTGTCCCTTCCGGTACATCACGACCTTACAGTCGACGAGGTTGACACCGTCATCGCCGTCACGCGAGAGGTCCTTGGGTGCTGAAGCCTGCGCCGCCAGTCCGCCTAGCTGTGATTGGTGCTGGCACGATGGGCACGAACCATGCACTTGTTGCGTCTCAACTTCCTAGTCTGGATGTCGTCGCCATCGTCGATGGCCACGAGACCAAGCGCTCCGCTCTCGCTGCCACCGTCGGGGCCGCCCACGCACCCTCGATCGAGGCGCTCCTGACCGACCCATCAATCGCCGGAGGCATTGACGCTGCGGTGGTTGCAACGCCCACCTCGACACACCACGCCGTCGCCCGTGCCTGCATTGAGGCCGGAATCCACGTCCTCATCGAGAAACCCGTCGCCAGCACCTGCGGTGAGGGCGAAGACCTCGCACGACGTGCTGCCGCCGCCGCAGTGGTACTGATGGTCGGCCACGTCGAGCGCTTCAATCCGGCCTTCCGTGCCCTTGTCCGGGTGGTCGACCAGCCCATCCATCTGGAATTCATCCGTAACGGACCCTTCCGCACACACATTGTCGACAATGTGGTTGTGGACCTGATGATCCACGACCTGGATCTGGCGCGGGTATTGGCCGGAAGCGAGGTCGTCAACGTGTCTGCCGTACCGCAGAGCGCCTACTCGTCCGGGTCCGACGTTGCCGTGGCCCTGCTGACCTTTGAAAATGGTGTCACGGCATCGCTCACCGCCAGCCGAATCGGCCCGGAGAAGCGGCGCCGGGTGACGGTCACCCAGGCCGATGCCGTAGTGGCTGCGGACCTCATCCGCCAACACGTCACCATTGACCGCACGCCGGGTTTTGGACACGGCTCGGACCAGGGCGCGATGACGGAAATCGTGCTCTTCGAGCGACGCGGTGAACCGCTGACCGACGAGCTCCGAGCATTCGTCGACGCAATTCGTGGTGGGCCGATCACGGTGGCCGCCGCAGACGGCATCGCTGCGCTGGAGCTCGCCACCAAGGTGTTGCGGGCTCATGGACGCAGTAAGTGAAAGCCATACTGGCGGCGTCGTACGATTCGGCCGAAATACACCAGGCCCGCAACCCTGCCGCCCTGAATCCTCAACTGCGCCAACGCGCCACGCCGCTTGGAGCAACCCGAACAGCGATTCCGAACGCCCTTCCGTTACGACGGGCACCGAAGGCGACCGCTCGGTACGCCTATCGATGTTAGAGCGGCCCGCCGAATCGGTGAACGAAGGTCTACCTCCGCGTGGGCACCCGGGCGCTTCGGTGATCAGCGTTGGGTTACCCGACGCAGCCGCTGAGCCCTGCGGCTTTCCAGGCAATGTCCGACTGAGCGCTCATGGCTGTCATTTTGGCGTCCGCCCCGGAGATCGTTGTTTCCGGGTCGGCGCCCTTCTTGATTTTGTCGGCCAGCCCGAGGATCAAGTCGACCTGTGCACCTTGGAGCTTCAGGGCCTTGAGGACGCCGGGTTGCAGCGCGATCGGCGGCTTGACTGCGGCGATTTGCTTCATGAGCATCGCACCGAGTTCACCCTGCTTCTGAAGAAAGGGTCCGACGGCTGCTGCGGTCGCCGGTTTCGCTACTGCCTTCATCGTTGCGACCCCCACTTTGCACCTCGCGTTCACCTTGGTCTTGTAGGCGACGAGGGTTAGATCAGCCCCACTTGCGGGAGATAGCGCGGCGCTGCTTCCGAAGAGCACGCAGCCAACGACGAGGGCACGGAGGAAATGACGCATAGTGCTTCTTTCGAGTGAGGGGATCCCAGCTCTTGCGTTTCTAACGGGGTTTTCCGGCAGGGTCCAGTTACACCCGCCAGCGTGTCGGCTTTGCCGATCGTTTTCAGGTGATCGGTTCGGCGAATGAGCGAACCCGAAACGAGAATGGTGGGCCATCGGCGAAAGCGAGATCGAGAGTGCGTGCTCGTTCCATTTCGGCGCCCTCTTGTTCGCCGATCGTGTCGTAGAGACGAGCAGACTCCATGCGGGCGTCGCACTCGTACATTGGATATGGCCCGGCTGAGGTGAATGGCCAGATCTGGTCCAGTAGTAGGCGGGCATCGTTGCAGCGACCCTGGAGCCGCGCAGCGATCGCTTGAGCTCGAAGACCCGGAATAATTTCCTCCACAAAGCACGTCTCGCTCGCCATCGAATTCGCGTGGTGCAACTTCTCCAGTCCATGCTCGACATCACCGAGGAGCACGAGTGACTCTCCCCAGTTTCTGGCCGCTGATGCGGCGATCCTGCGAGCTCCCCATTTGTCAGTGTGCTTAGGATCGGACTCCAGCGGCCAGGCAATCGTCCATGCAATCTCGGCCTGCGCTGCGCTCTGATCCGGGTCGTTCTCCCACAGCATCCATTGGGCCAGGAAAACGGCGACAACGGCACGGTGAGACTCAGCGAAACGGGAAGAGAAAATCGAGAGTGCCTCGGCGAAGCTGGCTTCGGACTCGCCGACCTCACCTCGTTGAGCCAACGCCATGCCGTGCCATGTGAGAGTGACCGCCCGGACCAGCAATGCCGCCTCCCCGGGAATGTCGTCGAGCAGCGCCAGCGATAGTCGGTTCTTTGTGTCGGCCTCACGAAACCGTCCTGCTTGCCGCAACGACTTGCCGTGTTGAGCCAGGCTGGCCGCGAGTTGAAGGTCGGTACCGTGCTCCACGCACTCAAGGTCGTGGCGTTCGAACATGGCGATCGCCCGGCCGGGAGAGCCGTGGAGGTTGAGGGCCTGGGCTGTCCACTGCAGCATCGATAATCGGTGTTGATGGTCCGACACCTCGAGCGCCCCGTCGAAGCCATCAGGAAAGTAGACGCCAAGAGCATCAAGTCGACGAACCCATCCGCTGAGGGTTTGACGGGTGACCGGTTCGTCGTCTCTGAGGAATTCGGCAAGCGAGGCGCGCATCAACGAGAAGCTACAGCCTGGCGTTCACTGTTTCTCGTAGGCTCGTTGCGCTGTCGCCGACCCTGCCTGCGGTCACCACATCTACTCTCAGAACGGTTCGAGGTATGAGCCCATATGACCGATATCCCTCGCCACCCGATCACGCCTAGGCCGGGTGAGGCGCGTCCAACGACGTCGGTCTACGACAACTTGATGGCGATGCGTGGTGTGTGGCACGACCAACTGCAGGGGTATGCACCGGACGGGGTGCCCTTCGATTTCGACGAGTTTGGCGCCGTCCAGGGACCGTACCCGTTCGAATACTTGGTGTACATAGATTTTGACGGGCACACGTACCGACAGACCGCAGTCGTGCTCGCCGGACGTCCGCCGGCGGCCCGGTCGTTCAGTGCGCTATTCGAAGATGGTGTGCTGAAGTTCGCGTCGAATGGTCCGGGAGATCCGGGGATTCTCGGGGTTTCCGGTGGACCAAACATGTTGGTGTTCACCCCGGGAGCGCTCGCTGACACTCTGTGGAACTTCCACGATCCGGACTGGATCACCTTTACTCCCACCACTCGTCAAAGGGTCACGACGTTGTACCGGAGTGGTGAGTTGAAGCGCATCCTGCGGGTGGACGGGGTGCGCATCGCCGACCTTTGCACGAGTCGGGTTGCGTGGGACCCCCGCGGACCGGTGGGTCCCGTGCATGCAACGCCAATTACCTCTGAGGTGTACCTCGACAAGGACGCCCACGCCATCGAGCCACTGATCTGATCCGTTTTTGGTGCCTAGTTTTCGACGGTACGGAGCGACGCAAATACTTTTCGCGAGCACAACGCGGCTTTTTCAAACTGGCGCTCGTCGATCGCGGCCACGCACTGCTCCACATTTGCTCGCCCATCGCCAATCGAAACGGAGGCGAAGGGAGCGGAGGAGGCGAATGCCTTCACCGCTGGCACCAGAGCGGGGCGAACGACGCCCGCCCAACCCTCGTCGAGTTGCAACTGCACGGCCTCGCTGCGTAGGTGCGCCGCCGAAATCGTGGTGTCGCCCATGGACGGGGTCTGCGAGGGCGTGTCTCCGGGAAAGACGACGGGTTGCTGATAAGCGATGGCCCCGGCCAGGCCGGCGCTGATGTCATACATATGCACACGTGCTTCGTGCTGCCGGGCAACAGCCTCGGTCAGGTTGCCTGACCGATAGGCATTGAGTTGGGCCACCAGTTGTGCAACGTGGGTATGGAGCAGGCCAACCACGGCCTCCAAAGGAAGCCTGCCGCCCGTGGCCGTTGTCGTAAAGCTGGAGAAATCCATCTGATAATCGTGGAGGTCGGAGAGCGCATTGGTTTGCGATTTTTCGTCAGATGCGGCGGCGTAATTGGCAAAGAACTGAATATGCTGCTTCCACAATTGGTCGAATGCAAATGCTCCATCGGGCCCATATACGACGCCTATCGCCGCAGTGAGGTCGTTGGTGTTCTCCAACAAGGCGTTGGTGATTGCCTCCCGGTCGGGAGATCGATCCACGACCGACCGCATCATTTGCACGGCAAGCGCGCTGTGCTCGCTCAACAGTCGATCCAGCAATTGTCGAAGCTGGAGGCTAGACATAACTTTTCCTCGGGTTGGGTCAATCGGGCTGATGTCGTCCCGCGGATCGCTCTGCAAAGCAAACGTTTTTGGGTTCCCTGCCGTAGCGCTCTTCTTCGCCGATGTCGCACTACACCCGACAGCCGTAGGCACACAGAGAAGGGCAACGACCGACAGCCATATCGTTCGGTGCTTCATGCGGAAATCTCCAGGTTGTCCGATACGTGTGTGTCAGCGACGTCAAGAAGCTGGATCAGGGCGGCGGCCGGCATGGGCTTGGCGATGAAGTAACCCTGAGCTTGGTCGCAGCCAAGCTCACCGAGTCGCTCAATTGCTCAACGACGAGGAACGTTGGGCATGTGTGCCTCGGCTGTCTGATTTGCGACAATGTGTCCGGTTTGCGACGTCGTAAACCGGACACCATGTCGTAAACCGGACAGGAATCTTGCGAGCGTTGGCCCCCTCAGCGAAGCGGGCGCTACGGCAACGACGAGCGTTCGAGAACAGTAAGCCGACTGATCAATTCGTCGCGTTCGACGTAGCAACTCTGAAGATGTCGGGCGCCTCCGGTGGAGAATCCGGTGCGGCCATGAAGCACTCGGTGGTTGTCCACCATGTAGAGATCGCCCGCGCCCATCTTTAGGCGGAGCTGATACTCAGCGCTTTCGCGCATTCGGCCGAAGGCTCGATAGGCGTCGTAGAACGCCTCCATATCCTCTGGCGGAAGAAGAAACGGCAGCACCGAATGGTTCGAGTATCGAATGGCCTTGACACTCCCGTCCGGCCGCAATGAGATGATCGAATCCATGGCTCGGTGTTCGGTAGTGGCGTCGGCGATGTGGAAGTGCAGCAGCGTGTTGGACAGAGCGGCGAAATGATGCGGTGCCTGCACTCGTAGTTCGTCGGCGAGTCGAAATCCATCGACCAGCGTTGACTCTCCTCCCTGCGCGTCGGCTCGGATGAAGTGCTGCAACTGCACCGTTGGTGCGGGATCGCGATATCCCTCGTCGGTATGGGTGACGAGCGGGAGGTTGGTGTAAGCAACGGAGTTGGCGTCCTCCATCGAGATCACGTCGAAGACCAGACCCCAACTGGTACTTCGAAGCTCGCCGAACAGGCGACCGACATCAAGGACGGTACCGGGAATGCACGGGACATTGCGCAGCACCGCAACTCCGCGCTCTACGAAGCCCCGCAGAAAACTTGCTCGGGCCGAAACGCCGTCGACGATGTTCGGGTAGCTGGCGCTCGGGAGTGCGTCGCCGATCGTGGAGTCCCACCGCTTCGGGACGGGGGCGTCGTGTCGGGCGCCGTTCGCGTAGTCGTGCAGCCTGAGCCAGGCGGCGGGGAACGTGCTCACGTGTTGGTCGTATGCCCACGTAAGAACGACATTGCCGTCGGCATCGAGTCGGGCGGTGGAGGGGTGGACATCGTCCGGAATCTCGGATGTTTCCGCCACCCGGTGCTTGGTGCTGGCGTGTCTCAGTTGCAAGCAGTTGTCTCGCAACCAGAGATACAGAAAGGAACTCTCGCGCCCATCGTTCCAAGTAACGGTAAGCGCGCGTGCATTTTCGGTGAGAGCTGTAGGCCTGGTGTTCATGGCGCCTTAGGAGAGGTATGTGGGGTCGTCGCTGTCGAGGATACGGCGGAGTTCATCGAAGTGAAGTTTGGCGACCTCGGGATAGTCACGCCATTGCTGACACGCAAGCGCTGCCGTGTCATTGTTGACGATTGCCAGGGGCCGCCCGGTGGAGAGCGCCAGGACCTGCAACTGGGCGGCCTTCTCGAGGTAGTACAACTCGTCGAAGGCTTCGGCCACCGTGGTGCCGACGACGATCACCCCGTGGTTCCCCAGAAAGAGCACGCTCTTGTCGTCGCCGAGCAACGATGCCACCCGCTGGCCCTCGGTGTCGTCGAGCGCCATCCCGACGTAGTCCCGGTCATAGGCAATTCGATTGTGGAATCGGCAGGCGTTCTGATCGAGCATCAAGAACTCGAAACGGTCAAGGCACGCCAGCGCTGTTGTGTAGGGCATATGGGTATGCAGGATGCAGCGTGCATGGGGGACAACGCGGTGCAGATGGGAGTGGAGGTACCAGGCGGTGGGATCGGCGTCGGCGCGAACCGAGCGGACCGACGCAGTCGCATCCAGAAGCACCAACTCGCTGGCCCGCATCCGGGAAAAGTGGCGACCTCGGGGATTGAGCAGGAATGAGGACCCGTCGGGTGAGACGGCCACACTGAAATGGTTGGCTACCGCTTCGTGCATGTTCAGCCGCGCCGCCCAGCGGAACGCCGCCGCCAGGTCGGCCCTCGCGGCGCATTCGACGTCGTTCACGATGGCTCCAATTCTGACGGAAATCCTGGGGCGCGAAGATCGGTCCCCACGGCATCTTCAAGCAATTTCACGACTTGCGAGGACCACGCATTGCCGCCGTATTGTGCCCGAGCGCGAATGAACGTTTGCTCAGTGAGACCGGCGAGGTCGAGCGGCACGCCAAATTCTCGGCCGAACTGCGTAGCAAAGCCGAGGTCCTTGCATGCCAAGTCCATCGTGAAGTTGATGTTGTAACTGCCGTTCAGGATGACTTGGCTCTCGGTCTCGTGGACAAAGCTGTTTCCC
>JAYVSS010000409.1:0-3469 GCA_043775075.1 Acidimicrobiia bacterium
TTATCGGGATTGGCCGGGGAATGCATTCTGGATCACCGGTTACGACGATGTCACCTCGGTTTTCGTCGACGACGCAAACTACGAGAGTCGGACGAAACGCTGGCGGTACGGACGCCAAGACTGGGCGCAAGATTTCGGAGCGGAGGTAGCCGTCCGTGCGGCCATCACGCGCTTCGCCGATGAGCACGGCGAACGCATCGCCCGGGATCTGATTGCCCACATGATTGATGGGCCGACACGGGACCTGGCTACGGACTTCTGCGCCTACTTTCCGTTGCGACTGTTGCGGGAATCTCTTGGCATCAGCTCTGCGAACGAGGAGCGGTTCGCGTCGGCGTTCTTCACGGCGCATCGCGGTGTTGGGTACGAGCCTTTGGCCCGCCGAGCCGGGGTCAAAGCACTCGGCGAACTTGAACAACTCATACGTGCACAGATGAATAGTCAGAGCTCGGAGCTTCTGTCCGCTATCGCTGAACTGGGTGGAACAGCGGCCGACGCGGTGGCGACGCTGCTCGAAGCCGATCACGAAACCCTTCACGGCTCGCTGGCGAACATGTGGTCGCTTCTGCTGACGCATCCCGATCAGTTCGCCGCCGTGCGCGCCAACCCCCGCCTGATGAAGTACGCCTACGGAGAATCTTTGCGGCATAGCCCGCCAGTGATCTCCGCTGATCGATTTGCTCGTCACGAGGTCGAACGATTCGGGCGTCTGCTGCCCGAGGGGGCGTTGCTTCGCTGCTCGTCGGCCGCCGCCAATCGTGACCCGCGAGTCTTTGCGCGGCCCGACGAGTTCGTTATGGAGCGCAAGGATCTGTGCCCGCGCGAACCACGAGGCACCTATCGGGCTGATGGCCTGGCCAGTGGCATTTCGTTCGGAACCGGGGCGCCGTCGAAACACCCAGCGGTGCCCGAGGATCGACCGCGATCGGCCTATGCCCTCACTCGCGATCTTGCCGTGATGGCGTCTCGGGTCCTGCTCGACACTTCCCCGTCATTGCGCCTGGCTGACGGCGTGGTCCCGGCGCGCCGTTCCATCCGCCTTGGAGAACTGCATACCTGCTGGTCACTCCCCATCGAATGGTGATTCAATATGGCGCGGTGACCACCGTGCCTATGCGTATTCATGGGTACCTGTGCATGCATGATACGTTCAGAGTATGCAGATCTCGTTGACCGACCTTCGTCGTACGCCGGCCGCGGCGTTGGATTCGGTCCGGGCGGGGGAGGAAATAACGGTGACCGATGCCGGTGTCCCGTTCATGCGGATGGTGCCGATTGCCCGCCCGACCCGATACGAGCAACTGCTCGCAGCTGGAGTGCTTCAGCTGCCCAAAGAACCCCGCGATGTTGATGACATTCGCGCTCGGAGCCTTGCCGGTTGGGTCGCGCCCGGCGCATGAGCGTTGGATATTTCGACACCTCCAGCCTCTCGGCAGTGGCATCACCGGGCGCAGCCGGCGACCTCGGCGCCGCCGTCTGGAAATCACTCGACGCTGTGTGTGTGCTGGATATCGTCGAGTTTCAGGTTCCGTCCAACATCGGACGAAGCCTCGACCGAATCGCCTGGACTTTTCTGGTGAACTCCCTCACCATTGTTCGGTGGACTCCTGACATGCACACACGAGCGGTCGATCTGGGGTGGCTTGGCGCGTCGGCCTGCGCCGCCATGCACATTGCCTGCGCCGAAGTGCTTGAGGTCGACCACTTCGTGACCGGCGATCCAACGGTTCGCGTCTGGGCCGAAGCACGCGGGTTGAACGTCGTTGATCTTCGCCAGCATCCCTCTGGTTGTTCCTCGCCTAGACAGTTGGAGCATTGAAGGTGAGGTGTAGCTCCTTGAGCCCGTGGAGCACGTAGCTGCCCTCGTACTCGAAGGTGTTTCTGCCTGGTGGCAACTGCAGATTGGCGAGCCGTCTGAGCAGGGTGTGGAGAGCGATGCGGCCTTCGGCTCGAGCGAGCGCAGCACCAATGCAGTAGTGCGTCCCCTGGCTGAATGCCAGGTGCTGTTTGGAGTTTGCCCGAGTGACGTCGAGAGTGTCGGGGTTGGCGAACTTGCGCTCGTCGCGATTGGCACTGGCGAACAGCACCCAAAGGTGATCGCCGGCTTTGATCGGGCAACCGCCGACCTCAGTGTCCATGTTGGCCTGGCGATAGAGCCCCTGGACCGGCGTCTCCAGCCGGAGCGCTTCCTCGATCACCTGATCTGCCAACGAAAGATCAGCGCGCAGAGCATTCATGACCGAGGGCTGCTCGACCAGCAACCGCACGGTCGACGCAATCAGCTTGGTCGTTGTCTCATTTCCGGCCACGAGGAACTGCTGAAACATGGCCAGCATTTCTGACTCAGTCAGCTCGGTCTCGGTGCCGTCGTCTTCGGTGATTCGGGCCCTGACGATGTCAGTGATCAAATCGTCTCGCGGCTCTGCTCGGCGCTGGTTGATCTTCTCGGAGAAATAGTCACCGAACTCAACCTGTACTCGCAGGTAATCGGCGATCTGCTCGACCGACGGTTTGTGGTTGCCGATCAGCACCACGAGGATGTCGCTCCAGTGCTTGAACATGATGAGTTCGTCGTCATCGACTCCCAGCGCTTTGGCGATAACCGTGAGGGGCAGCCCGACGGCGAACTCCGAAACCAACTCGACCTCGCCTCGGGCAATGAAGGCGTCGATGAGGCCGTTGGCGATCGCCGCAATCTCGGACTCCATCTGAGCCACCCGCCGGGGACCGAAGGCGGTGTTGACGAGGCGCCGTTGGCGACCGTGCAAGGGCGGGTCGGCGGACAGCAATACCGACACCGACCGTGAGAACGCCCGACCCACGAGGGCCGCATGTTCGGGCGAAAGGGCGGCCACTTCCTGCACCCGATTGATGATGACCGACCCGGCGTGCGGCCCCGTCGGCATACGGGAGGAGAAACGCACGGGATCGCGCACTACTTCGAGGACTTCGTCGTACCGGGTGACGGCATAGCAACCGGTCTCCTCGATGAAGTACACCGCACTCTCGTCACGAATTGGCGCAAAAACGCGATGGGGGCAGGCGATCGCTTCCGGGTCGAGATCGAGGAGGTCGCCAAGTCCGTTCGTAGTCATGTGCCATCGTCGCACCCCGGTGCTCCCGTGAGCGAGTCGGGGCGCGGGGATAGGGTCGACATTGATGGCTGGCTGAAACCGCGCGTACCCGAATCGTTCGCGCCCGGTCGTTGGGGCACCGTCGACGACGTGACCAACCTTGTCTCGTTTCTCGTGAGTGACGCCGGCCAGTGGATCAGTGGCCAGGTCATCAACAGCGAAGGCGGCTTCCGTCGCGGACGGTGAGCTCATCTACTGAGTCGGAACTGGGCCGGTACGCTGACGACTGTGCGCACCCTTTCACTTGCCGCCGGAACGATTCTTGATGTTGATCCGGCCACGGCCGTTGAGGTGTCGTTCCAGGCTGGGTTTCCTGCCGTGGGCATCTGGTTCGA
>JAYVSS010000410.1:0-4473 GCA_043775075.1 Acidimicrobiia bacterium
CCATGCGTCTCGCAGCACCATGGCGTTGGCCGCGAGATTGTGTTGGGTGAGCATCGCCCCCTTGGGGCGTCCGGTCGTGCCGCTGGTGTACAACAAACATGCAAGATCGTTCGGGTTCACAGAATTCGTTCCAAAGACCAGCGCCTCACCGGGACCACCATGAGTTGATGCCACGACATCAGCGAATGAACCTGCTCCATGGGCATCCAAACCAAGCGAGCGATGCACGCCGGCGAGGAGCGAACGACTCGGATCGCGAACCACTAAAGCCGGGGTCGCATCGTCGGCAATCCACTGCGCTTCAGCATCGGTATAGGCGCTATTCAAAGGCAGAAATACCGATCCCATGTGTACACACGCGAGGTAGATCGTCAGTACGGGAACGCTCTTCTCAGACTGCACCAGCACTCGCTGACCAGAGCGGACCCCGAGCCTGGTAAGCGCGTCGATCGTTTTCGTTACCTCTCGCCACAACGCCCACGACGAATACGCTCGACCACCGACCACGTCAATAACCGAACTCCCGGTATGTTTCGCACGGCCTTGGGCAAAAAGCGCTGGCAATGTAAGGCCGGCTGGAATCACCACGATCACGAGTCTGCCTGACTCGTACGCTGACGTTGTGACGATCGCCCTCTTTCTACCACCGGACTTTCGAACGACGGAGCAATGGCTCTACGCCCTTTCGATGGCAATGCCAGAAGAGGAAGTTCGTCTCATCAGTCAATTACCAGAAATAGATGCCGTTGACATTGCTCTCGTGCGCGGTAAGGACCCCGGAAACGTCAGCGTTCTCCCCAATCTCGGGTTCGTACATTGCCTCTGGGCGGGCGTCGAAAAGCTGCTCGGTGATCCCGCTCTTCCCCACCATGTCCCCCTTGCTCGGCTGATTGACCCCGGCATGGCAGAGCAAATGGCTACCACCGCCGTTGCTCACGTCTTGGATATTCACCAGGGGCATAAGCACTACCGAGCATTGCAGCGTGCTGGTCAATGGGCGCCAGCCCACATTTCGTCGCCGACCACGAAAACTGTGGGAATCCTGGGGATCGGAAGACTGGGGCGGCGGGCGGCGGAGATGCTTCGTCCATTCGGATTCAATGTGATCGGGTGGCGAGCCTCGAGCCCGTCGGCGTCGGTCGACGACATCGGAATTGCGATGACCACACACCTCGCGGACATCACCGATGTCGCCGACATCATTCTCAACCTTCTCCCGCTCACACCATCAACGGCGGGCTTGCTCAATCACACATTCTTTACCTCACTTCAACCGGGGACCGCGCTCATCAACCTCGCTCGCGGCGGCCATGTCGTAGACCACGCTCTCCTTGCGGCCCTAGAGAGTGGCCAGGTCAGCAGGGCGATCCTCGATGTCTTCAACGAAGAACCGCTCCCCACCGACCATCCCTATTGGATTCATCCCAACGTGACGATCACCCCGCATGTGGCAGCGGAAACCGATCCGAATACTGCGGCCATCGTTGTTGCGGCGAACGTGCGGGCGTGGCGAGCTGGCGGGCCGATTACTGGGCTCGTCGATAGAGCGCGCGCGTACTAATCGAGAAATCCCCGTTGCGTTGGAATGCTCGCTGAGAGTGGTTCCCGGCAACGGTCGACGCACCCTCGCTGGAGTGGCTACCGTCACCTAGGCAAAGGTGCCAGCGTGGCATCACCAATCGGAGGCTTTCTCATGAAGGTACGTGCTGGTCTATTGATGTCTGCTCCGGGCAAGTGGGAGATCGCCGAAGTCGATCTCGATGAGCCCCGTCACGGAGAGCTCCTCCTCAAGATGGTGGCGTCCGGCCTCTGTCACTCGGACGATCACCTCACCACCGGGGACATTCCCTTCGGTATCTATCCAGTGTGCGGTGGCCATGAAGGTGCCGGCATCGTCGAAAAGATCGGCCCGAACACCGATGGTTTCGAGGTCGGCGACCACGTGGTTATGTCTTTTCTCCCTGGATGCGGTCGTTGCCGTTGGTGTGCGAGCGGCATGCAAAATCTGTGTGACACCGGGGCCACGCTCCTGCTCGGTTCTCGGGCCGACCTGACTTACCGCATGACGCTCGATGGAGCTCCAGTGGGTCAGATGTGCGGCATTTCAACCTTCGCCGAATACACCGTCTGTTCGGTCAACAACGCCGTGAAGATTTCCAAGGACATCCCGCTCGACAAGGCGTGCCTCGTCGGCTGTGGCGTGGGGACCGGTTTCGGCTCGGCGGAGAAGTCAGCGAACGTGCAGCCCGGAGATACCGTCATCATCATGGGCATCGGCGGCATTGGCATCAACGCCGTGCAGGGCGCGGCGTTGAAGGGTGCGTCAAACGTGATCGCTGTTGACCCGGTGGCGTTCAAGCGGGAGAAGGCGATGGAGTTTGGCGCTACCCATGCGTTTGCGAACATGGAGGAGGCCACGGCCTTTGCGCAGTCGGTGACGAACGGCCAGGGTGCAGACTCGGCCATCATCACCGTGGGCATCACCAAAGGCGAACACATTGCCCAGGGCATCGATGCCATTCGCAAGGCGGGAACTGTCGTGGTGACCGGTCTTGGCGACATCACCGAGGTGGGTATTCCCATTTCGATAGGCATGCTTACCTTGTTTCAGAAGCGCATCCAGGGCTCTCTGTTCGGTGAGTCCAGCCCATCAAAGGACATTCCTCGCCTCCTTGGTATGTACACAGATGGAAAGCTCAAGCTCGACGAACTTGTCACGCGGACGTACACGCTCGAGACCATCAACGAGGGATACGCCGATATGCACGCCGGCAAAAACCTCCGCGGCGTCCTCATCCACCGCACCTAGCGTCCCGACTCTCCGCTCAGCTCGGCTCCAAGTGTGGCACGAGACTGCTGGCAGGTCCTTGGGCGGAGTTAGTGGGTTTCGATCTGCGTTTTGAGTGGGCGTCGGTCAAGATGGTGGGGTGAACGCCGCCACTGAGACCATCCCGAGCGATGCCCCGACCGCCAAGGTTGAGGCCGCAGTCGACGCCCTCCTCGCCGCCCATGACCCGAAGACCACGGACAACGTAGCTTTTCGCGGCGCCAGGTTTGACGCCGGCCTCGCCTGGGTGCACTTTCCCGTTGGCCATGGTGGGCTCGGCGTGCGCCCCGAGTTGAACAAAATCGTGGATCGCCGGTTGCGCCAGGCTGGCGCCGCAGCCCAAGATCCGACCACGTTCTTCATGGCGCTGGCCGGGCCGACGATCGTGACCCACGGAAGTGACGAAGTGAAGGCCCGCTTCCTTCGTCCGATGTTCACCGGCGAGGAGAAGTGGTGTCAGCTCTTCTCGGAGCCCGGCGCCGGGTCGGACTTTGCCGGACTGGCGTGCAAGGCCGTGCGTGACGGCGATGAATGGATCGTCAACGGCCAAAAGGTATGGAACTCCATGGCACACATGGCGGACTGGGGCATGCTCGTGACACGAACCGATTCCGACGCCCCGAAGCACAAGGGCATGACGTACTTCGCCATCGACATGCATTCGGCGGGCGTGGAGGTTCGGCCGTTGCGCCAAATCACCGGCGAGGCCGAGTTCAACGAGGTGTACCTCACTGACGCCCGGGTGCCGGATAGCCAGCGGGTCGGTGCCGTTGGTGAAGGATGGCGAGCGGCCCTCACCACGTTGATGAACGAGCGAACGGCCATAGGCGGGGGCGAGAGTGCACCATCCAGCGGAGGACCGGCAGGCGACCTGGTCAAGATTTGGAAGTCACTTCCCCACGACCGCCGCCCCGCCGGCCATCGCGACGAAGTCATGAAAATGTGGGTGCGCGGCGAGGTCGGCCGGTTGACCAATAAGCGCGCTTCGGAAATGGCGAAGGTCGGGAATCCCGGACCGGAAGGGTCGGTGGCCAAGCTGGCGTATGCCGAGCTGAACAAGGCGGTCTACGAATTGGCAGTGACCCTCATGGGAATGGAAGGGACGGTGGGCTACGACTTCACGTTTCGTCGAGCCACCGAGCTCGATGTGGACGGGGGTGGCCGAGGCGCCCGATACGCGTTCTTACGTACACGGGCGAACTCGATCGAGGGTGGCACCTCGGAAATCATGCGCAACATTCTCGGCGAGCAAGTGCTCGGACTCCCCGGCGAGCCCCGTGTGGACAAAGACATCGCCTGGTCCAAGGTCCCCCGCAACTAGGGGACTGCGCTCACCCCGGCATTGCTGTGACCGGCTGCAGACCGCCCTGCGCGGAGGGCGTGGCGGCGAGGCTGTGGCGGAAAAACGCACCAGCGGCGAAAAAACGCTGCGTTTTTCCGCCATCGCTGCGCAAAAACGACAGTGACTGGGCGGGTTAGCTGACGGCGGGCCGTTCGCCGCGAAGCACAGCAATGCGCTCGTCTAAGAAACTCTTGGCCGTGCGACCGTCGGCAAGGACCACATCGTCGGCCGGGTGGAGGAACAGCGGCATTGAAACCCGCGAGCGGGTGGCTGACTCCCCTGTTGGGTTGATGACCTGATGCGT
>JAYVSS010000411.1:0-4336 GCA_043775075.1 Acidimicrobiia bacterium
ACTCATTGACTAATCGCCGACGTCGTTGTTCGGTCATTGTGTCGTCGATTGGTCATTGAACCGCAACCATGTCCGTTCCGAGTCCGTGCGGGGAGGGTCGAAAGTGAATCTACGATCACGTTTGAGCGACTCGCGACTTCGTCGACGGGCGCGGCGTTTCATAGCTCATACGACTCACTGTGGCGATTTTCCTTGCGCCCACCACCTACAGTGACCAAACTATGAATCGTCGTTCGGAAAAGCGGGCGCGTTCAGCACTGACGAGGTACTCCAAATGTCGACCATCAGACCTACAAGTACAGGACCCAACCCGACCGATCGCCTCCGCACCAAACGCCGTCGCAGCCTCACTGTCTTGGCCACCGGGGCGCTTCTCGCCACCGCGGTGACCGTGGCGCCGAGCCTGCTCACCGGAACCGGGGCCAACGCCGTCACCGTCGTCCAGGGCAAAACCTGGCTCGACCTCAATAAAGACGGGGTCCAGCAGACCACCGCAGACCCGAACACGAACGAGGTCGCCCTCGCTGGCGTGCTGGTGACCGTGACCGCCACCACGGGCGAAGTCAAAACCGCCACGACGGCCAAGGACACGGGCGCCTGGCTCGTCACGATGTCCGCCGACGGACCGTACCGGGTCGAATTCGGCGCGTTCCCACCCGTCTGCCCGCCAGGACGATCCGGAACCTGTGCCACGACCGGCCCAAGCAAGGGCGGGACGACCGTCCAGTTCCCCGGCGTCGGCCAGACCACGGTCAACCTCGGCGTGTTCGCCAAGTCGAACGGCTTCGGCGAGCTCGAGGCGTTGACCGCGAGCGACCTCGTCGAGATCGGCGATCGCGTATGGGTCGATTCCAACGCCAACGGTATCCAGGATCCGGGCGAGCCCGGCATTGCTGGCGTTACTATTGGCCTCCGCGACCAATTCAGCGGCGACACCATCGTGCGCACCACCACGACCGACGCCAATGGGTACTACCTGTTCCAGTCCATTCCAGGGTCGAACATCCAGACCAACCTGACGTATAGCGTCGTCGTGGATTCGAAGGACGCCAAGCTCGCCGGGTACACCCTGACCAAGGGCCAGGCCGCCAGCCGGGGGATCGATTCCGACCCCACCTCCCTTGACGCCAACGGCCTCGCCATCGCTCCCGTCGGCCTACGGGGCCCCGGTGAGAACGATCACACCTACGACTTCGGCTGGATCCCGCCGAAGGCCCCCAAACTCAGCCTTGGTGACCGGTTCTTCCAGGACACCAACGCCAACGGCATCCAGGACAACCCGACGGACGAGCCCGGCGTTCCGGATGTCACGGTTGATCTGCTGGATGGCAACGGCGTCTTCATCCGGTCCATTACGACCAACGCCGACGGGACCTACACGTTCGGCGATCTCGACGCAGCGTCGTACCGGGTTCGTTTCATCGCCCCCGAAGGCTGCTTGATCACCGCCAGCAATGTCGGCGCCGATGACACCATTGACTCCGATGCCGACGCAACAACCGGCGTGACCGAACCCGTCGACCTGCAGGCCAGCACCGTCACCGTCGACGCCGGTTGTTACCGGCTCGCCCGCCTCGGTGACTACGCGTTCGAGGACCGGAACGACAACGGCTTGCAAGACACTGGCGACATCGCGGTGGGCGGCGTCACCGTCAATCTGCTCGATGGCACCGGCGCCCCGGTCCTCGTGGGCGGCGTGGGCGGCGTGGCCGTTACGACAACGACCAACACGACCACCGGCAAATACGCCTTCACCGGCCTCAAGCCCGGTAGCTACCAGGTCGAGTTCATCCGTCCCTCCGGATACGCCGGTTTCGCCAAGCAGCTCGTCGGCGATGACCGTGGGATTGACTCAAACGTCGGCTCCAACGGCCGGTCGGAAGTCGTCCTCCTGAAGTCGGGCGACGACAACATCACGATCGACGCTGGTCTCGTCAAGGCCATCGTCGTTGAACCGAAGACCGCCATCGGCAACTTCGTCTTCGATGACCTGAACCGCAACGGTATCCAGGATCAGGGCGAGCCGGGCATCGAAGGCGTCACCGTCACCCTCCTCGACGCCAGCGGTAACGCCATCGCCGGCAAGACGGTGCTGACCGGCGCCAACGGTGAATACAACTTCACCGGTCTCGATGCTGGCGCTTACAGCATCCAGTTCGGCACCAAGGCCGGATACGTCCGCACCGCCGCCAACGTCGGCGACGACACCCTTGACTCCGACGCCGACGCCACCACCGGTCGAACCGGCCAGTACACGCTCGTCGCCGGTCAGCCGAACTTGACCGTCGACGCCGGCCTCTACCGCCCGCTCGTGGTTGAGACTCCCCTCTACACCTTGGGTGATCGGGTGTGGGAGGACACCAATGCTGACGGTATCAACGGCAACGGCATCAACGGCCCGGTCGAGTCCGGCGTTCAGAACGTCAAGGTCGAACTGTTCGATGCCGCTGGCAAGTCCCTCGGGACCAAACTGACTGACAGCGACGGGCGGTACACCTTCACCGGTCTGCCCGCCGGCAAATACCGGGTGCAGTTCACTGCCCCCACCGGGCGCAGCTTTACTACTCGCTTCGCCGGAGCCGACCGCGGTCTTGACTCCAACGCCGACGGCAGCGGATCAAGTGAAGAAATCGACCTGACTGCCAACGATCCGACCATTGACGCCGGAATCGTCACCATCACGTCGACCACGGTGCCGCCGATCGTCCTTCCGACGACCACGACGGTTGCACCGCCGGTCGTTCCGACCACCGTTCCCGCGCCAAAGACGGTCTGTATCGGCGACAAAGTGTTCACCGATCCGGGCTCCATCGGTGGCGTCCAAGCCAAAGATGGCAAGGGCATCGCCGGCGTCACTGTGACGTTGGTTCGGGTAGACAACACCACCGTGTCGGCCACCACCGACGCCCAAGGCAACTACAAGTTCTGTGGCCTCACGCCTGACATTTACACCGTCAGGATCTCCATCAACACGCTGCCCAAGGGTGCGACGAACACGTACGACCTGGACGGGGATCGCAACAACGAGACCCGGGTCCTCGTGGCCGACAAGGACAACCTTGATCTTGACTTCGGGTACATCTATCCGGTCGTCCAGGACGTCGTGGTGACCACACCACCCACGAGCCCGCCGACCACCGTTGCCCCGACCCCGGCCGTGATCAACGATACGCCGGTGGCCTTTACCGGTTCAGAATCGACGCAGCGTGGTCTCCTCGCCCTGTCGATGCTGCTGATGGGTGTCGGCCTTGTGGGCATCACCCGCAACCGGCGCAACCGGTACGGCGCCTATTAGGTGGCAGCTAGTTACTGATCAGTCTTCAGAGCTGTGTTCCCGACGGTGGCGACGCAGCTCTGGAGCACCATGTACCACCACCGGTACCACCAACGTTCGGGCCCGCTTTCCTCGTCAGGAGCGGGCCCGGACCTTTTGCTGTCCGCCACAGCCACTGCGGCGAGGATTTCGTTCGGTGACTAATCGACGACTTACTGACTGAAAAGCGACGTCGTTCTTTGGTCATCGTGTCGCAGTTTGGTCAATGAACGGCGCTACGCACAGAGCAATGTGTACTTACAACTCCCAGTTGGAGAAGGTGTCGATCATGGCCTTCACGTCGCCGAGGGGATAAAGGATCGGGCACGTGGCGCCGTGTTTGATGTAGTCGGCGACTTTGGCCTTGGCTTCGCTTGGCGTACCGGAGGCGGTCAGCATCTGGACGATCTCGTCGGGCACGAGCTTCGACGCCGCCTCGACCTGGTCATGGGTGGCCGGCCAGGTGAGCACTTCGCCGACCTTGTCCAGAAGTGATTGTGGCACGCCGCTGGCCTTCATGATGTGCGGCTGCTGCCCGAGATATTGCGTCACCATCATGCGGGCCATGTCCAACGCCGTTTGACGATCCTCGTGCACGGAGCACACCACGAGTTGCGGACGATCGATGTCCGCGACCTTGCGTCCGGCCTTGTCCGCACCGTTGGTCAGCGCCTCCATTGCCCTGGCGTTGTAGTCCGGTGACACGAGGTAGTTCAGGACGACGCCATCGGCGATCTGACCGGTGAGTTCCATCATCTGCATGCCGGTGGCGCCGATATAGATCGGCACGTCTTTCGCTCGGCGTTCTTGGTAAACATAGTCAAGTTCGATGCCATCTACGTGCACATACGAACCGTGGAACGTGACGTTCTCGTTGTGCAGCAGCGCCCGGCAAACCTGCACCACCTCCTTCATCACGGTGAGCGGACGAGCGCGCTCGATTCCGACCTTGGCCGCCAACGGATCCCACCAGGCACCGAGCCCGAGGATGATGCGGCCGGGAGCGAGGTCGTCCAGGGTGGA
>JAYVSS010000412.1:0-2521 GCA_043775075.1 Acidimicrobiia bacterium
GCCGATGGCGCCGCCACCATCATGGCTTCGTGCATTTCCGCCGCAGTGTTTACCCGCACGATCGTGGACCCGTTCGGGCCGGGAAGCCCGACGGTGCTCACCACAGTCACTGACGCGCCCCGTTGGGCCGCCGCGTGAGCGACGGCGAAGCCCTGTTTTCCCGACGACCGGTTCCCGATGAACCGCACCGGATCTATTGGCTCCCGTGTGCCGCCGGCGGAGATCAAGAATCGCACTCCGGCGAGGTCCTGTATCCGCTGCGGGCGTTGGCGGTCGGACAGGATATAAGCCGCCTCGCTCACGATCTCGATCGGCTCGCGCATGCGTCCCCGACCAACGTCGCCCGACGCCAACGCTCCGTCGGACGGTTCCAACACGTGCACACCGCGGCGACGCAACGTCGCCATATTTTCGACCACAGCGGCGTTGTCCCACATCTCCGTGTGCATCGCTGGACATACCAGGACGGGCGCGGTCGTGGCCAACAGGGTGGCGGTGACCAGGTCTTCACTGAGTCCGGCGGCATAGCGTCCAAGGGTGCGCGCCGTGGCTGGAGCAACGATGACGAGATCCGCCGATTTCCCGATCGTGGTGTGAGGGCTCGCCAACGCGCCGTCCCACAGCGAAGTGTGAGCCGGTTCGCTGGCCAGCGCGCTGAAGGTGACCGCTCCAACGAAGCGCTGAGCATCGTCGGTCAAAATCGGAATGACGTATGCCCCGGCATCAAAGAGCCGACGACAAACGTCGACCGCCTTGTACGCAGCGATACCGCCGGTCACGGCGAGAACGACGCGGCGCCCCCGAAGTTCAGCGAGGTCCGGGCCATCGGGAATCATGATCGCACCGCTATCGAGCATATTGGTGGTCGCCCGCGATTGGCGGCCCTTACGTGACTTCAGACCTTCGGTTCAGGCTTGGGACCGGAAGGAACTCCCGGAGCATCGTGGAGCGTGATCTTGTCCGCGGCGATTTCTTCCAGGGCGATCGAAAGCGGCTTGCGGCTGGTCGACGCCACCTGGGGCGGCACGATGTTGCCAAGGCCCTCGCCGAGCTGAGAAAAGTAGTTGTTGATCTGACGACCGCGGCGGGCGGAAACGGTAACGAGCGTGAACTTCGAACCGGCGCGCTCAAGAAGAGCTTCGATGGGCGGATCGATGAGGCTGGAGCGGCGAATAGCCATGGTGTCCTGGTGGTCCTTGTCGTCGTGTTTCGGGGGAGCTTCGGTGCGGTTGCGGCGAGCAAGTGGCGGCAAGAATTTGGCCACCAATGAATCAACGCCGCAATCGGCAGGTATCGACGATACCAGCGACCTCGGCCACTGCCCGTTCCAACCAGTCGTTGATCACCACGTAGTCAGCGATGCGGTGCCCGATCGCCTCCTCGGCGTCGGCCTTGGCGAGGCGTCGGCCAATGACCTCCTCGTCATCGCCCCGGGCCCGCAACCGAGCTTGCTGCGCCTCCCGACTGGGCGGCTCGACGAAGATGAGAACGGCATCGGGGAAGCGGGCGCGCACCTGCTCGGCTCCCTGAACGTCGATTTCGAAGACCACATCGGACCCGGCGGGTGGTGTGGGCAACGGTGTGCCGTAGAGATTTCCGAAGACTTCGGCGTGCTCGACGAAACCGTCGGCGCCGATATGAGCGTGAAAGGTGTCCCGGTCAACGAATCTGTAGGCGTAGGGGGACTCGTTCTTGCGGCGGGCGCGGGTGGTCCAGCTCCGAGAGAGCCACAACGACGGATCCGCTTGAACCAATGCGTCGACGATCGTGCCTTTTCCTGTGCCCGATGGACCGGAAAGGACGAAGATCAGCGGCGGCGACTCGGTCAACCGTTCCGTCAGTCGTTGCCGAGAAGTTCGAGCAACTTGGTGCGTTGCTGGGCGCCGAGGCCCTGCAACCGACGGGTTTCGGCGATTCCGACGGTTTCGAGAACCTTGCGAGCCTTTACCTTTCCCAGGCCAGGCAACGACTCCAGAATCACCAGCACCTTGGTCTTCGCCACGGTGTCATTCGTCTCGGCCATGACGAGCACCTCAGAAAGCGAAATCGACCGCATCTTCAGTTGTTCTTTAAGTTCTGCGCGGGTTCGCCGGGCTTCAGCTGCCTTCGCCAAAGCCGCATTGCGAGCTTCCTCGGACAGGATCGGGGGAAGAGCCATGACGACCACGGTAGCCCGGCCACATGAGCTGCGAAACGGCGACGGACGAGTTTCCTACCGGTCGCCAAGAGGGAGAGCGCGCACCACCACCGCTGGCACCCCGGCAACGTAACTATTGGGGAGAACGTTTCGATCGACCACCGCTCCGGCGGCCACCACGGAACCGTGTCCAACCGTGACGCCGGGGAGAATCGTTGCCCCGACCGCGACCCAACACCCCCTCTCAATGGCCACCGGGCGAACTACCAGGTCCGGTTGGCTTCGATGCGAGCCGGGACCCAGATCGTGGGTGGCGGTATAGATCTTGACGAACGGACCAATCGTCACGTTTTCGCCGATGGTGACGGGCCCGTCACAGTTAAT
>JAYVSS010000413.1:0-5236 GCA_043775075.1 Acidimicrobiia bacterium
CACCTGGACGGCGACAAGGCACCGTGCCTTCCCGCCACGGTGGAGCAGGTCTCGGCCGATGCCCGTCTTATTGCCGTCACCATGACCGAGGGTCGCTATCACCAGGTGCGTCGGATGGTCGCCGCATGCGGGAATGATGTCGTGTCGTTGCACCGCACCCACTTTGGCGAATGGTCGCTCGGCAACCTGGCGATGGGCGACTGGGTTGACCTGTAGGGCGTGGGAAGTGGCTACTTCTTACTCGGGACGACGTACCCCGCCTGCACGCTTGAGTTTCGCTAGACCGAAGCTTTCGCTGACGGCTTCGGTTCTTTCGGCAGGCCGAGCACGCGCTCACCCACGATATTGCGCTGGATCTCGGCCGTGCCACCCCAAATCGTTTCGGAGCGGCTGAAGAAGAACGCGCTTTGCATGCCTGATGGCTCATAGCCAGCGCGCATATCAATGCGGACCACACCAGGCCAAGACGGCGAGCCCGCACGGCCCGCCATGATGACGGAGTCCATGCCCCAAATATCCATCGCCAACTCCAGCGTGTCTCGGTGGTACTCCGACCAGAACATCTTGTTCGTCGCACCCAAGGCCAGAACGTCGCCGCGCTTATGAAGTGCGTACGTGAGCGACCGCAGACCGTTGAACCGCATGATCTGGACCTTTGAATACGCCTTGGCCAACCGCTGGCGAATGCGCGGATCGTTGATCGCGCCGTTGGCCCTCGCCTTATCCATGATCAGCTCAAGCTCAGTCTCGAATCGACGATGGCTCGTGGTGGCCGACGCCCCGCGCTCGAAGCCCAGCGTGGTCATCGCTACTTTCCAACCGTTGTTGACGCCGCCGACGACGTTGTCTTTCGGGCAGCGAGCATTGGTGAACCATGTCTCGTTGAACTCGGCGGTGCCATCGGGCTGCACGATCGGACGAACCTCCACCCCGGCCTGTTTGATGGGGACGAGGAGATAGCTGATCCCGGCATGTTGAGCGGCCGACGGATCGGTTCGGGCGAGCAGGAAAACGTAGTCAGCGTGTTGGGCACGGGTGGTCCAGACCTTCTGGCCGTTGATGACCCACTCGTCTCCGTCGAGCACTGCCGTGGTCCTCAACGAGGCCAGATCCGACCCGGAGTCCGGCTCGCTAAAGCCCTGACACCAACTAATCTGTCCACTTAGTATCTGAGGAAGGAAGGTCTTCTTTTGCTCTTCCGTGCCCCACTGCAGGATCGTGGGCCCGACGAGCGTGTCGCCAAAGAAGTCAGCGCGCAGAGGAGCTCCAGCCTTGTGGAACTCTTCGTTGAGGACCACGTTTTCCATGGTGGATAAGCCCTTACCGCCGTATTCCGTCGGCCATGACGCGCAGATCCAACCACCGCCATGGAGCTTCGACGTCCACGTGGCCTGGAAGTCCTTCTTCTCCTCCGCCGTCATCTCAAATCCCGGTTCAAACCAGCCTTTGGGCAGGTTGTTCGCCAACCATTCGCGCACGGTCGCCCGGAAAGCATCGGTATCGGTGGGGTAATTCAGCTCCATCGTGCCATCGTAGATCTGGCTATCTCGCAAAACCGAGTCGACGCTCGGGTTGCTCACCGTCTGACTTCGAGGCACACCAAATCCGACAGCCCGGCAGTGGCCTAGGCCCGGAGCATGACGAGCGGTCGACGACCCGGGCGGGCGACCGAGTCCGGGCAGGGCGCGAGCCGGACCCGTCGCTTGGCCGTGACACCCCGCACGATGCGGCGCTCCAGTTCCTGCACCTCAGCCGACGGCTCGGTCCCCGCCTCCTCGGCCAGAAACGACCGATACCGTTGATAGGCGCGCAGAGCATCGGTTCGGCCACCAAAGGCTAGTGCGTCCATCAATTGACCACGCGGGCGGTCGCGTAACGGATTGTCAGCAATATGAATTTCCAAGCTGGCGATGGCGTCGTCGAATCGACGACGAACAATCAGTTCACTGGCCCGGTCCTCGTTGGCCCCGGCCCGCAACCCGTCGAGCCGAGTGGCAGCACCCATGGCCCAGCACTCGTGGCGAAACTCATCAAGCGCCAGGGCCCCGGCCGACAAATCGAGGTGCTCAGCCAACACTTCTGAACGCACCGTCCCTCCGGCCCGCAGTGCAAGAAACGCCAGCAGGCGACGCTGGGCCCCACTCGCCAAGTCGTGACGCGCATCTGTAACAACCCATCGTCATGCTCACCTAAGCAAGCCCGTTGGTTCGGACGGTCGACGGAAGGTCCGAACCAATAGGCAGCGCAAGTCGACGACTAGCCACTACCGATGGAGAAACGCTGATGCTGCTCGCGGCCTGAAGAGACCGGCAATTTCGGCGCAGGCGGGTAGGGGCCTATCCGGGCTGGCTACGGGGTTCGGCTGGGCTTCAGTGCAGCGAGGGCGTCGGGGACGGAGGACGCGTCTACGACCTGGTCGGTCGCCGGCAGTGTGATGGTTTGGGGGCCATGACCGGAAAGGGTGATGAACACCGGCGACTTATACCGGGCGAAGCGGGCCTCGACCTCTCGCAGCAGTCCCGTAGCCGGATCAATCCAGTACTTCGTCTTGCCGTATCGGTAACCCTCGACGGTGGTCCCGTCGATCACCCTGGTGCCCACAAACGCCGTGTCGGCCTGACGAATGAGGATCGGGTTCTCCGCTCGGTCAACGGCCAACGATCCCACGAACGTGATGAGTTGATCGAGGGACACCCCCTTAGGGTTCATCACCCGGACGACGAACCGTACTCCCGATCGACCCTTGGCGGCCATGGCGGCCGGGAGTCCGTCGACTTCAGTGAGGATGGAACCACGGTCCCAAAACACCGGAGAGTCCGGTACCGCAACACCGTCGGACCGCTTCGTCGCCATAACCAGCGCCGCCCGATCGCCGGCCCAATCAACGGGACCGGTAAGGGTAAACGTGGCCGCCGGGCCAAACGGGACGATCATCGAGACGATCGCCCCCTTGGCCTCTTCGTTCTTGACCAACGCCCGCGAGAGCAGCAGAGCCTGGGCGGTGGACAGGCGACCCTTATCGTCGGCCTTCGGGTCGGCCATCGCTGGCGTGGTCACCGCGCTGACCGCGCTGACCGCGGGGATCGTCGACCCCCCGCCAGCGGTCTCGTTCACCACGCTGGAGACCGGCGCCCGGCCACCACACCCAGCAATAAGCCCACATAGAATAAGCGCGCTGACAGTCAGTGTCGCCCGGGTATCGGTTCGCTTAGCGATCACCGCTTCGGCACCATGATCGCATTGAGATCGACGACGGGAACAGTAGCGACTGCGGGCATTCGAAACGTGGAAGACGCGTCCGGCATCCCGGGTTGGTCGGGCGGGAGCGGCACGTTTCGGTAGTCGACATTCGGTGCGGGCGCCTTGAGCGGGAATGGCCCGGTGAGGAGGGGGGTATCAGCAGCAGCAGGACCAGAATCAGGTGGGCAGGGCACCGCGGATTCAATCATTGCTGGAAGTGAAGTGACAAAACTATTTCCCGAGAAACAGTTCTTTCGTGATGAGATCGTTGCGGCGCCATCAGAAGAATACAGGGCGAGATCAATGCCATTCTTCTCCAACACATTGTTGCGGATTTCATTCGATTCTGGCTGAAACTTGGCCAGATCAGTGACCACGATCCCGCCACTGTCGTTGCGCCGGACCAGGTTCCGCACCACCAGGTTTCGCTGCCCGCCGCCGACGGCGATGCCGAACCCGCTGCCGCCCTGAGCGGCCGATGGCGCGACCGGATCTTGGTTGTCCTCCACCACATTACCGGCCACCACAATGTCGCCCTGGGGAGCAAGTTTTTCGGCGTTCTGGGAGTTGGGAGTAAGGCCGATCCGGTTGCGACGCCAAACCGAATTGATGACGAACAAGTTTCCACTGGCGTTCGTACCTTCATACCCCACAGCGTTCAGCTCGGCCACGTTATCTCGAACGATGGCATCGCATGGCTTGCACTGGCCCACATAGATCCCGGAGTCGGGATGGCCGCTGGCGTAGCTGTGTTCGATGACGCCGCCTTGGGCGAAGAAAGCATAGATGCCGTATAGGCCGTTGTTTGAAGCAGTGATGTACGAGGCTCGATATCCCCGTAAAATCGAGTGCTCATTGCTATCGGCACGGTCGTCATAGGCCTTGGTGAATAGCAAGCCATTAACCACATATCGGCGAACAGTGAGATTTTCGATTGCCACGTTGTTGGCGGACACCAACACGCCGTTTTCCAATTGATCTTGGCCATCGAGGATCACCGAGTTGCGATTAACGCCGCGGACCACGATCGAAGGAGTCCGAACTGTGACCGCCTCGTTGTATGTGCCGGAGCTGACCAGGACAAGGTCGCCCGGTTTTGCCTCGTCGACCGCCGCTTGGATCGTCGAGGCGTCGGCGGGAACGCGAATCGTCCGGTCAGTCGGCGGGGCCGGATCAGGGCTGGCCGCGTCGGTGTCTGCCGGCGATTGCCGGGCCGAGATCGTTGCGTCGATTGTCGGCACGTTCGGGGACACGGGAATCGAGTCGGTCGCCGCTGAACCCGAACCCGCGTCACTCGTCGAAGAAGGCGCCGACGAGCCGCACGCCGCCAATGCCAATGTCATCGCCAATGTCATCGCCAATGTCATCGCCATCGCGGCTCCGGCGAGACCGAGCCGCCCCCGCCGCTGCCGACCGTTCAGAAGTATCACCCCTGTAGTTTCGACCGCTCCTGACATCTACTGGAGCATCCACCAGCCGGACCGCGAGCTCATCGTTGGTGTTTCGGGCACCACCACGACGTTCGCCCGCCCACCCGACCGACCCGCATTGCGGCCCCGTCACGGGGACAGAATCCGCCCGGGTGGCGGGCTTCCATGACGTCGCCGAGGTGTGAGCCGCCCCGTTCGGTGAGATCGGCCACGGTGGCCAGAATTGCGGCGTGGAGCCGCACGGTCCGAGCTTTGCTCAGCGATGACGCCGCCACCCCCGGAGCGATACCGGCCCGCCAGAGGATTTCGTCGGCCAGAAGGTTCCCGATCCCGGCGATGCGGTACTGGTCCATGATTCGGGCCTTGACCGCCGCCGTTGATCCAGATGAACCGGCTGACCGGGCCGGTCCAGCGACGGCCGCCCGCACTTCGGCCAGAGTGACGGCGGTGGCGTCGGGACCCAGCGCACTCACGTCGGGGTCCAACTCCACCCCACCAAGCCGACGGGGATCGCGGACGGCCATAGTGCCGCCGTCGGCGAAGCGCACCCGAAACCGGTCCCACAC
>JAYVSS010000414.1:0-5248 GCA_043775075.1 Acidimicrobiia bacterium
GCGTATCTTGGCCAGGACCGGTGGGCCGCGCTCAACGCCCTCCCCGCAGGGCAACCGGAGAAGTGCGTGGTGCAGTGGGACCAAGATCGGCGGGTCTTCGTGAATCCCTGTAACAACGAAATTTTCGCCCCCGACGGCACCCGGGAAGATCGCAGTGTGGGACTTGAACGGTTCTCCGCCAAGGCGGATAAGGACGCCGATCGTCTCGTTGTTGACCTCAACGTGGCCTACGCCGACACCCTCAAGACCCGCCCGCCGTCGTAGTGTCGGCGACCGTCACGAGTTGGCGAGGATCTCCTGCAGTTCGTATCGACGGATCTTGCCCGTGGTCGTCCGGGGAAGTTCGTTAACGATGACGATGACTGCTGGCACTTTGTAGGCCGCCAGGGACTCGGCCAGGGTGCTGCGGAGGTCAACCGGATGAAGGGTGACCCCCGGAAACGGCCTCACTGCGGCCGCCACTTTCTCGCCCTTCCGTGGCTCCGGGAGGGCGACAACGGCGGCCTCGGCTACCCCTTCGATGGCCTCCAGGGCAGCCTGGACTTCGGCGGCGTAGACCGAGTACCCGCCGACCTTGATGACGTCCTTGGCCCGGCCCACAAACTCAATGGTGCGCCCTGGTCCGCGTCGAGCGAGATCACCGGTTCGCACCCATCCGTCGGCCGTCCGGGTGGCATCGGTGGCGGCCTGGTCGCCGTAATACCCGTTGAGCACGCCGGGGCCCTTCACCAAAAGTTCACCGACCTGACCGACGTTGACGGTGACGTCGTCCTTGTCGACGATGCGCGTTTGGCAACCGGGCATCGTCATCCCGCGTGCTTTCGTCAGTATGCCCCCGGCATACGGCGGGGTGATTTTCATGATTGCCGCGCCCGACAGTTCAACCATGCCGTAGCCCTCCACGAAAATCGCCTCGCCGATGGCTGTCCCCAATAGCGGCAACGTGGCCGACGCGCCCATGCGTTGGAACTGTTTCGCCAACTCCGGCGGCATGGCGTCGGCCCCACTCATCCAAACCCGAACGCTCGTAAGGTCGCGCTTTTGTGCCCCGGCCTCAAGGAGCATGCGATACATCGCCGGGACACCGACGAACATCGTGGCCCGTCGTTGTTCGATGGCGTCCAGTACGTCGTTGGGACGAAAGCGGGAGATGACGTACGTCGGAATGCCAGCTGTAAGTGTGCTTAGGAAACCGGCGAAGCCCATCACGTGGGCGAGGGGAAGGGCCATCACGGCTTCGTCGCGCCGCCAACCGGTGGGCAGGAGCGCGAGACGGCGGGTCGATGTGAGGAGTCCTCGATGCGTGAGGGCGGCACCCTTTGGCTTGCCGGTCGTGCCCGACGTATACAGCAGGACGGCAACGTCGGCCGGGTTCTGCTCGTGCGAGATCGTATGTGCACGTGGGATTTCGCGAGGCGTAAGAAGCGCCGGGTCAGTGATCGTAAGCGTTGCTCCACAGTCACGGCGAACGTGGGCGCGCTCGATGTCGGTCGACGCATCATTGACCGGAACCGCAATCCCGCCGGCCCGACACACCGCCAGACAGGCCATGACCAACTCAGGCCCGTTTGGGTAATCGATGAGGACCCGGTCCCCCTGAGCGATTCGGGCCCGGATATCGCCCGATGCGTGTTCGACGGCGCCCGCTACCTGGTTGGCCGTCCACGCCGTGCCCGACGGTGTGGTGACAAGGATGCGATCGCCGTGGGCGGCGGCCACCCGTGAGGCCAACGAGGCCAGCGTGAGTCCCTCGTCGGTCACCGCCAGTTGTGCGCGTGCCTTCAGCCGATCGGCGAATCCCATGGGCCAACGACCGTAGTTCCCGGCGCCGCGCCGATGCGGATGGTCGCGGGCCGGTGCGCCCTCAGGCGGGCTGAGGCGGGCACGGGCGGGCAAAGGCGAATTCGACCTGGACCGGAACGCGTCGACCTGGACCAGGAAGCGTCGACGCGTTTTGGTCCAGGTGGATGCGTTCTAGTCCAGGTCACCACGGCTTCTCACCGTGGAGTCTCTGGTAAATTAGCTGGGTTCGCTTATGGCGAACCAACCTGAAGGGGAGTATCCCTAGAGGCCGATCGTCATCACGAACCACCTCGGTGGGTCCGGTGCGGCCAGCTTGGCGCCGTTGGGCGGTGAGCGGAGAGACCTTCCGGTGAGACCTGTTGTTCCGATCTCCTGGGAGACATTTCCGTGTTACTTGCTGCTGCTGAAACGAAGTCCAATTTCGTCGATCTCGACGTTCCCGTCTGGGCGTGGATCGCCCTCCTCGCCGTCCTTGCGCTGATGCTCGCCGTTGACCTCTTCCGCCATCGCGACGATCACGAGCCGTCGCCCAAAGAAGCGCTGTTCGAGTCGCTTGGTTGGGTGGCCTGCGGCCTGACGTTTGGTGGCGTCATTTTGTTCGCCTTCGGCGGAGCGGCCGCCGGGGAGTACTACTCCGGCTACGTGATCGAGAAGGCGCTCAGCGTGGACAACGTGTTCGTCTGGTCCATGCTCTTCACGGCGATGGCCATCCCGCTGAAGTATCAGCATCGAGTGCTCTTCTGGGGCATCTTCGGCGCTCTTGCTATGCGCGCCGCTTTTATCGGGTTGGGAAGCGCTCTCATCACTCAGTTCTGGTGGGTGCTGCTGATATTTGGTGTGTTCTTGGTATTTACGGGCGTGAAAATCATTCGCCATCGCAAAGACGAGGAGTCGGGCGACGCTTCCAAGGGCATGGCATTGGTACGCCGGTTCATCCCGGTTTCGGATGCATTCGACGGACATAAGTTCATCACCAGGGTCAACGCCAAGCGGATGGCCACTCCGTTGCTTGCTGCGCTGGTGGTGGTGGAACTCACCGATGTGGTGTTTGCGGTGGACTCCGTGCCCGCCATTCTCGCCGTGGCCCGCGAACCGTTCCTCGTGTTTTCGTCGAACGCGTTTGCCATTCTTGGGCTGCGAGCGATGTACTTCCTCCTCGCCGACGCCAAGGAAAAATTCCACTATCTGTCCCACGCGCTCGGGGCGATCCTGGTCTTCGTCGGCCTGAAGATGATGGCGGCCCATTGGTTCCACCTCAACACGTTCGTGTCTCTTGCCGTAATCCTTGGAACGCTTGCCGGTGCGGTGTATCTCTCGATCCGACACACGAAAAAGAGCGCCGCTATCGCGTAGAAGGCGAGCCGCTAGGCGAGCCGACCAGTAGACACAGCAAAATGAGTCGGCCAGCTTGCTGGCCCCCAAGACGGTCAACGCAAAGAAGCGTTGACCCATCGCCGCTATCGCGTAGTGGGCGTGTCTCGGTACGCCATCCACTCGGCGTTGGACCACAACTCCACGAGCGCATCGCCAACGAAGTGGACGGTCTGCACGACCATCTCGTACCACGGGAGTTCCATGCTCATCGCCTCGGTGAACGACAACCCCCGCAGCAACAGATCGGCCTCGGCCATCGTGATGTCGATGGTGGCGTCTTCGCCGTTTCCACCGGTGGACACCGACGCCGCCTGGTGAAGCGTGGTGGTGAGGTTGTAATACACCTCGGGGTCGCAGCGCAGATCGTGATCATCGATGATGCCGATTACCGTCTGCAGCGCCACGACCCCTTCCGTCGGCATCGTCAGTGTACGTATGGAATTTCCCAGCGGCTGGTCCGACGTCACGCCGCGCTACGCTTTCTTCAGCGGCGTGAAGGCGAGGAGGAAGCGCTTCTCTCCGAAGCTGGGGAAGGCGACCACCGCCTCGGTTTTGTCGCCCACGCCGATCATCTCGGTGATGCGTCCTTCGCCGTATCTCTTGTGCACGATGGTGTCGCCGGCGGCCAGCCCGAGGGACTCAGCGCCCGTGGTGGCGGCGGGGGTATCTGTGCGCTTTCCCGCCCGCATGGCGGCCTCGACGACCACGTCGCGGTGGGTGTCCCCGCCACCGCCGCCGCCGAAAACGCGACCACCGGTGTTCGCGCCGGTGCTGCGCTCGGACCCGTCGTCGTCGCCACCAGAGCGTCGTTGACGCCACTCCTCGTTCCACTTTCGTCCACTCGCAGTTCCACCACCTCCACCGAATTGGCCGGACCCGCCCGACCACGCCGGTCCCCCGGACTGGCGGGATTCGCCCACGTTGACCATGAGTCCGTCGGGAATTTCGTTGAGGAAACGGCTCACCGGGTTGTACTGGGTGGAACCGAACAACGAACGACACCACGCATTCGTGAGGTAAAGCCGTTGCCGGGCCCGGGTAATGCCGACGTAGGCGAGCCGGCGCTCTTCCTCTAATTCCGCCGGTTCACCGAGTGACCGGATATGGGGAAACACGCCGTCTTCCAGGCCAATTAGAAAGACGACGGGGAATTCCAGACCCTTGGCTGTATGCAGCGTCATCAACACGACCTGCGAATCGTCCCCGCTGGCATCGGGCTCGGCAAGATCGTCGGAATCCGCCACCAGCGAAACCGACTCGAGGAACTCATCGAGGGTATCGAAGTCTTTTGACTGACCAAGAATTTCTCCGAGGTTTTCCAGCCGCCCGGCGGACTCGATCGTGTTCTCCGCCTCAAGGTCGGTGGCGTATCCCGTACGGTCGAGCACAGACTGCAGGATCTCACTTGGTTTCGACGGCATCAGGCCGGTCGTAAGTTCACGTAGGTCATCGAGCAGGGCGACAAAATTGTTCACCCCGCTCAACGCCTTGCCGGTCAGCCCGGCGGCTTCGCCGTACGTTAACGCCTCTCCGAACTTACGTCCGGTGGAGCGCGCCCAGGCGTCGAGACGTCCGATAGAGGTGTCGCCCACACCGCGCTTGGGCGTGTTGATCACCCGTTTGAGTGATACCTCGTCGTCTGGGTTGGCAACCGCTCGGAGATAGGCGAGCACATCTTTGACTTCTTTGCGGTCGTAGAACTTGGTGCCGCCGATCACCTTGTACGGCAGGCCGACCCGCACCAGCTGTTCTTCGACGACTCGGCTCGACGCATTCGTGCGGTAGAAGACCGCCATATCGCTCCACTTGAACCCATCCGTGGAGTGCAATCGAGCCATTTCCCGCACGATCCAACCGGCTTCATCTCGCTCATCTTCAGCGTGGTAGCGGGTGATGGGGAGTCCTGCGCCGGCGGCGGTCCACAGTTCCTTGGGTTTGCGGCTCCCATTGTTGGCAATGACGGAGTTCGCCGCATCAAGAATATTCTGCGAGGATCGATAGTTCTGGTCAAGAATGACGACGGTAGCATCGCCAAATGCTTCCTCAAATTGTAAAATGTTGCGGATATCAG
>JAYVSS010000415.1:0-1772 GCA_043775075.1 Acidimicrobiia bacterium
AAGCGCGCGTAGAGAGGAATCACGTCGAACGGACGGCGCTGGTCGGCGAGTTCGCGCAGGGCGTCGGCGGCGTCGTGGATTTCGCGTTCGCCGTTGCAGAACACAAGCACATCGCCGGCGCCATGCTCAAAGAGTTCGTCGACCGCGCGAACGATCGCCTCGGGCTGATCCATTGCCTCGTCGTCTTCGCCTCCGAAGGGCCGGTAGCGGACTTCAACCGGGAACGTACGTCCACTTACTTCAATGATTGGAACGTGGCGACCGTTGGTGGAAAAGTGAGCGGCGAACTTGGCGGTGTCGATGGTGGCCGACGTAATGATGAGCTTGAGGTCGGGTCTCGTCGGCAGGAGTTGATGGAGGAAGCCGAGAAGGAAGTCGATATTGAGGCTGCGCTCGTGGGCCTCGTCGATGATGATCGTGTCGTACCGACGTAACTCCCGGTCACGTCCGATTTCGGCGAGCAGGATGCCGTCGGTCATGACCTTTACCCGGGTGTGATCCTTCACTCGGTCGGTGAAACGCACGGCGAAACCGACGGTCTCGCCCACGGTTCCGCCGAGTTCGTCGGCCACTCGCTCGGCGATCGTGCGCGCGGCGAGGCGACGGGGTTGGGTATGACCAATCATGCCGTCTATGCCTCGCCCGAGATCGAGGCAAATCTTGGGGAGCTGAGTGCTCTTGCCGGAGCCGGTCTCACCAGCGATCACGACTACCTGGTGATCGCGAATGGCGGCGCAGATCTCGTCGACCCGTTCCGTTATCGGGAGCTCCGCCGGGTACCGTACGTCCACGGAGTTTGCCGCCCGGGCCGTCCGTAGCGCCTCTGACCGCACATCGCCGCCGGGGCGCGACCGAGCCTTTGGTCGGCTGGGTGGGCGAGAATTCACACGTCAAGTATTGACGATGCGGAAAACCCGCTGAGCTGGGAAAGGTCACTTCCCGACCTGGCGGTCCGGCGGTGAAAGCGGGCAAAGAGGAAATCAACCAGGAATCTCGGTTTTGGCGGCCACTGCGGCCGTTAGCGCCGTACAGTTAGCCGACGTGAAAGCGCTTTCGGAACCCGGCAACGTGACGGGCGATCGACCGGCAACCATCGCTGATGTGGCGAGGGGTGCCGGTGTCTCCGAGGCCACCGTGAGCCGAGCGCTGCGCAATCTTCCCCACGTGCGTCCTGAGGTTCGTCAGCGGGTGCGCGACGCTGCCGCGCTGCTCAGCTATGTCGCCGATCCCAATGCATCGCGGCTCGCTTCGGGGCGCACGAAGACTGTCGGTTTGATCGCCCCCCAGCTGACGACGTGGTACGTGAACCAGGTTTCGGCCGGCTTGGAGGACGTGCTCCAGCCAGCAGACCATGATTTGCTCATAAGCGCGCTTAGCACGTCCGACCGGCGACGAGATCTGGTCGGTGGAAACACGAACCTGAACCAGCGCGTTGACGGGGTCGTGGTCGTCGATGCGTTTCTGGGGGCGTCATGGCAGCGGTCGAGGTCAGAACGACCAATCGTCGTCGTCGGCGAACGCGTGGATGGCGAACATACGCTTGGTATCGACGATGCGTTGGGCAGTGCGATGGCGGCTCGTCATCTCATCGAGCTCGGGCACACCCGACTCGCCGTCATCGGAAGCGCCAATCCGCGGGTTCGATATTCGCCCGTGACCAAGCTCCGCCTCGCAGGTTTTCGGGGCGCCGTTGCTGATGCCGGGCTTGCCGCGCCGCGTGAGTTCGTCGGTGAGTACACCGTCGAGAGCGGGGTCCTCGCCGGACATGCACT
>JAYVSS010000416.1:0-1587 GCA_043775075.1 Acidimicrobiia bacterium
ATGTTGGCCAACGCCAACGAACACGGCGGCTCGTCGCCCGCTCCCGGCGGGAGACAGGCCCGCCCGTGCTGGGCAAAGGCATGTCCGCCCTTGGACGCGAACACCATATCCACGGCGTACTCGGGCAACACGGCGATGAAGGCGAGGACGGCGATGGCCAGACCGGCAGAGATATCCACCTGGGCCGCCTCAGCCCCCCAGGCCAGAAGGAAGGCGGCCGAGATAATGGCGAGGCCGAAGATGACCGCGCCCACGGCGGCCGGTGGATGGGAATCGGTGACTCGGAGTACGAGGGCCGGGGCCAGAGCAGCGACGACCAAACCGATCAACCCGGCCGCCCGGGCGGCGGTCATAGCGGGGGAGTCGTCGGGAAGGTCGTCTGGCGTCACCCGTCCATTCTTCTCGACCGCACCGCACCAAAGGGGGAGGTGTCGACATCGGAACATCGTCAAGGTAAATTCGCGCTAAACGACAAGAGTTGTTGGTTGATAGCTGCTATCGTCGAACGTCGTGAGACCGCCAAATGAACTGGCTCGGCTGTTCCGATCGGCGGGACGCAAGTTCACTCCTCAGCGCGAACTGATTTTCCGTTTGGTCTTCGGCAACTCTGCCCATCCCACCGCCGACGCCGTGTTTGCCGCCGCCCGGTTGCAGATGCCGATGATTTCGCTCAAGACCGTATACCAAGTCCTCAACGACCTGGCCGAGATGGGCGAAGTACACGCCCTTGATCTCGGCACGGGATCGATTCGCTTCGATCCGAACACCACGGACCATCATCACGCAGTGTGCGCGACCTGCGGCCTGATTCTCGATGTCGCCGTAGCCACCACGCCGGAGCTAGTGACCGAACCGGGCTTTGTCGTCCACGACGTCGACGTGACGTTCCGCGGCACGTGCGCCTCGTGTGTGGCCGCCGGCGCTCATCACCTGTAGGCCTTCGTCACCGTTCTTTTCTCTCGCAGTCAACCCCCCAAATACCAGGAGTCACCATGTCGTTAAAGGGCACAAAAACCGAATCCAACCTTCAGCACGCATTTGCCGGTGAAAGCCAGGCCAACCGCCGCTATCTGTATTTCGCCCAGAAGGCGGACATCGAGGGGTACCCCGAAGTCGCCGGTCTGTTTAAGAATGTTGCCGACGGCGAGACCGGTCACGCACACGGGCACCTTGAGTACCTTGCCACCCTCGGTTCCGGCGACCCCGCTACGGGCATGGCCATCGGCTCGACCGAAGAGAACCTGAAGTCGTCCGTCGCCGGTGAAACCTACGAATACACCGAGATGTACCCGGGCTTCGCCAAAGCCGCTCGTGAAGAGGGTTTCGTCGAAATCTCCGAGTGGTTCGAGACGCTCGCTCGGGCCGAGAAGAGCCATGCTGGTCGGTTCCAGAACGGCCTCGAAAACATCAACTGATTCCCTTCGCAGGGCCGGGTTGGAGCGCTTTCAACGTCGCTCCGGCCCGGCCTTTCGATTCTTCCGTCTGCTCACTAGTGCATCCTCGCGGGTTTAACTCGCGTGTAGTTGGATGGGTGGATGAGTCGTGTTGATCCGATTGTGTTAGGTGACGAGGTTCGGGCTGAGCTGA
>JAYVSS010000417.1:0-20440 GCA_043775075.1 Acidimicrobiia bacterium
GTGCTGGGTCTCGGGGTGGTAGCGCCTGGACCGGGGTGAACCCCTACAAGGGCCTGCGCCCCTTCGACGAGTCCGACGCCGCCGACTTCTTCGGGAGAACACCGCTGATCGACGACATCGTCGACCACGTGCATCGGCTGGCGTTGGTGGCGATCGTCGGACCGTCGGGTTGCGGCAAATCGAGCCTGGTCCGAGCGGGAGTGGTGCCGCGTTTGCGCGAAGCCGGGTGGGCCGTCGCCATGATGCGGCCCGGTGAGCACCCGCTCGAGTCGCTCGCCACGGCGCTGGAAATGACCCTGCTCGGTCCGGTGGCATCAACGCAGAACGTTGTCGGGCGCAGTGGTCGGGTGCTCGTCATCGATCAGCTCGAGGAACTGTTCACGATCTGCCAGTCCGAGGACGACCGGGAGGAGTTTCTCCGTCTCTTGGCCGAGTCCGGTGAGCCCGATGCACCGTTCCGAACGATCGCCACCTTGCGGTCAGACTTCCTGAGTCTTCCGTTGCAGGACCGCGTGCTCGGTCCGTTGCTGGGCGACGGGGTCGTCATCGTTCCGCCCATGACTGCCCGTGAGCTCGATGAGTGCGTACGCTGGCCGGCGGAACGCCATGGCATCGAGATGGAGTCGTCGCTCGTCACGCAAATCGTCGCCGATGCGGCCGCCCGCCCGGGCTCACTGCCGTTGTTGCAGTTCGCGCTAGCGGACCTCGTCGACCGGCGCGACCGTGGCGCAGTCGCACTCGACCACTACGACGACGTTGGCGGTATCGCCGGCGCCCTCTCGCGAAGAGCCGAGACGATGTATCTGGCGCTCCCCGGACCTGAGCGCTCCCTCCTACCGGGCCTGATCGCTCGATTGGTCGTGTCCGTGGAAGGGCAGCCCGAAACGAGCAGGCGGGTCCCCCTTCACACCCTCTCCGTCGAGACGCGTCAACTCATCGGGGTTCTCGTTGAGCACCGGCTGGTGGTGGTGGCCAACGACCCCGGAACGCGCGAGCCGATCGTCGAGCTCGCCCACGAGTCGCTGCTGATCGCGTGGCCACGACTCCAGGAATGGATTGGCGAGACCCGTGGCGACGCCCGGCTGCTGCTGCAGATCAGCAGCGCAACGGTGGTCTGGGAACAAGGTGAGCGAACCGAAACCGACCTGTACCGTGGGCCACGGTTGCGCTCGGCCGTCGAGTGGAGCCGCCAGCACCTCGGATCGCTCAGCGCGGCGGAGCGTGAATTCCTCGCTGAAGGTGATCGCTGCGAGCGTCAGTTGACCGATCAGCGGGACCGGACGTTGCGCCTGGTCACTCGGCTGTCGATAGGGCTGGCCTGTTTGTTGGTGGTGGCGATCGTCGGTGCCTCGGTAGCCGTGGTCCAACGAGGACGGGCAACACGGGCGAGCTACAACAGCGAAACGAAGCGACTGCTGGCGACGTCGGCGAAGCTCTCCACGGAGAGTCCGCCGCTGGCGCTGCTGCTCGCGCTCGAAGGGAGCCGCCGGCGTGGGGACCGGCTCGCCGCCCACGACGCCCTTCTCCAAACGCTCACCGCCACGCCCACAGCTCTCGGCTCGGCGACGGTCGGCCATCCGGTTCGACGGCTGCTGTTCGATCGATCCGGTCGCCGGATCGTCGCCGTGGGCGACAGCGAGGCTGTGGTGATCGACGCCGGGTCCCATCGTGTTCTGGCCCGACGTACGTTGCGTTCGCCCGGTCGCAGCGAACCATCGATCGGGCTCGGGCCGGGCGACACGATCATTGTCAGCGACGGCGCCTACGACGTGCGCTTCCTGAGTGCGTTGACGTTGCAGGAAACCAGCCCCTTGCTGGCGTTGCCCGGAGCGAGCCGGTCGTTCACGACGGCTTCGGATGGTTCCGTGCTGGCGATCGGGGATGACTTCGGGACGGTTCGCCTTTGGGACATGCCGGATAGGACGGAGCAGGCGAGCCTGCAACTACCGACGAACGCCGTGAGCCTCGCGTTCAGCCGGGACGGGTTGAAGCTCGCCGTCGCCGAGGACACCGTCCTTTCGGTGTGGAGCATTGGCGGACACCGACAACTAGGACGGTTCGCCGTCGCCCAGGAGATCGCCGCGGTTGCCTTCGCTGACGACGGTGCGGTGATCGTAAGTTCGAAACCGATCGATGGCGTCGCCACCATCAGCGCCCTCGACGCGACAACCGGCACCGAGCGCTGGCGCACCTCGAAAGCGGCAACCGCAGCGGCGACGCTGGCGGCGGAACGCCCTGGCGCAATGCTGGTGGCGGACCCCAACGGTGTGCGCCGGTTGCAACTGGCGAGCGGTGACGCCGAGGCCGTCGCCGGCGCACCGGCGCGATCCGTCGCCGCTGCGCCCGACGGGTCCTCGTTCGTTATCGCCGGAGGCGGAACGACGCTTTCGTTCTGGTCGAGCGATGGTCGGGAGCTGATCGGCCGGGCCCTTCCATCCGTGCCTATCCGCAGTTGTCAGCCTCAAGCGAGCACCGACGGCCGCTTCGTCGCCTGCGGCGACCCATTCGTAGTGTGGGATCTCGCCCAGCCGAATCGCTCTGCGGTGATCCAGGGCCGACGCCGCGGGTTCCTGTTCGGTGACGATCGTTCGCTCACCATCGATGGCTCCGGTTCGTGGCAGGTGATCGATCTAGGAAGCGGCAACATGCTCGAACAAGGGAAGGCGTCGCGGCTCCCCTGGGGCGGTTTTGCCGAGCGACCCAAGACCCGTGTCAGTCCGGACGGTCGGCTCGTCGCCACGGCGGATCAGACCAGTGCTTGGCTCGTCGACGTGCGCGCCAACCGCGTGACCCGGTTGCGGGGCGGCGGCGCCGGTCCGAGCCCCGTCCGAATCATACGCGATGTCTGGTTTTCGAATAACGGCGCGTTGCTCCTCGCCCTCCTCGACACCGGCGACGTCGAGGCCTGGACGACCATCGGCACCCCCGACCGACCGACGCTCTGGTTTGCCGGTTCGCGCTACGGGCGACGCCCTCTCGCATTCGACGCCGTAGGCGGACTCGCCCTCACCGACACAGTGAGGGGCGAACAAGCCGTCACCCTGACCGACCGGGCATCCGGTGCGCCTCGCCCAGGCGCATTCGTCGGGCCCGGCTCGCCTCTCTATGCCGCCGCCTTCGACCCCACGGCGCATTGGATCGCGACAGCCGATCTCGACGGAACTGTCCGCCTGTGGGACGTCGGTACCCGTCGGCCTCTCGGACGGCCGATACCCACCGATCCGGGCACCGTGCCTCGCTTTCTGCCTGGAAAGGAACTGCGACTCCTCACCGTCCAGGCCGGGCGCGTGCACGTCTGGAACCTCGACCCCGGCTCGTTGGCCGACGCCGCCTGTTTCGCCGCCGGTCGCAACCTCACACGAGATGAGTGGGTCGACCTCGGACCGAAAGGCGAACCGTACCGCCAGACGTGCCCCGGTTGACCACCACGACAGTCGGCGGGCCGGTTCGCGTTTTGTCGGTGGTGCAGGAGTCCGATGCCGGACCGGCCGTGCTGACGGAGCGGCTCGCCACCGAGGCGAAATCGTCGAACTCGTCACGCCCGAATCGTTGAATCCCTAGAGATGTCGCTAGAGGACGCACGATAAGCGCGACGCAGAATCACGCGCCCGCAACTCGTAAGCGCACAAACTATGGCCCGAGCGCTGCGCCGTGAGCGCTCAAGCCAGACACCTACTGCGGGCATCGCCATTTGCGCAACGGAAATCGCCCACCTGTCCTTTGCTCGTGCTGATTCAGGGCTCCCCTTCAAAGTATTGCAGTTGCCTGCCCTCCGACGGGCGTCGCCCGGCCTCGCACGCAGGAACGCTCGGGCGGGACCACGCGCTTCGTGTGGCGGTTGGTCCCCACGCCGACTCCGGGAGGGTCCAGCGGTTCGTGTCTGGTGACCGGCGCCAGTTTGGCTTGGAAGAATCGGAGCATCGCGGTATTCGACAGCACAACGAAGTGCCAGGGGCCCGATTGATCGCTTCAACGGCTTTGGCCGGTCTCAGAGAGCCGGTAGGCCAGAACCAACGATGAAGATGATCGAGTCGATCCACCAGTTCGGGGCTGGCGATCCCCGCTATGGGCTGGGGCTGCATATCGACCCCTCGATATCGGCAAAGCGAGACGATACAGGCGAAAGACATTTGAAACTTACTGGGAGTAGATTTTGTCGGTGGCTACGCAGCTACGCTCATCGGAGCCCTGGGAGACGAAGGAGTGCGCATGAAGTTTGGCCTGGCATTCGCTGCGAGCATTGGCATTGACGGCGACGACGCCCTGGAACTTTGTCGGAGAGCAGAAGCGGCTGGGTTTGAATCGGTGTGGGGTGGCGAACACGTGATCATGCCGAGCGCGATCGATTCGCGGTACCCGTACACGGCGGACGGCAAGGTCCCGGCGGTGCCGGATACCCCGATTCCTGATCCGCTCATCTGGCTGGCATTCGTCGCTGCGGTGGCGCCGACACTTCGTCTGGGTACCTGCATTTTGATCGTGCCCCAGCGTAATCCGTTGGTGCTCGCCAAAGAACTTGCCACCCTTGATCGGCTCTCGGGCGGGCGAGTTGAACTCGGCCTCGGAGTTGGATGGCTACGCGAAGAATTCGACGCACTTGGCGTGCCCTGGGAACGTCGCGGCGCCCGCAATGACGAGTACATCGAGGCGATGCGGCTGCTGTGGTCGGGCCCGGAAGTCGAGTTCCATGGTGAGTTCGTCGACTTCCCGCCCGTCACCTGCAGCCCCCGGCCGGTGCAACCCTCGATTCCAATTCTGGTCGGCGGCGATACCGACGCGGCGATACATCGCGCTGTGCGGATCGCCGACGGGTACTTTCCCGGGGAGGGTGAGGTCGATCGTCTTGCTTCGCTCATCGGCCGCGTGCGAGAGGCGGCGGAACGTGCTGGACGCGATCCATTGAGTATTGAGATCAACGCAATGTTTGGCCGACAGTTGGCCGATCCGGTTGCTGGGGCCGAGCAACTCGCCGAGTTAGGGGTTGGCCGGGCGATGGTGTCCGGTTTCGTGTTTGCCGGGCCGGGCGGCCTTGATCGTCTCAGTGAATTCGGCGAGCTTGTCATCGGGCAGGTCGACTGAAGCTCGCGAACTTGGAAGAGCAGCGCGCCGCGGCCGAGGTGAGCGACGCCGGGTGCGCCGACCGCAGGTGATGTAGTCGATCTAGACCTTGCCTTGCCTGAAGGCCGCGAGGCCGCCTTGCGTCCTCGCCAACTTCGTGGTGACAGCCCAACGAATTCTCAACGCATGGCCAACAGCGGCTCACGTCGTCCCGTTGACCACCACGCTGCGCTGGTTCAATTCGGAGGCCGTCATTCAACCCGTATAGGCGTACGGACGTAACCAGATTGACGCTGCGCAATATCAGCACTTTACGTAAGTCTCGCCAAAGCGCATTCTCGTGACGAGCGGCAATGGCAGAGCAATGATGCGCGAGCAAAATGCGAGACACTGTCGCCGCTATTCTCGACTTACGGTAAGCCAACGCGACGAAGTATTTCGATTATAGATTAGGCTCCGGCCTCAATTACTGATGAGAGCGTTCTCGAGCGCTAGACGCCTTCATGCGGGCGGTCACCGGGCACGCGCCGCGGCAAGCGCGCTGAACAACTCGTGTGGCCGTATTGACCCAGGTAACCCTGGGCTAGCGACGGTCTCGAGGTTCGCGCAGCGACTGGAGGGACCAGAGGCCGGCGATGGTTGCGGTGAGGAACATAACGGCTGGTTCCCGGGTGAGGACGGCGATCGTGGCGAAGCCGACGGCGATGATCACGTACTGCATGAAACGAAAGGCGATGGCGGCGCCTCGCCCCTGAGCCAAATCCCGGAGCACGTGGCGAAAGATGGCGAGATACAGCGCCGCGGCGGGAACCGCCAACACCAGCCGCCCCCATCCGACGAAGACATGCGGCCACTGCAGAACGGCGAGGGTGATCGCCGCGGCCATCCAGATCGCCAACCAGGCACCACCGAGCAGCAGACCCTGCAAACGCGACGACTGCGATCCCGACACCGACCGATCGACGCCTCGTACCTGGGCCAAGCTGGCGACCACCGCTGACACGGTGTACGACGCGTCGAGCATGCGGGACGCCAGAAGATAGGAGGCCAGGCCAGCCGCCGGGAAGCGGGACTGGAACAACGCCAGCACCGCGCCATCGCCACGTTGGATGATGATCTGGCTGATGCTCACGGTGCCCGACCCGAAGAGGTCTTGGCGGGTGAGCGCCACGCCCACCCCGGGCGCCAAACGCCGGCGCCTGCGCCGGTGGGCACCGCCGGTCAGCGCCACGCCCACTCCGGGCGCCAAACGCCGGCGCCGGCGCCGGTGGGCACTGAGCAAGACCACAGCGATGACCGCTCGCCCGACACTCGTGGCGCAAAACAGCACGAGCACGTTGCGAAGCGACGAGCTGTCGATATGAGCGCCGGGAAGCACGAGGAAGAGCAAGAAGAGCGGATAGTTCAGCCAGCTGAAGGCAATGTTCGACAGATACTTGCGTCGTGACAGCTCAAAGCTGGCGGTGACGGTTGAAAGCACATCGCACGGAGCGGCAACGAGCAAGGCAATGCCGGCAGGGCCCCGGAGCCCGGCCCCGCCAACAGCTGCACAGATGAAGGCGAACGGTAGGACGACGCGCATCAGCAGCGGCGTAAAGTCCAGCCGATCGGAATCGTCGAGTGCGGCCGCTCGACTCAACACCAGTTGGTCGTATCCGAGGCGACCAAGCCCCAGAGCGAAGAGCTCTACCTGGAGGAAGACGAGCAAACGATTGGCGTCCGATTTGGCCAGGTCGCCAACGAAACCGATGTTTAGCCCAACGGTGGCTATCAGCCCGAGGCCCCCGGGCACCAGCATAAGTACGGTGCGGCGCAGGTCGTCGCGCCCACGACTTCGGACTCCACCCGGTTCATCGGACGGTCGAGGGTCGTTCGCCTTGTCACGGGAAGCCGGGGTGCTAGTAGCATCACCCCTTCCTTTGCGGAGAACTCCCCGCAGCATGTGAACCATCCCGTATTACTGTCCGATCTTTGGTCCGGATTCCGAGGTTAGCCCACGGTAATCTACGAGTTCCGAGATCGGCGAGCGTCCGGCCGGTGGTCAAGACGATTAGGCGGTGCGGTGGAGAAGAACCCAACTGAGAATCCGAGTGTGCTGATTCTCGGCGACCACGCAGTCGGTCTCCGGATGGCGTTCGCCAGAGCGCTAGATAATCTTGGCGTGCGGGTCACCGTTGCGCACCCGCCAGGCCTGACGCTCGACACCGGCTCTCCGCGCATCCGCAGCGTTGTCTATCCCGTCGACGCCCGCCATGTCGTGCGAGCTTCCAGGGCGGTGCGTGACCTCCGGCGGGAAACGGGGAGCGCTATCGTGCACGCCTTCAGCACCCTTCCTGCCACGATCTCCGGCTTGGCATCGCGGAGAGACCCGGACGGCTGCTACGTCCGCACGGTGAACGGTCTCGGCCGATCGTTCTGTACCACCGGGATGCGTGGCACGGCGATGCGCTTGGCGTACAGCGCCGTCATGATCACTCTTGATCGCCAGGTCCGGTGCGCGGTGTTTCAAAACCACGACGATGATGCGTGGTTTGCCCACAACGTGTTCCTTCGTGGCCGCCGACACCAAGTCATCCTCGGTTCCGGTGCCGACACCGTGTCGTTCGACCCGGCTTCGGTATCGGCTGACCGTCGAGATGCGGCGCGGACGTTCCTCGGCGCCGACGGGAGGCCAACAGCGCTGCTCATTTCCCGCCATCTCCGGTCCAAGGGCGTGGACGACTTGTCGGCGGCCGCCCAGCTTTGCGGGGTCCGCACCGATCAACCGATGCTGTTGGCCGTTGTTGGACCACCCTCAGACAACCCGCGCGACATGCCCAGCGCCACCGACTCGCACACTGGATCCGTCGAGTTCAAGCGACTTGGGACCTGGAGCGACATTCCTGCGTTGTTGGCCGAAGCCGATGTCGTCGTGTTACCTACCCGCTACCGGGAAGGCATCCCGAGAGTCCTGATCGAAGCAGCCGCAATGGGGATGCCCCTGTTGGCCTACGACGTACCGGGATGCCGAGAGATCGTCGAGCCCGGAGGCAATGGAGTGCTTGTTGCCCCCGGTGACATCGAAGGTTTGGCCGGACACCTCCTTGGGCTGCTCGGTGACCCCGCCGAACGCAGGCGGCTCGGTACACGTTCGCGCACACTTGTCGAGGAACGATTTGATGTGCGATTGATCGCCGCTCAGTACGCCAATCTCTACGCTGAGCTCAGCGGATGCAGCCGCCCGCCGTCAGCGCCTTGAGCCGGTCTGAGCGAGATGCCATTCCCACTGCTTGGCCAGGCCTTCGACTGGACCGACAGTGGGCTGGTATCCAAAATCGCGGGTGGCCTTGCCGAAGTTGGCTACGGTGACGAGCTGGTCTCCCCGCCGAGGCGCATACCGTTTCACTTTCGCCGGGCGCCCCGATACTTCGGACAGGAGGGCGATCGCTTCATTCACCGTGATGGCGACTCCGCCACCAAGGTTGTACGTCTCACCTGCAGGGGCGAGATCCATCGCTCCAACGGTGCCCGCCACGCAGTCATCGACGTAAGTGTTCGTACGCACCGCCGAGCCGTCACCGAACAAAGGGATCTCGGCATCCTCGAGGAGCAAGCGACAGAAAATGTTGTAGGCCATGTCAGGGCGTTGCCGTGGGCCGTACACGCTGAAGTAGCGCAGCACGACCGTATCGAGCCCGAAATGGTCTCGATATGCCCCCACCAACTGCTCCGCGGCCAGTTTGGTGATGCCGTATGGCGACGACGGCTTCAGCGACGAGGTCTCGTCACCGGTGGCCTCGAGGCCGTAGACCGACGACGTCGAAACGTGAATCACACGAGCCAACGGGGCGACCCGGGCCACCGCTTCGAGCAACGAGGCGGTGCCCACCACGTTGCAACGGCTGTAGCTCGCCACGTCCGTCCAACTCCGAACCAGGCCGGGCATGGCGGCTAAATGGACCACGGCATCAGCACCTTCGACGATGTCATCGATCGCGTCGACCGCGAGGTCTCGTTCGAACCACTTGAACCGATCGTGCGACTTGCAGATCTCCAGGTTTCGCACCTTGATATTGCGGTCGTAGTAGTCGGTGAGCGCGTCAATGCCACGCACAACGCGACCCTGTTCGAGCAAAACCTCACAGAGTCGGCTTCCGATGAAACCGGCCGCGCCGGTAACCACGACGGTCCTTCGAGCCGATGATTGCGCCGGTCCAGCGTCCGTTTCCATTTCAAAACGCTACCGGACAGCGATCCCAAGGGCAGCTCGACCTCGGGAGACGTGAGTCATTCGGACCAAATAGTCGACGGTACGTGGTGCCTCAGCCAGACGCTGTTACCATCGTCGATTGAATGGGCGATACGGGGGACGCGGTGGATTCAGTGACAATCGGTGGGGAGCTGGGTGAGCGGATCGCTTCGGGAGATGCCACGGTGGCGATCGTCGGCCTCGGCTACGTCGGCTTGCCGCTGGCTCACGTGTTCCTGAATGCGGGCTTGCGGTGCATTGGGTTCGACGTCGATGCCTTCAAGGTCAGCGAGCTGGCGGCAGGACGTAGTTACATCCGCCACATCGGGTCCGATTGGGTTCGAACTTCGGTTGACGATGGACGATTCCGACCCACTTCGGACCCGGCATTGCTCGCCGAGGCGGACTGCATCCTGATCTGTGTCCCCACGCCGCTCTCTGCCACGCGTGACCCGGATCTCGACTACGTGATTGCTACGGGCGTGACGATCTCCAAGGTGCTCCGGCGCGGTCAACTGGTGTGCCTCGAAAGCACCACGTATCCAGGCACCACGCGCGAGGTGTTGATTCCCGTGTTGGAGCAAAGTGGGCTGAAGGCGGGTACCGATTTCCACGTTGCCTACAGCCCGGAGCGGGAAGATCCGGGCAATCGGGATTTCAGCACGCAGTCGATTCCGAAAGTTGTCGGTGGCATCGACGACGTCAGTCGAGACGTTGCCGTGCAGCTGTACAGCAAGGCCGTGGCAAAGGTCGTGCCAGTGAGTACGGTCGAGGTCGCCGAGGCCTGCAAGATCCTCGAAAACACCTATCGCGCCGTCAACATCGCGCTTGTCAACGAACTGAAGATGCTGTTTGAGCGGATCAACATCGATGTCTGGGAAGTGATCGATGCGGCATCCACCAAGCCGTTTGGATTCCAACGCTTTACTCCGGGCCCCGGCCTGGGTGGGCATTGCATCCCCATCGACCCGTTCTACCTGTCGTGGCTGGCGCGGCGCGAGGGTATGACAACTCGTTTCATCGAGCTCGCCGGTGAGATCAACCACTCGATGCCCGAATACGTCGTGGAGCGCACGACGATGGCCCTCAACGATGAATCGAAATCCGTTCGAGGATCCAAGATCGGCATCATCGGCGTTGCCTACAAACCCAACATCGACGATCCTCGGGAAAGTCCGGCGTTCGCCATCATTGAAGGACTCGCGGCGCGAGGAGCCATCATCTCCTACCACGATCCCCACATCCCGAGCTTGCCAGCGATGCGATCGTTCACGGTGCCGGCGCTGGTGAGCGAGCCATTGACGGACGACTACCTCAGCGGCCTCGATGCGATCGTCGTGGTGACGGATCACCAAGACGTCGACTGGAGCCACGTGTCGCGCCTCGCTGCCTTGGTGATCGATACCCGCAACGTTGTCCCCACTGGCACGGCGCGGATTGTGAAGGCCTAGCCCGGTGCTTTCGTGAAGGTAGTTATCACCGGCGGTGCCGGATTCATCGGTTCCAACCTGGCACGCATCCTGGCCGCCGACGACCACCAAGTCGTGGTCGTAGACGACTGCTCCACCGGATTGGCGTCGAACCTCGACGCCATCGCCGGCTCGGTCGAGCTCCGTGTTGGTTCGATTCTCGATCGCTCGCTGCTTGACGAGTCATTCACGGACGCAGACGCCATCGTGCATTTGGCCGCGTTGCCATCGGTGCCGCGTTCAATCGAGTTCCCGGTCGAGACGACGAACGTCAATGTGATCGGGACACTGAACGTGCTTGAAGCTAGTCGGGCCGGTGGGCGCAACCCGATGGTCGTCCACGCTTCGTCATCGTCGGTCTATGGCGCGGCGCCCCGGATGACACGTGTCGAGACCGTTCGCTGCGAACCAATGAGCCCGTATGCGGCCTCAAAACTGGCCGCCGAGGCCTACGTGCTGGCGTATCAGACGAGCTACGGCCTGCCGGCGATTTCGTTTCGTTTCTTCAACGTGTACGGGCCCTACCAGCGGCCAGACCATGCCTACGCGCCCGTTGTACCGAACTTCGTTCGCGCCGCTCAACGGGGTGAGCCGTTTGTAATCTATGGCGATGGTGAGCAAACCCGGGACTTCACCTTCGTGGAGTCGGTGGCTTCCACGTTGGCCATCGCGGCGACGCAGCGCCGAACCCACGCCACGGCAGTAAATCTGGCATTCGGGACCCGTACGACCATCAACGACCTAGCCCGCCAGGTCGCCGCCGAGATGGGCATGGCCGCCAAGTTCGATCATCAACCGCCGCGTGTGGGCGACGTGCGGAATTCGAGTGCGGACTCCGAGGTCTTCCGATCGTTGTTCCCCGAAGTTGGTCCCTCCGCGCTCGGCGAGGGACTGCGCCAATGCATCGACTGGCTCGAACACACTCGGTCATGAGCGACGGGCCGCGCATTGTCTTCGCGACCGCTTCGATCACAGCGTCATCGTTCCTGCGCGAAGAAATTGCCCAGTTGTCCGCACGGGGCGCCGACGTCACGTTGATAACCGGCCCTTCCGGACCGGCCGACTTCCCGTGCGAGGTCGAGGTGATCTCATCATTCGGTCGTGACCCGAGCCCGCTGAACGACCTCAGGGCGTTGCGGGCCACGATGAAGGTTGTCCGGCGTCGCCGGCCTGACGTCGTCCACGCCAGTACGCCAAAAGCTGCGTTGATCGGACTCATCGCCGCGTTCGTCGCCCGGGTGCCACGTCGCGTCTACCTCGTCAGGGGGCTCCGACTCGAAACCGCAAGCCGCCCCGCCCGTGTTCTGCTTGGCCTGCTCGAATGGTTGACCTGCCGCCTGGCTACCGACGTCGTCGTCGTCAGCCGGAGCCTTGGTGCGGCGATGACGGAGCGCCATCTGGTCGCCCAACGGCGCATCACGATGATCGGCGCCGGCGCCAGTGCCGGGGTCGATACCTCTCACTTTCGGCCGGCCGACGCATCTTCACGGACCAGAGCTCGCAGTGAACTAGGTATCGGCGCCGGTGACGTGGTGTTGGTGTACGTCGGTCGCCTGCACCGCGATAAGGGGCTGGCAACCTTGATCGACGCCTACGGCCAACTCCGTGCGTCACACGCGCAGCCAATTTGGCTGGTCACCGCAGGCGAGGTCGAAGGTGATGCGAAGTGGCGGTTGGTGGTCAAGCAGTGGCTCGCGGATCCGGGGGTGATAGCGCTCCGCCACCGCGACGATGTTCGGCCTGTTTACGCCGCCGCCGACGTCGCCGTGCTCCCTTCTTTGCGTGAGGGACTTCCGAACTTCGTGCTCGAAGCCAGCGCATGCGGCCTACCAGTCGTGGTCACCGATTCGGTCGGGACCCGTGACGCGGCCGTCGATGGGCTCACCGGGAGGGTCGTGCCGACGGGCGACGCATCTGCCCTCGCCGCGGCGCTGAGCGAGATCATCAACCGACCCGATCGGGGTCGAGGGCTCGGTGAGGCCGGCCGGGCTTGGGTACACGCCAATTTCGAGAAGGAGAACGTCGTGCGCAATCACGTCGAGTACTTGATGTCCAGCAGCCGTGGAAGGAACTGAAGCATGTGTGGAATCTTTGCCACCACTCGCCCTGAATTGTGGGAGTCGCAGATAGAGCAACTCCTGATGCGTATGGAGCATCGCGGCCCGGACGGTCATGGCGCCTGGACTTCGCCGAGCGGGCGGGTGATGCTGCTGCAGACCCGCTTGTCGATCGTCGGGCTAGGCCACGAAGGCGACCAACCAAGTATCCGAGAGACGACAGGTCTTACCTTCAACGGCGAGATCTACAACTATCGCGAGCTCTCCGACGCCAACCAGCCGCTAGAGCGGCTGTCCGACACGCAGGTGCTTCATCGGATTCTGGCAACTGAAGGCGCAACGGGGTGTGATCGCCTCCGCGGCATGTTTGCCTTTGCCTTCTGGAACGAGCTCACCGGCGAGATCACGTACGGCCGAGATCGCTGGGGTATCAAGCCTCTCTACGTGCTCGAACACCCGGGCGGTGGAGTCTCGCTGGCCTCAGAGCTACCGCCGCTGCTCCTCCATCCAGACGCCCGTGAACTCGATCCGGTGGGCCTTGCCCAGTACGTCGCGTTCGGGCACACCGGACCCAAGGTCACGCTCTACCGCAACATCCGCAAGGCCGAGCCCGGGCTCATCGAAACGCGCTCGGCCAACGGGACGATCCGTCGGCGCATCGACCAGATGCCCAACGCACCGACGTTGTCAATGCAAGACGCTATGGCTGACACCGTCGCGGCACATCACGTTGCCGACGTCGAAGTCGGATTGTTCTTGAGCGGAGGCATCGACTCGACGCTGCTGGCGACGTATCCGGGACTCGCCAGCTCAACCCTAAAGACCTTCACTATCGCGTTTCCCGATACTCCCGACATCGACGAGAGTCCCCTTGCCGCCCACAACGCCGGCTTACTTGGCACCGATCATCACACGGTCGCCGTCACGGTTCCCGAGATGGTGCGCTCGCTCGATACCTTTCTTGGGGTTCACGGCGAGCCGTTCGGCGACTCGGCGGCCCTGCCGTTAATCGTGCTGTCGGCCGAAGCCGCCCGCCACGTCAAGGTCGTACTCACGGGCGAGGGCGCCGATGAGATGTTCGGCGGCTATCGCCGCTATGACGTGATGCAATCGCTCAACCGTCGGGTCATTACCCGCATTGGCCGGGCGACCCGCCCAGCCGCCGATTTGCTGTACCGGCACCGCAACAGCGATCCCCGGCTTCGATCGCTCGAGGCGGCCTTGCGGGGCGGCGGCGCCTGGGGAATCGCGGCGCTCGTCGAATCTGACCTCGCGGCGGTCGATCGCGACGGTCCCGGGCACGCCGTGGCGACGGCTCTACTCGACGATTGGGCCGGCCTTGCCGGTGATGCCGCCGGGCGAGAGGGGGCGCGACGCTTTGATCTTTCGCGTTGGTTACCGAACACCTACCTCGAAAAGGCCGACCGCTCCACGATGGCCGCCAGTTTGGAGGCCCGCACGCCCTACCTCGATCCGATAATCGAACGGGCCGCCCGAACACCCGGTCGAGCGTTCGGAAAAGCCGACTTGCGCAGTCTTCTCGAGCAGCGTCTGCCGGGGGTCCGCCTTCCCGCGGTGAAGAAAGGCCTACGCACTCCCGTCCCGGCCATGCTCGAAGCGGGACTCAACACCAGCCTGCGTCGTGCCCTCGATGCACCCGACTCGGTCCTCAACCAATACTTCGGGGCCAAGACCGTTGCGCTGTTGAAGGCGCGCTCGGGCCGCTCGTCGGCGACCGCCTACCGCCTGGCGGTGCTTGGTCGCTGGCAGGACCTCACCCTGTAAAAGGTCGAGCGGACCGGGCCGATTCCGCTCGGGTCAAGAAGCGCTCGTGCGCTCTCGCGAGCCAAGACGGAGCGAATCGGCAAACCGGGTGGCGAGAACCTTGCCCTGAATCGCCACGGGCTCGGTGCCGCCGACGATCCACATGAGTACCAACCAAAGCGCCGGGTGGCGAGTCATGTTGGAAAAGAGGACCACCACGAACATGATCGTGAGCCCGATTTCGCTGCCACGCACGGTGCGTCGCTGCCAGCAGTTCCAGAACATCCATACGAAGAACACACCCATCGGCAGCCCGGCGATGGTGGCGACATCCAAGACGCTGTTGTGGCATTCCTGCATCGACGTCACCTTGTACGCGGCATTCCAGGAGTGCGGGCCAAACCCCTGGCCGACCAGTGGAGACTGGGCGATACGGCGTACACAATTCGCCCAGAGCACCATCCGATCAGAACCCTGCCCACCGGAATTGCGGACTCCGTCGGCGTAGCGAATGAGGTCGCCAACACGCAGCAGCGCGAGCCCGGCGATGGCCAACGTGACCACATCGAGCACGGTGCGAGTAGCCGATGTGCGCGGTAATCGACGGGCTGAACGCAATCCCAGGACCCCACCGACCATCAGCGCCAGTGTCAGGCCGTCGCTTCGGGTGTAGTACCCAATCGCTATCGCCGAAACGACGAGTACGGCGTAGACGATCGAACGCCGCTCGTGGAGCAGGGCGAGCCCGAAGATCAGCGCCGCGGCAGCACCCGTAGCCAATTGGTTGGCGTTCTGAGACCAGCCGAGGAACCTGGTGTAAACCCCGGCGATGCCGTCGTAGAGCTGGATACCGGCTACCGATCCAGTCGCAAATGACAGCGCCAGCAACACCAGGTTGGGCACCGTGAAGCACCAGATGTAGGCGCGGATAGCTCGATCGATGAGCATCTTCCGACGACTATGGAAGGTGATCGCCGCCACGATCAAGGCATCGAACGTCAACGCTACGAAGTCCCGAAAGAAGCCGTCGGACTGGTAACCGAAGAGCAGGGCCGGGATCGATGCGACGATGCCGATGAGGATGTAGAGCGTGAAGAACCGGCTAACCGGAGTGCTGCGTCCGCGTTCGAGTCGCCACCCCTGGTCGACAATGAGCAGACCAGCAGCTCCAAGCAGCGATATCTCGCCGAGCCCAATGGACGGCAGCAGACGAAGCTGGGTCGCGCTGGACAACGCTACGCCGAGGCCGACGAGCGTGCCCACCCAGCGCAACCGTAGATCGTCCGGCGTTACACCGAGCGCGCCGTTGCGCTGCTCGCTCATCGTCGCTCCCCCGACGGGGCCTCGGTTCGCCACCCGCAGCATACGGACACATCCTACTAGCTCGTGCTCCCTGAAACCATCCCTTAAGGCCCCCCGTCGCAATGCCGATGTTAGCGGCAAGTAAGCTCAATTCTACAGTTCGAGCAAGCAGAGTCGCGTCTGCCATTGCGCCACGAAAGGCGACGTCGTTTTGGACATCAAGGACTTCCTCATGGCGATCCGCCGTCATTGGCTGACGTTCATCATTGTGCCGTGGCTGTTGGGGTCGCTGGGCTTCGGCGTTGGGTCGATCAGGGAGAAGCAGTATTCGGCGACGGCTACAGTGCTGCTCCGGCTCGACGATCCTTCGGACATCCTCCAGAGCCCGACGGCAGGGAATAGCAAACTCGTCGATTCCAGCGCCGCCGGTTCGTACGTCCAGACTCAGCTCGGTGTGATCACGGGTCGAACGGTGCTTGAGGCCGCCCTGTCCACGGTCAAGGATCCCAAGTTCGACTACGACGGGCTGAAGCGGGCGGTCAAGGCAACCCAACGGGGCCAGACCACGCTGGTTGACATCGTGGCCACTGCAACGGAACCGACGAAGGCCCGCGACATCGCCAACGCGGTGGTGTCAGCCTATGCCGCCAATCGCCACGATGCCTCCGTGCGCGGCCTCAAAGAAGCGCTCAGCCGGGTGAAGGACCAACTCGACACGTTGCAGTCCGACCTCGGCAAGCTCGCCACCACGACCGAGAAGATCTCGCCACTGGCACAAGCGCGACTGGCCGCCTCGACCGTCCAATTTCAGGAATTGTTCAACCGCCAGCAAAAGTTGGAGATCGACCTCCAGCTGCAGCAGGGCGGCACCGAGCTGGTCTCCATGGCGGAGCTGCCTCAGGATCCGTCCTCGGTGAGTCCCATCTCGCTGGCCATCACCCTTGGGTTCCTCGGTCTGATCCTGGCTGGTGCGATCGCCATCGTGAGGAGCCGGCTCGACGCTTCGATTCGAACGGCAGACGATGTTGCGTCGGCGACGAGCTCGCCAGTGCTCAGCGTGGTGCCGGAGTCCGCCGACCACAACGATGCCGATGCCCTTGAGTTGCTGACCCATCCGTTCGCTCCGTTCTCCGAAGCCGTCCGCGGGCTTCGCACCGCCATTCAGTTCCAATCGTTCTCGGACCCGGTGAAGTCGATCGTCGTCACCTCGACGAGTCCGGGCGAAGGCAAGACCACGGTGGCTGCCAACCTGGCCGCAGCCCATGCCCAGACTGGCAAGCGAGTACTCCTCGTGGCTGCTGATCTTCGTCGGCCCCGCCTCGATGAACTGTTCGGTATCGACCCCAAGAGCGAAGGGCTGAGCGACCTGGTGATGTCACTGCACATCGCTCACACCCGAGGCGAGTCGACCAAGTCCATCCTGGAAACCGATTTGCAGCGGGTGATCACCGGAACCGAATGCCAGGGCCTCGACTTGCTCCCTTCTGGCACCATTCCGCCGAACCCCAACGAGTTGCTCGGCTCCGACGCCATGGGTCTGCTGATGGACTACGTCCTCGCGCTCTACGACGTGATCGTGTTCGATTCGCCACCCGTGGGGATCGTCTCGGACTCCATGCTCGTCGCCCGTCTCGCAGATGGTGTGATCGTCGTGGTCGGATCGGGAATGACCGATGCCGGGCACCTCACGCGAACCACCCACAAGGTCGAATCAGCCGGGCTTCGTCTGGTTGGCGTGGTCGTCAACCTGGCCGCAGCATCGAGTGGTGAGGACGGCGCATACGGGATGTACGGCCGGTCCCAGGGCCCCAAACGCCGCACCCGGCGCCCAGCACGCAACGCGCAGCGACAGGGCCCCTCGATCGACGAGGCCCGACGAGCATCGATGCACCCCGACCGCAACGGAGTCCATCACGAAGTCTTGGACAAACTTCAACACGAGTTCGACGACAAGGGCTCGTTTCCACCGGAAGGCGTCGAGCCGCATACGGCTGAGACAAGCAATTCCGTTGGGTGAAGGGCTAATAGATTCGAATGGCCCAGTCAGTGGATTGGCGGAGTCCAGTAGATTTCTCGCCATGAAACTGCGGACCCGGCGGGGACGAAAACACGACCGTGCCAAAAGAATCATCGAGTTCATCATGGTCCCGCTCCTGTTGCTGGTCCTCTCCCCAGTGTTCGTGTTTGTCGCTCTGGCGATCCGCTGGCGGCTCGGAGGCCCGGTTTTCTACCGAGGCCAACGCGTCGGTCGCGACGAACGCATCTTCGGCCAGCTGAAGTTCCGAACCATGATCGAGGCGAACGACGAACTCGGCCGACCGCTTCCTGATGGAGATCGCATTACCGGCCTCGGCCGTGTCCTGAGGGCGCTGTCCATTGATGAACTTCCGCAATTGCTGAACATCTTGAAGGGCGAAATGAGCCTCATTGGACCGAGACCGTTGCCCGTCGCCTATCTCGAGCGTTACTCCGTTGAGCAACGCCGACGTCACGAGGTGCGGCCCGGACTAACCGGCCTCGCCCAGTCAAACGGCCGCAATGCCGTAGCCTGGGAACAGCGATTCGCCTGGGACGTGGAGTATGTCGACCAGGCGTCGTTCGTGCTCGACGCTCGCATCATCTACCAGTCATTGAAACTGGTGATCCGCCGATCGGGCATTTCTGCCGAAGGTCACGCCACGGCTCCGGAATTCCTCGGAACTGCGGCGCCGGCGTCTGTTGAAGGAGCTGATCGTGGATAAGCCGATCGCCAAAAGGGTCTACCTCTCTCCGCCCGACGTCGGTCCCCTAGAACGCCAACTGGTCCTCGCGGCGATCGATTCGAACTGGGTAGCTCCGATCGGTCCCGACCTCGATGCCTTCGAGGCCGATTTGGCCCGCGCCGGCGGTCGGCGGTACGCCGTTGGGCTGTCAAGCGGGACGGCCGGTCTCCACCTGTGCCTCGTGGCGTTGGGGATCGAACGCGGTGACCTTGTTGCCGTTTCGACGTTCACATTCGTGGCAACCGCGAACGCCGTCATGTATTGCGGCGCTGAGCCGGTGTTCATCGATTGTTCGGCCGAGACGTGGAACCTCGACCCGTCGCTACTCGAACGGGCCTTCGTCGAAGCAATCGCCGGCGGGAAGCGGATCAAAGCCGTGGTGGCAGTCGACCTCTACGGCCAGTGTTGCGACTACGAGGCGATCGAGGAGTTGTGCGATCGCTACGGAGCAATTCTCATTTCCGACGCCGCCGAATCGCTTGGCGCCCGAGCGTTTGGACGGCAATCTGGATCGTTCGGGCGAGCAGCGGTGTTCTCGTTCAACGGCAACAAGATCATCACAACGAGCGGCGGCGGCATGGTCGTCACCGACGATGCCGAGCTCGCCGATCGCATTCGCTTCCTTTCCACTCAGGCACGCGAAATCAGCCCTCACTACGAACATGAAGTGATCGGGTACAACTATCGGTTGAGCAACCTGCTGGCAGCATTCGGACGCGGTCAAGTGGCCACATTGCCCGACCGGGTCGCTGCGCGAGGCGACGTGTTGGCCCGCTACCGGGCCGCGTTCGCCATCCTCCCTGTCGAGTTCATGCCGATTCCTGGGTGGAGCGAGCCGAACAACTGGTTGTCGTGCGTCCTTCTCTCGCCTGCTAGCGCGGGCGATCGTGAGCAGGTACGTTTGGCCCTCGAAGCTGAGGACATCGAGTCCCGTCCCCTGTGGAAGCCGATGCACCAGCAACCGGTGTTCCGTGGAGCGAGATCCGTCCTCCGAGGCGTTTCGGACGAGTTGTTCGCCAGGGGCCTTTGCCTTCCGAGTGGCAGCTCATTGGCTGGGGATGACCAACAACGAGTGATTCGCATAGTGAGTGACTCGGTAACGAATGGAACGAGCGATGCCCGGAGAGGTCCCTATTGACGAGGCGGGACCCCAGTTCGTCTTTCCCGACACCGTCGACCGTCAGCGGACGGTTCACCAGGGGCGAGGCAAAAAGCCACCCACACGCGGTCGCGCCCGCCGTCAGGTCCAACGCTGGTTGTTCGCCGCAATTGCCACCGTGCTCGTCGTTGGAGTGGCTGTTGCCGCACTGACGGCTCGCTGGTTCATCTGGCCGGCATCGAGTCACCCTCGACGGGTAGACGCCATCATCGTGCTCGGTGGCGGCGCCGGCGAGCGCTACACGAAGGGCATGGAGTTGCTCGAGGGCGGCGTCTCGGATGTGATCGTATTCAGCACTGGTTTGCGGAGGAACCGCTATCGCGAGATGGACAACGTGTGGGACCTGTGCGATAGCGGCACCACTAAGTTCAAGCTGTACTGCATAGTCGCGTCGCCCGACAACACCAAAGGGGAAGCCGAGTCGGTCAATCGACTCGCCATCGAGCACGGTTGGAAGAGCCTCGCTCTCGTCACGTCCGACCACCATATGGTGCGGGCCTCCTTATGGTTCAACCGCTGCTTCGACGGCAAGTTGTATCGCGTGGTGGCCGGCGCACGCACAACGCGGCACAACATCATCCACGAATGGGCGGGCATGATTCAAGCCCTCGTCCTCGACCGCGCCTGCAGCGACTGACCTC
>JAYVSS010000418.1:0-4366 GCA_043775075.1 Acidimicrobiia bacterium
CGACGCGACCGCACCCCTCAAGAAACAGCGTGTCACCTGAGATGAGCCTGTCGTCAAGCACAAAACATTGGCTGCCCGGGGTGTGGCCGGGCGTGTGGAGGAAGGTGATCGGAATGTCTCCGACCATCAACGTGTCTCCGGCGTCGTGCTGGACGAGATCGTTTTCCGCGCATCCCGTCACCCGGCGGACGCCCCATGCTTCGTTGCCGTTCACGTGGATCGGCACGCCTCCGCCGGGCAGAGCGAGCAGTTCGCTGATGCCCTCCACATGGACACCCATGAAGTCACCGCCGACATGATCGGGGTGATAGTGCGTCACCAGAGCCCCGGTCAGGCGCATGTCGTCGGCGGCCAGGATGTTGGTCAGCTCAGCCACGTCGTACGCCGGGTCCACGATCACGGCGTCGCCCGTCTGACGATCTCCGATCAGGTAAACAAAGTTGACCATCTGCTGCGCCGCCCGATCGTGTACGGCAAAGTCCCGCCCAGAGAGAAGCTGGCGAAAGTAGAGGCGATCGTTCACGCTGCCGATCGTAGGACCGGAGGCGCGAGCACGTGGTTACCGAGCGCCGACCGCATCAGAGGAATCGCATCGGAGCCCGTCATGGGCACGCCGCATCACACCCGCGACAACAAGACGTCATCGAGATGGCGACACACCATGGCCTCAGGCTGGGCGCCGAAGATCGTGTCGAGAAGGCCGCCGTGCTTCATGATCATCAGCGTCGGCGGGCCTTTGAGTCGATGCGTAGCCTGGATGCGACGGGCTCGATCGGCGTTCACCCGCACAACTTTCACCCGGCCGGCATAATCGAGCGCAATGCGGTGCACGATCGGGGTAACCAACAACGACGGCTTACTCCAGGCGGCGTAGAGCTCAACGAGGACGACCAGGTCGGCATCAACGACATCCACAAACGTGTCGTCGTCGGCTTCAACAATCCACGGCAGGACCCGTTTGCAGAACCCACATCCCGGTCGGCCGAGAGCGATGTCGGGGACCCGATTCTTCTTTTCACAACTGGGGCACGTCACGACCTCTGAACCCGTCATGTGCGTCATGTGCGTGATGTCGGTCGAGTGCATCGAGTGCATCGAGTGCATCGAGTGCATCGAGTGCGTCGAGACGGTCGAGTGCGTGCTGTGCGTCGAGTGCGTCATGTCCATTATGTGTTGACCTCCCGACGGGAACCGAGACCGACACCGGCAACCGTGTCGTTGCCGCATCGAATTCTCCTGACCCTCACTCCGTCGGTCATTTCCACCCGGTCCTGCGCAATTCCGCGTCCAAGTCGACAATTTCCCGCGTCCAAATCGGCACTTTTAGGCCGTATCAGCGACAAAAACCCCGATTTGGACGCGCTTTTCCGCCGAATTGGACGCGACGGTGACCCCGAGCCCGGCGCAGAGGATCAGGGTTGCATGAGGGTATTGACCCCCCGTCCGCCGGCAGCGCCAGGTGCACACTGCAATGGTGAGTACTCCGATCAACCGTGGCGGTCGTCGCCAGCAGGTGCAGCCGACGAAGGTGACCGCCCTCGTGCTTGGCCTGGGCGTCCTCGTGGCCGCAGTCCTGGGGTACCGACCAGCCGGAGGATTGCTCGTCGGAGCCCTGCTCTTTGTTCCGCTCGAACGCCTCGTTCCACGGCATCGCCAGCCTGTCCGTCGTCCTGGGGTGTTGACCGATGTGCTCCATCTTCTGGTCACGAGCATTCTCAACACGTGGTGCGCGGTGGTCGGCGTCGTCGCCGGCTACGTCCTGCTCTTTCCGCTGCGCTCACTCGTTCTCCATCACCGCCAGGCTGTTCCGGCGCCGCGGTGGCTGTCATTTCTGCTGGTGCTGATCGGGTTCAATTTCGTCCAGTACTGGCACCACCGCCTCTCCCATCGCCTCGCCTGGTTGTGGCGCTTTCACGCTGTGCACCACACGAGTGAACACCTCGATTGGCTCGCCGGAGCGCGGCTGCATCCGGCGGAAGGACTGCTGGCCGGATTCATGGTTTCACCGCTCTTCGGGTTGACGGGGTGGTCCCCGACGATCCTCGGCGCCGTCACGTCGCTCTCCACGTTATGGGCAGTATTTCTTCACTCGAACGTGCGATGGCGCATGCGGTGGCTTGACCGGTTGGTCACCACGCCGGAATATCACCATTGGCATCACGAGCGCACCGTCATTGATCGAAACTTCGCCGGACAGTTTCCGATCTTCGACGCCATCTTCGGAACGCTCCATCAGGCCGAACTATCCCGCCCATCGAGCTACGGCATTGACACCGAATTTCCCCGAACCTGGGCTCGACAGCTCCTCTGGCCCTGGCGACGGGCGGCCAGATAGGCCAAAGGCAGATACGCCCGGCACGCCGGCAGGAACTTCGGCGTACGGTAGGTCGATGACGACCAAGACGGAAACGGTCATCGATCTACGGAACCTCCAGTCCTGGGCCGATCCGCGTACGATTTCGCAGCTACAAAGCCTGACGACCTACAGCGACCCGGGCGAGCAGGTCTGCCTGAACCGATTGACCCCGGGCGCGCTCGGGGTACCGATTCTCGACCTGGGAGTGGGCACCGGCCGAACCATTGCAATGCTCCTTGCGCTGAGCCCGGACTACGTCGGCATTGACTACACCGCGGCGATGGTCGACGCATGCCGCGCCGCTCATCCGGCCATCGACGTACGCCTCGGCGATGCTCGAGATTTGCAGGACTTCCCGGCCGATCATTTCGGGCTTGTCGTGTTCAGTTTCAATGGCATCGATGCGGTGTCCCACGGTGATCGCTCCGCCATCTTTGCCGAAGTACGGAGGGTCCTACGTCCGGGTGGCGTGTTCTGGTTTTCTACCCACAACCTGAGCGGGCCCGGCCCCCACGAACGGCCGTGGCGACTACCGAGGGCAATCGTTCGTCATCCACGTTGGGCCGCCCGAACGGCGGTCCGCATGCCGAAACGACTGGTGAACTACCGACGCAACATCGCCCTTCGCGACCGTGGCCACGGCTGGGAATTCCGGGTGGCGGGCGCTCACGACTTTGGCATTGTCATCCACTACACCTCCCTCGCCGCCGGCTTGGCCGAAGTGCAGGCAGCGGGATTTGCCCCGGACCCTGAGACCTACGAGAGCGTTACCGGAGCCCGCGTGCACGTCGGCGACGACACCACGAGGGCCTGGTGGTTCCACGTTGTGGCGCGCAAGCCGGAGATGGCTTGGGACCGTGGCCACGCACGGTGAAACACTGCACAGATGGCATCGAAATTCCCCGACCTGGCGGCAAGCACCCGGCAACCTGACCTTGCCACCCTCCGGGCGGCGGTGGAAGCGGCCGACCTTCGGGTGCTGTTGATGTCGCTCTTGCACATCACCGGCGACGAACGCTGGATCAACCCGCCCTTTGTCCCCAAGCGAGAAGTGCGGTTGGTCGCCCCCGTCGACGCCGGATTTCCGCCGGAGGTCCAAGATGAGGTTCGGCGCGCCGTCATCGATCTCATGGCCGACGGCACTCCGTTGCCAAAGATCAACGACCCGGGTCGCGAGCTCTTTCACCGCATGATGAACGTCTGTCTCGGTGAAGTGGTGGCGGAGGAATACGTCAACATGGTGCGCGAAGACATGGGCTTCGAAAACGGCAACGTTTCCTGGAGTCAGCCCGATCATGACGTGAATCTCGATCGCCTTTCCAACGATGTCGACACGCCGGTAGTCATTGTTGGCGCCGGTGTCTCGGGACTCGGACTCTCGGTTCAGCTCACCGGACTGGGCATCGACCACGTGATCGTCGAGAAGAACGCCGACGTTGGTGGGACATGGTTTGAAAATCGGTATCCCGGCTGCGGCGTCGACACCCCGAATCAGTTCTACTCATTCACCTATGCCACAAACCCCAACTGGGGATACCACTTCTCCCCTCGTTCGGAACTGCAGGCGTATCTTGAGGGCTTCGCCACCACCTTCGACATTCGTAAGCGCACGGAGTTTTCTACCGAAGTCGTCTCGGCGACGTGGAACAGTACGTCTGATTGTTGGCGCACCACCGTGCGTGATAGAGACGGAATTCGCGACATCACCTCTCGTGTCCTCGTCACCGCAATCGGTCATTTCAACCGACCCAACGATCTTGTTATCCCCGGCACCGATTCCTTCGACGGAAAGGTCTTTCACTCCGCGCGATGGCCTGAAGATCTCGACCTTTCCGACAAACGAGTGGCGCTTGTTGGCACGGGCGCGTCGGCGGTCCAGATCGCTCCCGCCATCGCCGATACAGTTCGGTCGCTGACGATCTATCAACGATCGCCGCAATGGGTACGTGAGGTGCCGGGCATCAATGATCGCGTCCCCAACGGCACGCCGTGGCTCCTTGCGAACGTCCC
>JAYVSS010000419.1:0-13458 GCA_043775075.1 Acidimicrobiia bacterium
ATCGGTACAAAATCTGTTGGTGTTGCGGTTCGCCAATCGAATCTTTGAGCCAACATGGAGCAAAGATCACATTGAGTCGGTATCCGTTACCGTCGCCGAAGACTTTGGCATCGGTGGCCGAGCCGGCTTCTTTGATACGAACGGCACGATGCGCGATGTGGTGCAGAACCATGTCCTGCAAATCGTCGCAGCGTTGGCTATGGAGCCGCCGAAGTCGGCATCGGCTGAGGCCATGAACGACGCCCGCCATGACGTCCTCGATGCCGTTGATCCACTAACCCCGCCCGACGTTGTTCTCGGTCAGTACGAGGGATACCTCGACACCGAGGGTGTGGACCCGAACTCGACTACCGACACCTATGTGCAGGCCACCCTGCACATCGAAAACGACCGCTGGCGGGGCGTGCGGTGGACGGTTATCGCGGGCAAAGCGTTGGACCGGACCGTGACCGAGGCGGTCATCACCTTTCTCCCGGCGCCAGAGCTTCTGTTCATCGACGAGTGCGCGCCGGAACGAAACCGGATCGTCCTTCAGCTATCGCCGACCGAGTCCCTGGAGCTCTCTCTCCAGGCTCGAAGTGGAGCGCGGTCTACAGGAACGGCGGCGGCGGCGATGGTCTCCGACGAGTCGTACCGTTCGGCCGAAGCACTATCGGCCTATGCCCGCATATTCGACGATGCCCGCCGGGGAGATCACTCGCAGTTCGTTCGACGAGACGTCGTCGAAGCGTCATGGCGCATCGTGAACAACGTGCTCGACCCGGGCGAGCGACCGATGCCCTACGCCCAAGGCACCGCCGGCCCCGACAACTCCCGCTCGGTCAATGAACGAGTGGAGAGCGGAAGGAAACCGGTTTGATCGAGGTCGCAGGCGGGTATTCGACCTTCATGACAACCACGCCGACCCTCTATACCCTGCCCGACCTCCCGTACAGTGCCGACGCGCTCCAACCGGTGGTAAGCGCGCAGATTATGGAGCTCCACCATGGAAAGCACCACGCAACGTACGTGAAGCAGGCGAATGAGCTGACGGGCAAACTGATCGAGCTTGCCGCTGGCGAGGACCCATCGCCGCTCATCCGATCGTTGACCTTCAATCTTTCCGGTCACGTTATGCACTCATTGTTCTGGACCTCGATGTCCCCCAAGGGCTCGGCGCCTTCGAGCGAACTGGCGGACGAAATCGCTTCGTCGTTTGGTTCGATCGAAGCCATGAAGAAGAGGATGTCCATGGCCGCGACCAAACTGTCGGGCAGTGGCTGGGCGGTGCTCGGTTGGGACCCGACCGGCCGACGCCTGCAGATCTCGCAGGTTCACGATCATCAAGGCGAGGTCATGGCCGGAACTACACCGCTCCTTGTGCTCGACGTCTGGGAGCATGCCTACTACCTGGACTACCAGTCGGACCGAGCGACTTGGGCCCAGAAGTTCTTCGACATTGCGGACTGGTCGTCGGCATCGTCCCGTTTTGACGACGCCCGCCGCCTTGCCCGAAGCGCGGCGTAGAACTGCCTCGCGAGAGCCTCGTTATGAGGCGGCGAGCAATGTCTCGTTCGCCAACCCAAACGCCTCCACGCTGCGACGAAGGTTTGCCGCCAGCGTGGGTTCAAGAACGCCAGCAGCGTCCTCGACGGCGATGCGGGCACCAATAATGCCGGGTTCAGACCGGGACCATGTTGCTCCGCCGATCGAAAGCACTCTCCGCATGGCGGCGTTTTCGATGAGTACCTCGGCGGTAAACGTGGAGACACCGCTGAACTCCGCCGCTACCGCCAGGGCGCCCAGCAACACGGTGGCCAGTCCAAGGCCGTGACATTGCTCGTTGACGGCAAACGCGGTGTCAGCGGTGGTCGGATCATCAGCAATGCGGATAAAGCGGGCGATGGCCACGCCCGGCATGGTGCCCGAAGAAGTTCCACGAGCGTCCAATACAACCCAGGCGAAGTGATTTTGATAATCCACGGCCAGCAAGTAATCGATCAGCGCCGGACTCGGCTCACCGCCGGTGAAGAATCGCAACCGTTTCGCCCCCGACGAGAAGGAACGGACGCCTCTCACATATTCGTCCCTATCGCTGGGGAGAAGCGGGCGAAGATAACCAGTAAATCCTTTCGCCGTGCTGAAGGGAATTGGTGTGATATTGACGGCGAGACGGTCGATGGCTATGCGATAAAGAAGCGAGCGAAGCGGGTCGATCTGGAGCATGGCATCAAAATCTTGGGTAGTTCCCCACCATCCCTGGACCGGCGTCAGGGCACGTACAGTCGTGCTCCTGCGCTGTCCGGTCAGCAGGGCGAGCTCACCCAGAACGGAGCCAGGACCCACCCGCCCGACATCAGCACTTAGGCGCGTTATCGCCACCGAACCGGACCGGACAAGAAGGAACGTGGTGCCGTGGTCACCCTCGCGAAAGATCACTTCGTCGGCGGCGAAGGACGCCACCGACATGCGGTCAAGCACTCCGCATTTACGTGCTTCGGACACCAGAGAAGCATCGTCGGCGCCAGACATCGTCAGGACATACGCTTTTCTTCTTCGGGCTCGCCGAACAAGTCCGGTTCGTTGACCAAGGTTCGAAGCCGAGCAAAGCTCGCCGCCAGGATGCGACCAACATGCACCTGACTGGTGCCAATGCGCTCGGCAATCTGCGCTTGGCTCAACTCTTCGTAGAACCGCAGATACACCACGTTGCGTTCACGTGGAGGAAGCTGGCCGAGCAATTGAGACACGAGGCCCTTGTTCACAATCGCATCGGTCTCGTCGCTCGCAGTAGAGCCATCCCCAGCGCGCGTGGGGTCGAGGCTGGACGCCCGGTACGCGTTGTTGGCGTCCAACGCTTCGAGCACAGCCTCGTCTGTAACCCGCAAACGGTGGGCGATTTCCGCAACTTTGGGTGCCCGACAGAGTTCATTGCTGAGCTCTTGGATCGCCAAATTGACCGAGGGCCTCAGATCCTTGGCGCGTCGGGGAACATGAACGCTCCACGTGTTATCGCGAAAATGGCGCTTGAGTTCCCCGAGGATTGTTGGCGTGGCATAGGCCCCAAACGGGACACCGCGTGTGTGGTCGTACCGTTCGATCGCTTTGAACAGTGCGAGCCGAGCCACCTGCACGAGGTCATCGAACTGCTCGCCGGAATCGACAAAACGCCACGCACTACGGGTGGCCAGCCAATCGGCGCGCTCCTGGATTTGGTCGCGCAGGGCCACACTTCGAACTGATGCATACCGTTCAAGCGCGGCTCCAACCCAAGCCTCATCAAATTCGGGTGTGATCACCGATTCATGCTTCCAAGTCGCGCAATTCCGCCCGGATCTGCGCGGCGCCATCGGCGTAGACGATTTCATGGGAAACCGTGATGCCCGAGAGCACCGACCGACACAGCCCGAGATCAGGGTGAGCAACCACGAACGTGTCGGTCATCGTGGAACCGTGGACATGGAAGGCAAGACCATCCAACGTCAACGCCAGGTTCACGTCGTTACCCGAACCGCGTTCGATCAGGGCAAGAACCACTTCGCTGACGGCCAGCTTCACGTCGTCTATCAGCGCTACGTCGAAGCCGCCCATGGACGCCAGCGCGCTCGCTGCCAGGCGAACAACCCGGGAAAGTTTCGGATCGGGCGGGATCCGCAGCTCAACGGGGCCGATCATCGCCACACCGCTGGCCACGATTTTGCGTTGTCCGACGAGGCAGTTCGACCACGGTTTCTCACACTTCGATATTTACCCACGGTTAGTGATTCCTAAACAATCGTTCGTTGCAGAGTAAGGATGGCGACGTCGTCATTTTTCGGTCGTCCCATGCCGTCGTACAGATACTGGCACGGCGCGCGTTCCGATTCGGCAAGACCACGCAACAGGTGGCCGAGTCGGCCGATGGCGTCATCGATCGACGAGCGACGCTCCTCCACCAGACCGTCGGTGTACAAGACCAGCAGCTCACCGGGAGCGAGGACCGTTCGATGAACTTCGCGCGCCAGCTCGCGGTCGATGCCAAGGGGCGGCCCCGGGTCCGGCAGCTGATCGACGCTGCCCCCGTTGCGGCGAATCAAAGCTGGCAGATGTCCGGCCAGCACGACATCTAGCGTGCCATTCGAACCATCGAATTCGGCCACCACCACCGAGCTCAGACGCGCCGTATCCACTTCATATGCAAACCTATCAAGTCGTTCCGTCACCTGGCGCACGCCTCCGTTGTGCGCCAGCGCAGCGAACGCACTTCGCAGCTTGCCCATCGCTGCGGCTGCTTCGATTCCGTGTCCGACAACATCGCCGACGGCGATCATGCTCCGGCCTCCGCCGAGATCCACGACGTCGTACCAGTCACCTCCAACATGGAGCCCGGCCGTGCCCGGTTCGTACAGCGCGTCGACCACAGCGCCCTCGATCTCCGGCAGCCGATCTGGAAGCATCGTGCGTTGGAGAAGGTCGGCAACCATATGTTCTTTTTCATACAGCCGAGCGCGTTCGAGGGCGTCACCGACAAGATCGGCGGTGACCCTCAGGACCCGGCGAAGCTCGACGTCAAAATTCACCTCGCTCTTCCACGCAAAGCCGAGCCCCGCTTTCGCTCGCGGGACCGGCACGGCGGCCACGGCGCTGAACCCCGCCATCGCCGCGTCGGCCGCACCCGAAGGAAATTGCGCCTCAATCTCGGCCATGCTCGATACGAATACCGGAGCGCCCGACCGGATCGCCCGGCCAAGCGGCGAGGAATCGTCGTAGGAAAGGCGAGGCCACCGAGCGCCGATGTCGGAATCGAGGTTGGGCCCGTTACGGAGTTCGATTTGGCCGGCGTCGGCATCGAGAAGCGCCAAGTTCGAGAACGCCGCCCCGACAACGTCGGCACTCCGGTGGGTCACAGCGTCGACCACATCATCCACGTTTACCGCGCCCGTCAACGCGCCTGAAAGAGCGAAGATCGATTCGATCTGCACTCGGCGCAGCGCCTCCTGATCGGCCAGCCATGCCATCTGGTTCTGCATCGAGACGCGCTCGCTCACATCGGTGCCGGACAGGACCATACCGATGACTGATCCTTCGGCATCGCGAACGGGTACGAGCTGAAAATCGATCGTCGTCAACTGATCTCCGGCGAGGCGCATCTTGACGTCGTACCGCGAGGATTCTCCGTGCGCCGCACGATCGATAGCGTCCTTCAATTGTTCCTGTACCTCGGGACTCCATGACCACCAGTACGTTTCCCAATACGGCCGACCGAGCACATCTGGGGCATCCAGGCCGGCAGCGGTAAGCGCGGCCCGATTGGCTTCGGTCAGTGTGCCATCCACGTCGAGCAGGCCAACGAAGATAAAGAGACCGTCCATTGTGCCTCGCAACCGGGCCTCCGTGGCGGCCAGCGCTGCCGCCACCTGGCGTTCACGGACAACGAGCGTATTGAAGAGATCACGATCAACACGCGCCGTGAGCAGTGCCCGCTCCTCGCCAACAAGGGCCGCCAGATCGGCGATCACCGACCGATCAAGAGCGGACCAGACGCGTTGATCCCCGGCCCCCACGCAAAAGCTTCCAACCGAACCGCCGTCGTCATCAATCAGCGGCACGACGAGACACGTCGGCGGTGCTTCCCCTGCACCGAGCACCACCACGGTGTCGAGCGGCAGCCCATCGTCATCGATCAACGAGACCGACACAAACGTGGCTTCCACCAATCGCTCAGCGAGCCGACCGATCCGCCGCAAACGATCCATCGCCAGCAGCGTAGCGATGAACGCCTCGCCCCGACGCCCCGACCCTTCGACGCCATGAGACGCCTTGCGCATCATTCCACTACATTTGGGCAATGGTTCCGGGGAGTCACTTGACAATTACTGCCGTTGACGGCGGCTGGGTCCTGGACGGCGAGATCGATGCGGCGTCGGCATCAGCGCTGGCCGCAGCCTTTTCGCAAGTCGGCCCCGGGCGCACCACCGTGAATATCGACGAGGTGTCTTTCATGGACTCGAGCGGCCTACGGGTTCTGGTCGAAGCAAGCCTGCGCGCCAAACACGATGGCGGGTCACTTGTTTTGCTCAATCCCCAGCACGCGATCCGCCGCCTGGTCACTTTGAGCGGGCTCGGCGGGCATCTCGAATTGATCGATGAACCGACCTGAGCGAGTTACGCTGAAATCAATGAGTAACACTGTTGAACCTCTGACGGTGAGTCCCACACCGACTGGTTTTCACCTGTCTGGCGAAATCGATTCCGCCACGGTGGACACGCTGTCCAGCCATTTGCGCTCCATTGCCGCCACCTCGGGAGACACCGAGCTCCACATGAGCAACGTCCACTTCATCGATTCCAGCGGTTTGCGGGTGCTTATCGAAGCGCACCAAGAAGCCGAAAGGCGCGGCCATAGGCTCGTCATTGCCGAGCCATCGGCGATCGTGACCCGCCTGCTTGGCATTAGTGGGCTCACCTCCTACCTGCACGTGAAAACTTCTTCGGCGTGATGTTTTAGATCTCGCTGGCTCGGGTAGAAGATGCACCGACCCTAAGGCCGCGCCAACGATGAACCTTCTCTCCCACACGACTCAACCGGATGATCGGCCGCAGCCACAGCCACTCGTTCCCTTGAACGTGGGGAAGCGCTAGTGGTCCTCCGCCGACGTCTCGCGTTGCTTGGGGGCGGCATCGTGATCGTGCTCCTGGCGTTCGCTGCCGCCGCGGCATCAATGTCCGCCGGTCGAGAACGAGCGTCGAAGTCCGAGGTCGCAGTGAGCGTGGCGGTTGAACAGACTCTGCAGCTAGCCGGCGCCTACAAAGACATGGAAACCGGACAGCGCGGCTTCATTATCGGCGGGAGCGAAGCCTTCCTCGACCCTTACCGAACGGGCGAGAAGAACATTGATCGCCTGCAGACCTCGCTGCTCGCCAACATTCGCCAGACATCGCCAGCATCGGTTGCGCAACTTGAAGCGGCGATTGCCAACGGCCGCGCATGGCGAGCACGGGCGGCGGAGGAGATCTTGGTCCGTCGGACGAGGGGAAAAGCGGCAGCCGAGAGTCTGATCGGCGGACAGGTTGGCAAAACGAAGTTTGATCAGGTTCGAGTATCGCTGGCGTCGATGACGACGCGACTGAACCAACGGTTGACCGTCGAACGAGCTACCCATGAGCGGCGGGCTCGACAACTCTCCACGCTTATCTTCGCCATGCCCATCGCCGTCATCGTCTTTCTTTTCGTCTGCGCCGCGCTCCTCAACCGCTGGGTGCTTGCTCCGGTAAAGGCGATGGTGCTGGCCGTCAGCGAGGTTTCTCATGGGGACCTATCAACGGAAGTACCCCACGATGGGGCTCGCGATATCGCCGAACTCGGCCAGCGCGTGGATGCCATGCGTCTCACCATCGTCGGAAGATTGCAGGAGGCAGCCGACGCCCGCGAGGTCGCCAATCGGGCTCGCGAAGCAATCGAGCAAAACACCATCCTGGCGTTACAACTGCGAGCCGAATTGGCCAGCGAACTCGGCGTCATGCCCACGGGTTGGACTGCCGCCGCCGACCTGCTGCCGGCCGAAGGATGGGTGGCGGGCGACTGCTACGACGTGACGCTGGTATCGCCCCATGTGATGGGACTCATCGTCATCGACATCGCTGGTCATGGCGCCGCCCAGGCGATCATGGCGTTGAAGGCCAAAGAGATCCTGCGCGCCGCATTGCGCGTTCCTCTCCCCCCGGGTGACGCGCTGGCGCTGTTGGCCGAGCAGGTCAGCGACATGGCCCCGTCGTTTCTCACGGCGTTCGTGGCGCTCATCGATACGGTCAGCGGCCGATGCCAGTACGCCAATGCTGGCCATCCCCCTCCCCTGCTTGCCCATCACAAGGGGGACCTGGTGGAGTTACCGCTCACCGGTCCGCTCCTCGGCGCCTTCACCGCGACATGGCGGACCGAAGAGGTCCACATTCCACCGGGGGGAAAGCTCGCGGTCTACACCGACGGGCTCAATGAAGCGCGTAATTCTGCCGACGAATTCTATGGAATGGAACGTCTCGCGGCCCTCGTGATTGATCTGCCCTGCGAAGAGGCCGGGCCGGTTATTAAGGCCTGTTTCGATGATCTGCACCACTTCAGTCCGGCCAGACTCGTTGACGACGTGACTATGGTCCTAATCTGTCGGGCGTGTCCGGAATGAGCACCATGCCGGAGTCCGCCATGGGGCCTAAACGCCCAACAGATTTGAACGTCACGTTCGCCGCCGACATCACCCTTGCTTCCGACCTACGGGCCCTTCTACGGACCTGGTGCGCCAACCACACGATCTCGGACGATGAGGCCGGGGATGCACTTTTGGTGAGTACCGAACTCTTCACCAACGCCGTGAACGCCGCCAACCCCGGATCATCTGTCGTCGTGTCGGTCGGTTTGAGGAGCGATGCGATGATCCTCTCCATGTCGAACATGGGCCAGCCGTTCGAGCTTGCGTCGCTGCCTGCGCCATCGATCGATCGGCCCGGCGGCCGGGGTCTGATGATCACTCAAGCGGTCGGGACGGTGAGCGTGTCGCACCGCATGGGAACGACAACGGTTTCTGCCGCCCTACCTATCCGAGCAGACCAGCGAGCACGTTGATGGTCAGGCCAAGAATAATCGTGCCAAAGAGGTAGGAAAGGGCGGCGTGACGCAGCAGTAGCCACCGCATGGATCGATCGGTGAATGCCGTGTCGGAAACTTGAAATGTCATACCGACGGTGAAGGCCACATAGGCAAAATCACGAAAGCTCGGCTCGCCGGCAGGGCCAAAATCGATTCCCCCACCGGTGTCGTAATACTGATGGGCGTAGTGGAGCACGAACATGGTGTGCACCGCGATCCACGCCGAGATCACTGCGAGTACGGACAATCCGGTGAGTACGGCACCAATCGTTCCGCTCAGCTCTCGTGCCTTAAGTACACCTATTATCACGCCGCCAAGGCTGGCAACACACCCGCCCACCACAACCGCCCTCGACGCATTACGGCTGTCGTCCTGGCGCATTGCCATCGATCGGGTTTGTTCCGGGGTCAGCCTCCCGATCGAAAACCAGATGCTGCCGATCAGGAGGAGCGAGCCCAGATCCCAGCCCACCACCGCAGCGAACTGCCACGGCTGCTGGCTCGCCGCCGTAACCGCGGCGGCGAGCCCGACCAAACCAGTAAAGATGACCCGACGGCGCTCGCTCGGTCCACCCTTCAGAGGCGTTCCTAGGGTCTCGGTCACCGTCGTAACGTACTTCGACTTACCTGATGCGTGCCCTTCGGCCTCGACCAGGCTGGGCGACTAGACCGCAGGGGCCGTGACGACCAGTGTCACGGCGATCGTCGCTTCCAAGGCACCGCTGCGAGCAACGATCTTGAGGGGATAGGTGCTCGCCACCGTGTCTGCGGTCGTCGAGATGGTGATCTTCACCCCGTTGGTGGCGGAGCTCACCGTAGCTGCCGCCGTGGCCGGAAGTCCGAGGACGGTGTAGTTGATCTCACTGGCAAAGCCGTTGGCCGGGACCACCGTTATGGCGTAGCTACCCGTGCTTGCTTTCGACACGTTCAGCGTCGTCGGCTCGGCGGAGATACCGAACCCGGGGACCGTTCGAGTGACGGTCAACGTGAGCACCGTGGTCCGAGCAAACGTGCCGCTGCGCCCAACGATCGAAATCGGGAAGGTACCTGCGGGAGTGTTCACGGTCGTGGACAGAACAAGGCGGGAAGTTTGCCCTTCGGTGGACACCGTTTGGAGGGCGACCCCGACCGGGACATTTAGGAGTTCGAGCACTACGTTCGGCACTCCGGCGTCTGTCGTCAGCGGAGTGACGATCACGTTCGTTGCCGCATTCGTTCCGGCGGCAACGGTGAGGGCCGTGGGCGAAACGCGGAAATTGAACGATCCGACACGACGGACGATCAGGCGGGTAGACACGGTGCGGGTAAGACCGCGGGCCGAACCGGTGATGACGATCAGGTACGTACCCGAAGGAGTCTGAACGGACGGGGTGACGTACAGATTGGTGTTGGCCTGCGTCGGCTCCGGGGCGAAGTTCGCCTCAACTCCGCCGGGAAGACCCTCCACTCGCATGGACACTGGTTCGACAAAGTTTCGCCGATCAACCCGAATGCCAAACGTGGCGGTTTCACCGGGCACAACGACACGACTCTGGGTGTCAGCGATCAGACCGAAATCGCCGACAACGGTGGACGTTGACGCCGTCGATGCCGACGTCGTCGTCGGGGCCGCCGTGACCGAAAGACGGAAGAGTGCCGTGGTTTGCAAGTTCCCCGCGCGTCCCCTCAGCACGTACACAGCCGAGCCTCCGATGGCCGTCGTGGAAGTGGTCATCTGCAACTCGTACGATGTCGCGGACACCGCCGTGATGGTTGCGGTCACTCCCGGCGGGACCTCAGGAACATCGAATGTTGGGAGCGCGCTCAGTTTCCCCTTCGTCGTCACGGCGAACGAGTACTTAGCGGTTTGGCCCGCTTGCACCGTCTGTGCGTCACCGAGGACACGAACGATGAGGGAAGGGGCAACTACTCTTCGCGTGACGCGACGCCGCTTGGCCGCGCCTGACGGCGTCGGAACCATCAGGGCCGCCAGCAGCGACGCAACGAGAATCGCCATGACTTGCTTCTTCGATCTACGGGCTGGATAAGTGTGCATGGGGAATCTGCTCCTTGGGTGCCGGGGATCGGCAATGATCACCACTACCCGGCGTGGGCAGGATTCAAACTCTCTCACCGCAAGCGGTTTCATTTCCCAAATATCAGCGCTCCGTACGGACCCACGTTGCAACGACCCTCTTCGACAAGCACCACCTCGTTCTCGCCCAGATCTTCGCCAAAATAGGCATTCGACGAAAACAAACAGTCCCAGTGATTATCGACAATCGTTGCAAAGGGAACTCCCTCTTTTCGGCGATTTGTGAAGTTCAACACGACGATGGTGCTGGCATCAGGTCCCCCAAGGCCCCAGCGCCGAACCACGAGAATGCCCTCTACCGGTCGGTCCACAGAAACCTGGTCGCCCATGAGACCCAACGTGCGCATATCTTTTCCGGAACGAAGGGCGATCAGGTCGCGCCACATGGAGACGGTCTGCGATCGTTCGTGCCGCCGCTCCCAACGCAACGCGTTGCGATCATCGAACCAGTCTTCGTCACCCCATTCCTGGCCCTGAAAGATCATCGGAATACCGAGAGACGTCATCACCAACACCGCCCCCAGTGCGCTGCGTCGCATCGCCACGACGGAGTGGGGATCCGATTCATCGACCTCCGCTGGCACCCGAGTGCTTCCGTTCGCCACTTCGTCATGGCTTTCCGTATAGAGAACGCGGCGAAAGCCTTCGGGCGCAGTGATTGCCGCAGATACCTCATCAAGATTTCGATCTTCGTCGTTGAGAGCAATCAGCGCCCGTCGAACAGGGTGAACGAATCCGCCCGCCCATTGGGCATCAAACCCCAAACCACCTTCCGCCGTTGGAAGGGTCACGCGCGCATCGCTCTGGAGGTCCTCGGCGATCAGCAGGCGCCCGGGGAACTCGCGGTGCAACGTGTCGGTAAGTTCGCAGAGGAATGACCACCCGTCCTCGAGGTCCCCGTCTGGTCCGCCATGCCCGTGGACGTTGCGGATGTTGACAGTGGAATCAAGACGCAGACCATCTACCTGAAACTCGTTCAGCCACATACGGGCGTTGTCCAACAGGTACCCACGCACCTCGGCCCGCCCGTAGTCCGGCCGGGTCGCGCCCCATGGCGTCTCCGCCCGCCAGTCGTTGTAAAAATAGATCCCTCCACCATCGTCTTCACCCCAGCCGTCGAAACGCCACAGATCAAGGTCGCTGGGCCCGAGGTGATTGAACACGACGTCAAGGATGACGGACAAACCCCTCACGTGGCACCCCTCCACGAACCGATGAAACGCCTGCGGGCCTCCGTAGCTCGACTCCACGGCGAACGGCAGTGCCGGGTTATATCCCCACGAAAGATCTCCGGCAAATTCAGCAACTGGCAACACTTCGACAGCGGTAACACCGAGATCAACGAGCGCATCAAGGTGTACCAAGACGCCATCAAAATCACCACCGAACGTTCCAAAATGAAGTTCATAGACGACCAATTCTTCGCGCCGTCGTACAACAAAAGAACGCGGCGGCGGCGTGGGCGGGTCACGGTACACACTGCACCCAACCGAGTTCGTAACCTCCTGTGCCCGGGGATCAATGCGATCCCAGTGCTCATCACCCCGCCGAACGCGGAAGAGATATCGATCACCGTCGAACGCTTCAGCGTCCACTCTCCAGACGCCGTCGTCGCCACGAATCATCTCCGCGATGTCGCGGGCGGATTCGTTGGCGCTGTCTATGTCACCCGTGAGGACCAAGCCCACCGAATCTGCGTTCGGGGCCCATACGAAAAATTTCGACATAGCTGAATTGCTCCTTCGTCTTCATTGGCCCGTCGTGAAACGCGTCAGGCGATCGGGACCATCGGCATTACCCAAAAATCATGTGGGGCAAACGGCTATCGCGGAGGCGTGCGTGCTCCAAGAAGCTGGCGTTTGGCAGGTTTGAACGCCGTTCGTGAGGGGTAGTGCATCGCCGATCCCTTTGGGATCGACCGCGTGCCTGCGTCGTGCTGCGCGGAGCGGGAAGGCTCTCCACGGATCAACGCGACGCAGGCACAGGCGCTGGATGCCCCGACCCACGAACGAACGGACGACCGCAATGAAAGCAATTCGCATACATGCCTACGGAGACGTCAATGCCCTCCAATATGAAGACGCCCCCACCCCACCATTGCTCGACAACGATGTCTTGATCCGGGTCGTCGGCACGTCAGTGAACCCGGTGGACTGGAAGGTTCGCGACGGTCTCCTTAGTGCGATGCTCAAGCATGAGATGCCACTGACCCTCGGTTGGGATGTCTCCGGGGTGGTTCATCAGGTCGGCGAGAAGGCGACGAAGTTCGCTATTGGTGATGCTGTCTATTCCCTCCCGGCGATCGCCCGAAATGGTACGTATGCAGAGTATGTGGCAGTGAACGAAGACCACGTCGCGATGAAGCCGAAACGGATCTCGCACATCGAGGCAGGGGTACTTCCGCTTGCTGGCATCACCGCTTGGGACGCACTGGTCACGATGGGCAACGTGGCCCCCGGACAACGGGTGTTAATTCACGGTGGCGGCGGTGGGGTCGGGTCTTTGGCGGTTCAGATTGCCAAAATTCGCGGAGCGTTTGTGGTGGCCACCGGCTCGTCGACCAGCCGCCCGTTCGTCGAGTCGTTGGGCGCCGATCAGTTCGTTGATTACCGCACCCAGACCTTGAGCAACGCAACGAAAGATATCGACTTCGTCTTCGACACCATTGGCGGTGACACCCAAGCGCAATCGTGGGGAGTGATGGCCCGAAACGGCCTATTGGTTTCTGTGAGCAGCCCACCATCACCGCCGCCGGATGACCAAAACGGACTCCGAGGCGAGTTCT
>JAYVSS010000420.1:0-9527 GCA_043775075.1 Acidimicrobiia bacterium
ACCGGTTGGCTTCGATGTTCTTGGCGCTGCCCGCCATACGACCGGCCTGGAGCAATCGCCGCATCACGTCATCGGGGATCACTTGATCTGTGTACATACGGAGGTCGCGCTTGGCAATGATGGCTTCATAAGGGGTCACAGGACTCCACTCTTTCACCACACAGAGCCCTGACTCGGTGGTGCACGTCTTGGCCGTTTTGTGGGGACCGGGGTGTTCGGCAGCTACCAAAACTTCATGATCACGGACAGCATGGTCCTAGAGCCCGGGTGACGGAGATCCAGGTCGCCTGCGTGGATGCCGGGCGATGGATCGGCAGCGGCCACTTCGACATCGACACTGGCCTGGGCCCGCAAGGGCTGATTTACGCAGACCAACGCCTTGTGACCGTCTCGGTCGAGTGGGATGAATTCCTGCTCAGAACTGAATCTGGCCGTCAAGGGCCAGGGCGTCTGTGGTAAATATCGTTCTCTTGTAACGACCGGAGGGAACGGCATGAAAGCACGACAGAAGGTGGCGGGCGCGGCAGCGCTTGCTGCAACACTGGCATTGGGCATGGCTGGGCCGGGTGCTATCAACGAATGGCGGGCCGAGCGGGCGTTTGCCGAGAAAGCGGACTGGGCGAAAGAAAACTTGGGCGGGGGCGGCTACGCAGCCGTCATGAAGGGCGGCGACCCTGATGCCGGTAGCCAGGCAGACAAACCGAGCGCCAGTGGCGAAGGCGATCGTCTCAGTGGACTTGCCGATGAGCAGGCGGCGCTTCGTGCGTATCCGGCCGACAACGTGAGCGCTGATCAGATCGATGGCGCGGCACGCGCCTTCGAGTCGATCAAGATTCGCGGCAACTCCGGCAGTAAGAAGGGGGCGCTGCTCTGGAACGCTATTGGGCCCACAGTGGCCCAACAACCCGCCGTCCTGAACTTCACCGGCAAGGACTTCGTCACGGCCGGTCGGGTCACTGCGCTTGTCGTGGACCGCAATTGCAACCAGGGCCGCTGTCGGCTGTGGATGGGCGCGGCGGGCGGTGGTGTCTGGATCACCGACCATGCACTGCACACCAACAATCCCGGCTGGAAGTTCTCGTCGGCAGGTCTGCAGTCGAACGCAATCGGGTCGTTGGCCCAGGACCCTAACGATGCGTCGGGTAACACGCTGTACGCCGGTACAGGTGAGGCGAACGCCTCAGGCGATTCGGAAGCCGGCGTCGGCCTGTACAAGTCCACCGATGGCGGCCAGACGTGGGCGCAACTGCCGGCGAGCTTGGCCGTCACGAAGGCCCGTGCCATCTCGGCCGTTGTCGTCGACCCGACGAATCCGTCAGTGCTTTACATCGGTACTGCCCGCGCCGTTCGTGGCATCGCCTCCTCTGGTGGCGCCACCAGCACCACCGGTAGCCCATTGCCCGACTTCGGGGTATATCGCTCCGCCGACGGTGGCGCCAGTTGGACGCTGATCTGGAACGCAGCCACAGCAGGATCGATAAGGGGGGTCACCGACCTCGCGTTGGATCCACGGGATCCCACGACGGTGTACGCCAGCGCGTACCAATTGGGCATCTGGCGCTCCCAGGCCGCAGCGTCGTTTAAAAAGGTCTTCACGGGTTCCTTGCCGGCGGCCAGCACCGATCGCACCCAGTTCGCCGTCACGGTGAAGAACAACAAGACGCGCATCTACGCCACGAATGGCAATCAAAAGATCACTCCAGCGGGGCTCTTCCGGACAGACGATGCTTCGCTCCTCGCGGATAACAGCGCCAACTCGGCGTTGTGGATCTCGTTGAGCTCAATTAACCTGGCTGATCCACGCTTCCCGACTGGCAACTTCTGCACGGGACAGTGCTGGTACGACCAGGACGTGGCGACCCCGGCCGGAGCACCTGACACCGTGTACGTCATCGGCTCCTACCAGTACGACGACCTCGGTTACCCCATTGGTAACGCCAGGGCCGTGCTTCGGTCCACCACGGCCGGCGACGCTGACGCCTCGGGACGTACGTTCACCGACATGACGGTGGATGCCCAGGGCAACAGCATCCACCCCGACCAGCACGCCATTGTGTTCAATCCCCAGAACCCGGACATCTTCTGGGAAGGCTCCGACGGCGGTGTGGTGCGGTCCAGCGGCGACTTCTCGGACGTGTCTGCCCAATGCGCGACGCGGCCGCTGGATGTTGTGGGCAAGGCGGCGTGCTCCCGCATGCTCTCGGCCGTGCCCACTAACCTTTACAGCCTCAACGAGGGCCTCACCACACTGCAGTTCCAGTCGATCTCCGTGAATCCCAACAACCCCACCGGGGAACTGATGGGCGGCACGCAGGACAATGGGACATGGCTGTACTCCGGTTCGTCCAAGAACTGGGTGCAGTCCATCTACGGCGATGGTGGCCAGTCCGGCTTCGATGCGGTGAACCCGACCGTCCGGTTCAACACGTTCTTCAACCAGGCAACCGACACCAACTTCCGGGGCGGTGATCCGACCAAGTGGGTGATCACTTCCGCCCCGTTGTACAAGGGTGGCGAGACCGCGCTGTTCTACATGCCGATCATTGCTGACCCGGTGGTCGGTGGTTCGATGTTCGCCGGGCTCAGGTCCGTCTGGCGCACCAAGGACAACGGTGGCGACCAGGCCTATCTGGAAGCGAACTGCTCCGAGTTCACCACCGCGGCCGACCAGGCTGGCTGTGGTGATTGGGTGAAGTTGGGGGTCAGCCCGCTGACGGCCGTTGCACCGGGGACCAGGTCCGGCGGAAACGTCGGTGCGGTCGAACGAGCTCCAGGAGACACGAGCACGCTGTGGGCGGCCACCACCACCGGTCGGGTGTTCATCTCCCGGAACGCAGCGGCCGAACCGGCCAGCGCTGTGACGTTCGCCCGGATCGACGTGACAGCAAGTCCGAACCGTTTCGTGACGGGCATCGCCATCGATCCGGCGGATGCCAACCACGCATTCGTGTCGTTCAGTGGGTACACCGCAGCCACGCCTTCCACTCCCGGCCACGTGTTCGACGTGCGGGTGAATCCGTCCACGAACGCTGCCACATGGACCAACATCAGCGGCAACCTGCTGGACCTGCCGATCACCGACGTTGCCTATGACAACGTCACCGGTGACCTGTATGCGTCGTCGGACTTCGGCGTGCTTCGCCTGCCAAAGGGAGTTGCATCGTGGGAGGTGGCGGGGACCGGCCTGCCGATCGTCGAAACCCCGGGGCTAACGATCGTCCCCGGAACTCGCCGGCTGTACGCCGCGACCCACGGGATGGGTGCGTTCTTCATGAACCTTCCATAACCGCCCACCCGGAGACGACTTGTTTTAGCTACATGCCCCGGGGGTACCGGGGGCATGTAGCGTTTCCAGCGAGCGCAAGGAGCGGCAACATGACGAGGCAGCCGATACTGAGGTTCGTCCTGTCGGTCATGGCAATTGGGGCGGTGCTGTCATCAGCGCCGCTGCGGTCGGTGTCGGCGGTCAAGAAGCCCATGCACTGCCCGTCGTCGTCGGCGAAACACCGAGTGTGCGTGCGCATACAGACCACGTCGACTCGGCTCAGATCGGTAACCGGGGTGCGCCCCACTGCCGTCACGCGATTGCCCGTCTCACCGGTCTCTGCGTCGACACCGGTCTCGTCAACATCGCCTCCAACCGCCGCAACGAGGGAGGGTCTACCGTCATCGGCGTTACCCGAATCGGCGTCGACGGCTGGCCGGTCGCCAGCCGTGAGCGCTCCCTCGGTTTCAGTTCCATCGGGATCGTCTGTACCGGGTCCGAAGACCACCAAGCTGCCCCCAGCACCTCCCGCCACTCCTGCTTCGACACCGCCTTCTACGACCACCGTGCGATGCCTGTGCGGGGCCGAACCCGGTCCGCTCTGAGACGGCTGTTGACGTCGATCTGGTCGGCATGATCGGGTTATTGACGTCGCGGCCGCGTGCGAGTTTCACGACCATGCCGAAGCCCTGCAGTCGACGATGCCGAGGAACTGGCCGGAGACAAGGGCAGATCGGCCGCCCATGATGATTCCTTCCTCGATGCCATCGTCGTGTTGGCGGAGTTCGTCGATGAGTTCCCACAACGGCGACTCGGCTGGTTTCGGGGTTCTGGTCGAACTGCTCATTTTCTGAGGTCGGCGACTCGCTCTTCCAGCTTGGCGATGGCCATCGCCCATCCCTGGCCGCCCGGGGAGTCGGCGGGTATGCCGATATGCGTCATCACCATGTTGGTGCGGTTGCCGAGGTCCTCGAGTTCGACCACGATCGACGTCTCCAGGTGCGCTCCTGGTGGCATGCCCATCTGCTCGGAGGTCATGGGCCTGCCGTCGGTGTCGGCCATTGACTCGGTGTACACGAGTCGGGTTTTCGGGTCAACCTCGCGGTATTCGCCAACGAAGAACATCTCCATAGGACCGCGCGGCGTGTCCATGGCCATGGCGATGTGACGTCGACCCCCGACGCGGACGTCCATGTCTGCCCGGGGAATCTTGGCGCCTCTCGGGCCGTACCAGTTGGCGAAGTGTTCGGGTTCTGTCCACATTGCCCAGATGAGGTCGATCGGGGCGTTGAAGGTGCGTTCGATCTGCACGTCGTTGGTTGCGGTCATCGGTTGTCTCGCTTCTTGGTGGGTTGGGTGGTTTGCAGCTTTTGGACGTACTCGTCAGCGGCGCATCCGATGTCGAAGGAGCGTTCCAGAAGGCGGGGGACCGCGGCGACCTCATCGGACTTGGAGTTGAGCATCGTGGCATAGGCGGTGCCTAGGCCACGGGCGCGGAGCGCAAGGTTGAAACTCCACGCGGCCTGAATGCCACTGTCAATAACGGCAAGCGCGTTGACGAGCTCGGCTAGGGCAGTATCTTTGGCCGCCTGGTCAGCTTTCCGCCGGACTGGCGGCATCGAATGGGCATCAGGCGGGCGTTGCAGCGGCACTTGAAACCACGGGTTTCAGCCACGTTGACACACCGCGCTCACCGTCGAGTTCCTGCACCTTTTGACGGAGTGACTCGTAGGTTCGTGGTCCGATCCCTCACCCGATGACGAGACATCGCCGGGTCCCGCCTTGACGCCGCCGACCTCGCCTTGCCCGCCTCGACGAGCTGCTTGATCGCCGAAATCGGCGAGCTGAGCTCGGCCATTGTGGCACTGTGAGTGGTCGACTCGATCGTCCCGTGTCGCGTCCCCTCTGTCAGTGTTCGGATGAGGTTTGTGCCACTCGACCAGGTGCAGCGATGCGGGCCGGTCTTGAGCCGTTGCAGGAAGTGACCGGTTGCGCGGGTCGATTTAGTTGACGTTCGTCCCCGAACGGCGCGGCGATACGGCAATAGCCGAGCTAGGCATGGGCCAGAAGGTCAACCCACATTCGGAGGTAGTGGCCAGAAAAATCTTGTGGCCCGGCCGGCGGGAGTTGGGGTGGCGGTTCAGGTGAATGATTCGAGTAGTGCGGCGACGTCGTGGGGTGATGGCATGGAGGCGATTTGGTCGGCCACGATGCGGGTGTTTCGCCGGTATTCGGGTTCGTTGAGGAGTTGGCTGACGGCGTCGGCGATGCTCGCTGGGCTGGCCTCGTGGGGTTTCACGGCGATCCCGGCACTTGCTTTGGCGACCGCTACCGCATTGCCGAATTGGTCGGCGGCTTGGGGCATGCAGAGCTGTGGGATGCCGTGACTGAGGGAGGCGAGGACGGTTCCTGATCCGGCGTGGGAGGCAACGACATCAGAGACCGGCAGGAGCAGCGTCTGGGGGATGTAACGCTCGACGACAACGTTGGGGGGCTGAGCCCCGAATCCGGCCGGGTCACCGTCGGGGCCGACGGTGACGATCAGTCTCACGTCGAGGTCGCGGATACCGGCGAGTGCGGCGCGAAAGGTGTCGTTGTCATTAAAGACCGTGCCGAAGGTGAGGTATACGAGCGGCAGGTCCATATCGCCAGCAAGTTCGGGTGGGAGCGATTCGCCGGCGACGGCATCGAAGGGGACGGGTCGAAGCAACTGTCGACGGCCGACGTGATCGCCGCCGGGGGGTTGCAGTGCCGGCGGGTAAATGTCGAGGTACAGATGGTCGTAGCTTCCTCCGTAGGGTCGCGGTTCGAGGCCTACCTCGGCCCACAGCGACGCCACCTCCACAGCGGCGGCCGCAACTCTCGATTCGGGGATGAGGGCGCCGTAGGCGTGGGTGATGTGGGGTATGCCGATGGCGGCGGCGGCGATCGGGCCGGCGAGTTCGGCAGCGTCATGCACGATTATGGCTGGTCGCCATTGCCGGGTCAGTGGGAGGAGATCAGCCAGCCGCGGCGGTGTGCTCACCGCACCAAACATCTTGGGGAACATATGGGCGGGTAGTTCCTCGCCGGGTAGGTCCTTGGCTTCAGGATAACGTCGCCAATACTCGGCTCGTTGTTGGCGGGCGCTGAGCCCGACGGGCACCGCCGTGATTCCAGCCTGTTCGACGCGACCGCACGCGTCGGGGCCGGTAGCCCAGCGAACGTCGTGGCCTCGTTCGTGAAGTGCCCGGGCGAGGGGGACCATTGGATGGACATGGCCCAGGGCGGAAGGAGAGGAGAACAACACTCGCATTCGCCCACCATAACCATCCGGGCGAACGATCGTATGGTGACCTGTAAATGAACCGCGAGCGCGTCGCCTCGCTGAAGGATGTCGCGTCGCCGAGGGGGTTTGGGTCCAAAAGGGGCACTCATGCCTGAAACATCAACAATGCTCGCCGCAATCGAGCAGCGATCATCCACACCCGAACTAGTCGCGCTCGCCGGTTTCCTTGCCGGCTACGGCGAAGTCACTCGAAAAAGCTACGCAACGGATCTTCGAATGTTCGCTACCTGGTGCGGTGATAGTCGGCTGGGTTTGTTCGATATCAAACGTGCACATATCGAAATTGTTCGCTCGGTCAATGGTAGAGAGTGGTCGGATGCGCTCAACAATCTGTCGCAGGCTCTCCACGATCACGTCGTTCTACAAGTACTGCAACGAAGAAACAATTCATCGACCGTAATCCCGCAGTCAACGTCCGGCGTCCGAAAGTCGACGATGACCAACTCCGGGATCGACGCGCCGTTCGGCGCTCAGTCGGACCGGGCCCGGCCGGCGAGCCTACGCCCCGTAGTGATCGGTGTTGCGGCCGCCATCGCCGCAGTTGGCCGGGCTCCCTGACTGCGCTCCCCCGACATCCCCGCAGCGTGACGGAAGGGCGCCGCGGCGATGACCGACGCTGTCTTCGCCCACGGCGAGGGTACCTTTCGCGTCGCCGCCGTGCGGTGTGCCCTGCTCGCCTCGACGCTCGTGACCCGTTTGCGTGACGAGGGCGATGCCGGGTTGCTTGCCGGGCTCGGCATGCGCGTGGTCCTCGTGGGACTGGCGTGCGGGCTCGGCTGGTGCGGCCCGGATGGGATGGGTGGTCCACGAGGTGAGCGCGGGCTCCTCCCGGCAGCGTGGAACGTCGTCGACATGGTGCCGTTCGCTTCGTTCATGGGCATCGGGCTGGCGGCCGGTGCGTGCGCATCGCGGCGCTCCGACGTGCTGCGCTATCGCGGTGGTTCGGCTTTGTGTCGGCGCTCGTTGCCGTAGTGATCTCGGCGGCAGCGTCGCCTCGCCGCCGTTCTTGGCTTTCGCGCCGGATGCGATCTGGCTGATCGCCCTCGGCGTCGCCGTCAGCCACTGACTGCCGACCGGATCGGGCACGCTCATCCTGATCGTCTGCGTTTCACCAGTCGCCTGCGGGGGCAGTCGTCGCCTCGTTGGGTCGGACGAGCCCTGATTCGTACGCGAGTACGACGGCCTGGACGCGGTCACGCACGTTGAGTTTGGTGAGCACGGGCGCGACGTGCGACTTGACGGTCGTCTCGGCGATGAAGAGAGCTGAGGCGAATTCCGCGTTCGAGCACCCGGCTGCGACGAGTCGGAGCACCTCGGTCTCTCGGATGGACAGACGGGCGAGGCGAGCTGTAGTTGCGGTCGCTCGCGGCCGTCTGATGTAGGCCTCAATGAGCTGGCGAATGAGCGACGGCGCGACGAGCGCATCACCCGCACGGACCAGACGTATGGCGTCGATGACGCGGTGCCGTGGCATGTCCTTGAGCAAGAAACCGCTCGCACCGGCCGTCAGCGCCTCACATACGTAGTCGTCGTGATCGAACGTGGTGAGCACCAGGATGCGGCACGGGTCGCCTCGCGCGACGAGCGCACGAGTCGCGGTGATTCCGTAGGTTCCTGGCATACGGATGTCCATCAGCACGACATCGGGCCGGGTGCGCTCGATGAGGTTCAACGACTCTGCTCCATCGCGTGCCTCACCGACAACCTCCAGGTCGTCATGGGCGTCGATGATCGCGGCGAATCGCGACCGGACGAGTTCCTGATCGTCAACAAGGACGACACGGATCATGGCATCCCTTTAGGTAAGGGGGAATGGCGACCCCGTCTCGACCGCGCTGGACCGTGCGGCGGTCATCATTGCTGGTCAGCGCAACCGTGGCGCAGGGTCGGGCCCATCGTTAACGCAGTGTCCCGCGCGACCGCGCGCCCTTCTCGCCCATCGTCCCGGATTTCGATGCTTTTCGATAGCTATCATGCCGGCGTTTAGCCGTCCTTATTGCTGTGAACAGCGGAAATATATTTGTGGAGGTGGGGGGGAGTCGAACCCGCTTGGCCCGTTTTCGTTGTGGCTGGTCAGAAGGTATCTGCGCCGGTCAGGCCCATTTTCGAGGCGCCGTTCGTGGCCTGTCATGACCGTAGATGACAGGTATTGCGCGCCCTCGCCGCGCCCTTGCGCCCTTTTCGCGCCCCGGCCTAGCGTCCGAAACGCCGCCCGCATTGAGCACGCACTGTGGTTTTCGTGTTCGGTCCTCCGAGACGATTTTCCCCCGGCACCCGAGACGGAAACGACGTTAGACCCTCGGCGTTTATGGCTAGAGTGGGACGTGTGTCCGGATCGTTGATCGAGCGGTTTGCGTTGGCGTCGGTGCTGTCGGCGTTGGGGGACACGCCGGTAGTGGCGGTGAATGGTGCTCGTCAGGTGGGCAAGAGCACGCTGATGTCGGAGGTGGTGCGGCGCCGTGACGACGTTGAGTTGGTGACGCTTGATGATACGGCGCAGCGCCGTGCCGCGATGGAGGACCCCGATGGGTTTGTGGAGCGTCGAGCGAAGACGTTGATCATCGATGAGATCCAGTTGGTGCCGGCGTTGATGCGTTCGATCAAGGCCACGGTTGACCGTGATCGGCGGCCGGGGCGTTTCGTGTTGACGGGCTCCACTCGGTTGTTGGCGACGCCGGGCATGACGGAGTCGCTGGCGGGGCGGATGGAGGTCATCGAGTTGTGGCCGTTGTCGCGTGCCGAGATCGATGGCACGGACGGCGGCTTCATCGATCGTGCGTTTGGGGGTCTCGACGCAGTGTCGTGCCGGAGTGACGTGACGAAGGACGACTATTTAGATCTGGTGTGCTTGGGCGGCTTTCCTGAACCGCTCGGCCGTTCGAGGTCGCGTCGTCGGCCGTGGTTCGACAGTTATGCCGGTGCGGTCATCGAGCG
>JAYVSS010000421.1:0-13720 GCA_043775075.1 Acidimicrobiia bacterium
CGAAGAACCTCGAAAACGTTGCGACTACGACGACACGGGACAAGACAGGATGTATAAGACGTGCGCGGACGGCCCAAAAGACAGGCTTTCCGGGTGACTCGAAGCGGTTCGGACTGGCCGGACGTACGAGGCGGGAAATCTTAGCGGACCACGGGAGACCCCCGAACCGCAGCCGTTCCCCCAGAGGAGGAACAAATCCGGGTTGATCGTTGCCGGAACGGTCAACCCGGATCGGCCAGCAATTGAGCGCTAGCCCTCGAGGCCGCCAAGGACACGGAGAGCTTCAGCGCGGCGCACTTCGGCATCGGCTTCGTCCACGGCGAGAGCCGTCAACACCGATTCGTCGAACGTGGCGACAGGCGCTGGCGGAAGGTCGGCGTTGATACCGGCCAACCAGGCGGCGAGATCCTCACGGCTCTCTGACGCCGAACCAATCGTGGCGATTGCCCCTTCGACTTCGATGCCAACGTCACGGTAGCGAGGCATTCCTGTACCAGCCGGAATCAGCTTGCCGATGATGATGTTTTCCTTGAGACCGAGAAGGCTGTCGGAACGGCCCTCAATTGCAGCTTCGGTCAGCACCCGGGTGGTTTCCTGGAACGAGGCGGCAGACAGCCACGACTCGGTAGCCAGCGACGCCTTGGTGATACCCATCAGCTCGGGACGACCTTCAGCCGAAACCTTGCCCTCATCGCGGAGTTGGCGGTTGATGATGCCGAAGATACGGGCATCAACGCGCTCGCCCGGCAAGAACGTGGACTCGCCAGAATCCTGCACAGACACGCGCTTGAGCATCTGACGCACGATGAGCTCGATGTGCTTGTCGTGGATCGACACGCCCTGATCGCGGTACACCTTCTGAACCTCGTCCACCAGATATTCCTGGGTGGCGCGGATGCCCCGGATGTCGAGGATTTCCTTCGGGTCGAGCGGACCTTCGTTGAGGGCTTCGCCGGCAGCAATGTGACCACCGTCGACAACAACCGGATACAACTTGGCCTTGATAGGCACGCTGTACAGCTCCTCGGTTCCGTCGTCGGCGAGGACGATGAAGTTGCGGAGCTTGGAGTCCTCTTCACCCTGGCGGAGCACGCCGGAGTTTCGAATGAGGACGGCCTTGCCTTTCGGCGTACGAGCTTCGAAGAGTTCGACGACGCGGGGAAGACCGGCGGTGATGTCAAGCGACTCGCCCTTACCGGCGGCAACGCCACCGGTGTGGAACGTACGCATGGTGAGCTGGGTCCCCGGTTCGCCAATGGACTGGGCGGCGATAACCCCGACGGATTCACCGAGCTCAACCGTGCGGCCCGACGCCATGGACTTGCCGTAGCAGGTCATGCAGACCCCGTATTCGGCGTCGCAGGCGAGGACCGTGCGGACACGGACCCGGGTGATGGTCTCGTCGTCACGGATGTGATCGAGAATTTCCTGGGTGACATCGGTACCACGGTCGTATTCCGTGCCGTCGGCGCACGTGACGCCCTCGGCCAGGAAGCGGCCGAGCAATGAAGTTTCCAGGTAGCCGCGCTTGTTGGCCGTGTCCGGGCCCACGTAGTCCAGGTAGCGACCGCGGATGGAGCCGCAATCCTCTTCCCGGATGATGAGCTCCTGGGAGACGTCGTGGAGACGACGGGTCAGGTACCCAGAGTCGGCGGTACGCAGCGCCGTGTCAGCGAGACCCTTGCGGGCACCGTGGGTCGAGATGAAGTACTCGAGAACCGAGAGGCCTTCACGGAAGTTCGACTTGATCGGGCGGGGAATGATGTCGCCCTTCGGGTTCGACACGAGGCCGCGCATACCGGCGATCTGGCGGACCTGAAGAGCGTTGCCGCGAGCGCCCGAACCAACCATCATGTTGATGGGGTTCATCGGATCGGCGTCCAGCACATCTTGCATCGCCTTCTGGATTTCGGCCGTGGCCTCGGTCCAAATGTTGATCTCCTGCTCACGACGCTCGTCGTTGGTCAAGATGCCGCGCACGAAGTTCTTCTCAATCTTCAGTGCTTCGAGTTCGTGACGGTCCAGGATTTCCCGCTTGGCGGCCGGCGTCTGCACGTCGTTGATCGAGATCGACAGACCGGACTGCGCAGCGTACCGGAAGCCGAGGTTCTTGATGGCGTCGAGGGTTTCGGCGACGACCGCCTTCGGGTACTCGGTGGCCAGACGCTCAACGAGCGACGTGACCTCCTTCTTCTTCAGGACGTAGTTGACGTATCCAAAATCAGCCGGAATGGACTGGTTGAAGATAAGGCGGCCAGGTGTCGTTTCCAACAGGACGGGGTCGCCACCTTCTACGGCGCCATACCGAGGATCGGTGGACCGCAGCGTGATCTTGGCGTGCAGGTGAATGTCTTTGTTGTCGTACGCCCGCTCCACTTCCCACAAATGACGGAAGTGACGGCCTTCGCCCTTCACTCCATCACGCTGGAGGGTGAGGTAGTACGTGCCGATGATCATGTCCTGGGCCGGTACAGCAATCGGACGACCGTGAGCCGGGGACAAAATGTTGTTCGCCGACAGCATGAGGATGCGAGCTTCAGCCTGGGCCTCGGCGGACAACGGCAGGTGGATAGCCATCTGGTCCCCGTCGAAGTCGGCATTGAAGGCCGTGCATACGAGCGGATGGAGCTGAATGGCCTTGCCTTCGACCAGTACCGGTTCAAACGCCTGGATGCCGAGACGGTGGAGCGTGGGAGCACGGTTCAGCATCACGGGATGTTCCTTGATGACTTCTTCAAGGACGTCCCATACCTGGGCCCGGCGACGCTCAACCATGCGCTTGGCCGACTTGATGTTCTGCGCCAGTTCTTGGTCGACGAGGCGCTTCATCACAAACGGCTTGAACAACTCAAGGGCCATCAGCTTCGGTAAACCGCACTGGTGCAGCTTGAGCGTGGGCCCAACAACGATCACGGAACGGCCGGAGTAATCCACGCGCTTGCCGAGAAGGTTCTGGCGGAATCGGCCCTGCTTGCCTTTCAGCATGTCCGACAAAGACTTGAGGGGACGGTTGCCCGGCCCGGTCACCGGCCGGCCACGACGGCCGTTGTCGAACAGTGCGTCGACGGCTTCCTGCAACATGCGCTTCTCGTTGTTCACGATGATCTCGGGGGCACCGAGATCAAGGAGACGCTTCAGACGATTGTTGCGGTTGATGACGCGGCGGTACAGGTCGTTGAGGTCAGACGTGGCGAAACGGCCACCGTCGAGCTGCACCATGGGGCGAAGGTCGGGCGGGATGACCGGCACAGCGCCGAGAATCATGGCGCGCGGGTCGTTACTGCGCTTGCCGTTTTCGTCTCGGCGGTTGAAGGCGGCGACGATCTTGAGGCGCTTAATGGCCTTTTGCTTGCGTTGCAGGGAAAGCGGCTTCTTACCTTCGACCGGCTGGGCATCGATAAGCGCGCGGAGCTTTTGCTCTTCCACGTCGAGGTCAAGCTCGTTGATCAGTGAGTTGATGGCGTCGGCACCCATGCCGCCGCGGAAGTAATCCCCGTAGCGCTCCTTCATCTCACGCCACAGCATCTCGTCTTCGAGGATCTTGCGGCTGTGGAGGGACTTGAATTCGTCGAACGTGCGCTTCAGCAGGTCGTACTCAGCGGCCGAGCGATCGCGGATCCCAGCGATTTCCTTGTCCGCCAGCTTGCGCTTGGCGTTAATTTCGGAATCCTTGGCCCCGTTCTTCTCCAGTTCCTCAATATCTGCTTCGAGCTGCTTGAAGCGTCGATCAAGGTCGAGGTCACGGTCGCGCTCGATGAGCTGAAGCTCTTCGCGCAGTTCGGCTTCGAGGTTGGGCAGGTCGGCCTGACGGCGCTCGGGGTCAACCCAGGTCACCAGGTTGGCGGCGAAGTAAATGACCTTCTCGAGTTGCTTGGCCTTCAATTCCTCTTTGGCTTCGGTGCCCATGAGGAGATAGGCCAGCCACGAACGGGTGCCGCGGAGGTACCAGATGTGCACGACGGGAGCGGCCAATTCGATGTGTCCCATCCGCTCACGACGCACCTTGGACCGGGTGACTTCAACCCCACAACGCTCACAGGTAATGCCGCGGAAACGAACCCGCTTGTACTTGCCGCAGTAGCACTCCCAGTCCTTTTGCGGACCGAAAATCTTCTCGCAAAACAAGCCGTCCTTTTCCGGCCGAAGGGTGCGGTAGTTGATGGTTTCAGGCTTTTTGACCTCGCCGTGGGACCATCCGCGGATGGCGTCGGCAGTGGCGAGGCCGATGGTGATGCGATCGAAATCGTTAACGTCAAGCATGGAGACTGTGCACCTGGTTCTTAGATCTCAGCGGGGTGGTGATCAGTAACGCTCGGCCCGTGCAGCAGCACGGCGAGCGTCTTCTTCGTCGGAGCCACGCTCCGGACGGGACAGGTCAATACCGAGTTCCTCGGCCGTGCGGAAGACGTCTTCGTCCATCTCCCGCATTTCAATCTCGTTGCCGGCCTTGGACTCAACTTTGACGTTGAGCACGAGGCTCTGCATTTCCTTGATGAGCACCTTGAAGGACTCGGGAATGCCCGGCTCGGGGATGTTTTCGCCCTTGACGATCGCTTCATAGACCTTGACGCGACCGAGCACATCGTCGGACTTGATGGTGAGAAGTTCCTGCAGGCAATAGGCGGCCCCGTAGGCTTCGAGAGCCCACACTTCCATTTCGCCGAAGCGCTGGCCACCGAACTGGGCCTTACCCCCGAGCGGCTGCTGGGTGATCATCGAGTACGGGCCGGTGGAGCGGGCGTGGATCTTGTCGTCGACCAGGTGGTTGAGCTTCAAGATGTACATGTAGCCGATGGTGACGCGCTGGTCATAGGGCTCGCCGGTGCGGCCGTTCCACAGCTGGATCTTGCCGTCGTCTTGCATCAGACGATCGCCATCGGCGCCTTCGGGATTCATCGTCCGGAAGGCGTTTTGAATGGTGGTGTGGCGAGTGCCTTCTTCGTCCCAGTGGGCGCCGTCGAAGACCGGGGTGGACGACCACACGGCGGGGGTGGTATTCGGACGGGTCTTGGACTCGGTGCCGCGAATCGGCGGACGAGACTTCTCCGCCCCTTCCCAGCCCCAGCGCGACGCGTACCCAAGGTGGGCTTCGAGAACCTGTCCGACGTTCATGCGGCTCGGGACGCCGAGGGGATTCAAGATGATGTCAACGGGCATGCCATCGGCGGTGTGGGGCATGTCTTCGACCGGCAGGATCTTCGAGATAACACCCTTGTTGCCATGGCGTCCGGCGAGCTTGTCGCCCTCTTGGATCTTGCGCCGCTGGGCGACGTACACCCGCACCAACTGGTTGACGCCGGGAGCAAGCTCGTGGCCGTCTTCACGGGTGAGGACGCGAACGTCGATGACCTTGCCCGACTCGCCGTGGGGCACCTTGAGCGAGGTGTCGCGGACTTCACGAGCCTTCTCGCCGAAGATGGCGCGCAGCAGACGCTCTTCGGGGGTCAGTTCGGTTTCGCCCTTCGGCGTGACCTTACCGACGAGAACGTCGCCCGGCTCCACTTCGGCGCCAACGCGGATAATGCCGCGCTCGTCGAGGTCCTTCAGAATTTCTTCCGAAAGGTTCGGAATGTCCCGGGTGATTTCTTCGGCCCCGAGCTTGGTGTCACGGGCATCGACTTCGTGCTCCTCGATGTGAATCGAGGTGAGCACGTCGTCTCGTACGATTCGCTCGGACAAGATGATGGCGTCTTCGAAGTTGTAGCCCTCCCATGGCATGAACGCCACGAGAAGGTTCTTTCCGAGGGCCAACTCGCCCATGTCGGTGGACGGTCCGTCGGCCAACACGGTGGCATTGCCACGACCATTTTCGTCGCCAATAACCCGGTCGCCTTCGGTGACCTTGACCCGCTGGTTGATGCACGTGTTCTGGTTCGAGCGGCGGAACTTGGCGAGGCGGTAGATCTTCTTGCCGAGCTTGGCGTCGTCGTAGGTAACGGTGACGTGCTCGCCGCTTACTTCGCTGACAACGCCGGGGCCTTCGGCCATCATGACGTCGCCAGCATCGCGGGCGGCGCGAGCTTCCACACCGGTACCGACATACGGAGCTTCGGGACGCACGACCGGGACGGCCTGGCGCTGCATGTTCGCACCCATCAGGGCGCGGTTGGCGTCGTCGTGCTCGAGGAACGGAATGAGCGCCGTGGCGATCGAAACGATCTGCTTCGGCGAAACATCCATCAGGTCCACTTCGCCCGGTTCGACGAAGTCGACTTCGGACGTGGAGGAGTAGCTGTTGCCGGCGGCGCCGACACGGACCGAGGCGCCCTGCGGGGCCCGACGAACGAGGACGCGGCCACCAGTAAAGGTGCCGTTTTCATCGAGGTTGGCGTTCGCCTGGGCGATGACGTATTCCTCTTCGGCGTCGGCCGGCAGGTACGAGGTGTCGTTGGAAACCCGACCCTCAGACACCTTGCGGTACGGCGTCTCGATGAAGCCGTATTCGTTGACCCGAGCAAACGTGGCGAGGTTCCCGATAAGGCCAATGTTTGGGCCTTCCGGGGTTTCGATCGGGCACATCCGGCCGTAGTGCGACGAGTGAACGTCACGCACTTCGAAGCCGGCGCGCTCACGGGACAAACCACCGGGTCCGAGTGCCGACAGACGACGCTTGTGGGTCAAACCGGCGAGGGGATTGACCTGGTCCATGAACTGCGACAGCTGCGAGGTTCCGAAGAACTCCTTGATCGCCGCCACGACCGGGCGGATGTTGATCAGGGTCTGCGGAGTAATTGCCTCCACGTCCTGGGTGGTCATGCGCTCACGGACGACACGCTCCATCCGGCTCAGACCGACGCGAACCTGATTTTGGATGAGCTCGCCGACGCTGCGAATGCGGCGGTTGGCGAAGTGGTCCTGATCGTCCAGGCGGTAGCCCTCCTGGCTGTCCGCCAGGTGGAGAAGGTACGTGCAGCTGGCCAGCAGCTCGGCCGGGGTGAGCACGTCGTGGCCGATCTGCGGCACGTCGATATCTAGGTTGAATAGGTCGCGCACCCGCACGATTTCTTCGCCGAGCTTGCGGTTGAGCTTGTAACGGCCGACACGAGTGAGGTCGTAACGCTTTGGGTTGAAAAACGCGTTTTCGAAATACGCACGAGCCGATTCAATCGACGGCGGCTCACCCGGACGGGCCTTCTTGTAAATCTCGATGAGGCTTTCCTCACGGGTGGCGAACTGGCCCCGTTCCTTTTCCCACTGGGCCTCCAGGAAGGAGAAGTGATTGACGAAACGGTCGAGGAATCCCGGGTGCTGCTCTTCGGTGAAGCCGAGGGCGCGCAGGATGACGAACATCGAGAGGCGACGCTTGCGGGCCACGCGCGCACCAGCGGTGACGTCTTTGCCGGGCTTCTGCTCCACGTCGAATTCGATCCACTCACCGCGGTAGGGGTGAATGGTTCCGGTGACGAGCGTCTTGGCATCACGGCCCGGGGCGAAGATGACGCCGGGTGATCGTACGAGCTGCGACACGACGACACGCTCGGTGCCATTGATGATGAAGGTGCCTTTGTCCGTCATCATCGGGAAGTCACCCATGAAGACGGTTTGCTCTTTGATTTCGCCGGTGGCGGCGTTCATGAAGCGGGCGCGCACGAAGATCGGCGCCGAGAAGGTGATGTCTTTCTCGCGGCACTCTTCCACGGAGTACTTAGGTTCGGGGCGCAGGTCGGGATCAAACGGATCGAACTCGAACTCAAGACGCAGCGTGCCGCTGAAGTCTTCGATCGGGCTGATATCAGCGAATGCCTCGGCCAGGCCGTAGTCCAGGAACCACCGGTACGATGATTTCTGGACGTCGATCAGGTCAGGGAGCGGGAGAACCTCATCCAAATTGGCGAATGAGAAGCGTTCACGGGGCGGCGGGGTGGACATGAGTGTCCTCACTCCTCGTGGGAAGGTAGGCAGGGTTGGATCGTGCATGCCCGATACCGGCGCTCAAAAATAGGCAGAACCGGGTCATCGTGGACGCGCACCGTCGAACTACAAGACTGCGAAGGAAAGACGGCGCGCACGGCAACCGACAAACTTAGCACGCGTGCCAACAGAGGATTCGCCAAAAGTTCCTGGACTCCGAACCTCGGCCTGCTTGGCCGATTCCTTGAGTATCTGTTGGCGGGAAAGGGTAAACGCCTTCCCGTCATCGGTCAAGCACTTCGGGGAAACGACGGGCAAAAGACGGGGAAACTTCTTCTCCCTCCTCCCGCCCTTCGTGTCAGGACAGGTCGGCGAGCTTCCCGTGCTTCTCGGCGACCAGGTAGTAAAAGGTCACACGATGCTTCGAGCGGTCGGCCGACATTTGCTCACACACTGCCGAGATTGTGCCGTTGAGGGTGGCGTCGTCGTTACTCAGCGCCAGCTTCTTCTTGCACCAGCTCTCGCGCACGCGATCAAGTTCGCTCTGGTCGGAGCACGACACCAGCGACGAATCCTTACCCGACAGGGCGATACCGAGGTGTTTGACAATCCCGGCAACGGCCGCCGTGTCCACGGTGGTGGTGTACTTGGCGATGTCGTCGATATATGCAGCGTGGTCAGCCATTTGCGATACCCCTTACTACGCGGCCACCCGCACGGCAGCCTGATGTCGAGACGGTAGCCGACAGCGCTCTACCCATGTCGTGTGCTCGGTCAGCGTTTCAACGGCAAAGGCCCGGCCGGTTCGGGCCGGGCCTTCGTCTTCACGCAGGGTCGGGCGCTAATGCCCGAGGGCGGACTACTTGAGCTCGGTGGTCGCGCCAGCCTCGTCGAGCGACGCCTTGGCCTTGGTGGCGTCGTCCTTTGAGACCTTGGAGAGGATCGCACCGGGGGCACCGTCTACGAGATCCTTGGCTTCCTTGAGACCAAGCTTGGTCAGCTCACGGACAACTTTGATGACGGCGATCTTGTTGGCGCCGGAGCTCTGGAGGATGACGTCGAACTCGTCCTGCTCCTCGACGGCGGGGGCGGCGTCGGCGGCCGGAGCGGCAGCCATCATCATCGCCGGGGCGGCGGCGGTGACATCAAAGCGCTCTTCGAACGCCTTCTTGAGCTCGACGAGCTCAAGAACGGTCATGGTGGAGATGCTGTCGAGAATTTCCTGTACTGAAGCCATGGTGTTGGTGTTCCTTCGTGTGGGGCGCCCGCGTGAGCGCCGGAGTGCTTATGAGGTGGCGACGTCTCGTCGCCGGAGGTAAACGGGGATCGACAAGCGAGGCCGTCGAGCCGTGGAACTGAGTGTTGTTAGACAGCCTGTTTATCGACCAGCGCTGCAAAACACGGCGCTGGCGGGCAGAACTACGCGGCCTGCTTATCGACCAGCGCCTGGAGGGCGTAGGCGATGTCGCGGGGCGGAGCGGCAAGAAGGTTGGCAAACTGCGACAGCGGGGCGGCGAACAGCCCGGCAATCTCAGCCAGCACCTGCAGACGCGGCGGCATGTCGGCGAGGGCAGACACTTGCTTGGCATCGAGCACTTTCGTGCCCAGGATGCCGCCTTTGACAATCAGGTTCTGATTGGTCTTGGCGAACTCGCGCAGCGCCTTGGCGACTTCAACAGCATCGCCTTTGACGAAGGCGATGGCCGTCGGGCCGGTCAACATTGCGTCGGCGTCGAGACCGTTCTGGTGGGCGGCGATGCGCACCAGCGTGTTTTTGAAGACACGAAACGATCCACCGGCCGGGCGCAGGGTGGCGCGCAGGGCGCCGAGCTGCTTTACGGCCAGACCGCGATACTCGGTCAGGAGCACTGCATCAGACGTGGCGAAGAGTTCAGAGATCTTGGCGACCAGATCAACTTTGTCGGCATTGGGATTTTCCATGGGAAAACCTCCTTTCAGGGAAACAAAAAGGCGTTCGGGCATCTTTCGACGCACGAACGCCCGAGGTTCCCGACTGTTCAGGAAAAGCGGACCTTCGCCTCGTCGGGCGGACTCGGGCGAGTCCTTTGAGCTGAGCCGGTCCGCTGTTGCCAGCGAAACAATTTCAGCACCGGATGTCTGTGGCGCAGGATGGATTCGGTTGTGGTGTCGACCGGGAAACACGCGCAGTGGCTGCGCAGGTCAACGGAGAAACAGTGTGGCTAGCGACCAACCAGCGTACTGGCTCGCCGCACCCCCTCAAATCGGGGACGAAGAAGCGATCAGGCTGCTTCTTCTTTGAGCTTGCCCGGGTCAACCTTTACGCCGGGACCCATGGTGGAACTCACGACGATCGACCGGATGTACTTGCCTTTGGCTGAAGCCGGCTTGGCTTTCTGTAACTCATCGAGAATGGCTTTGAAGTTCACGCCGAGGTCACCGAGGGCGAAACTGGCTTTGCCGATAGGAACGTGAATGTTCCCAAACTTGTCAGTGCGGTACTCGACGCGACCGCCCTTGAACTCGGTGACGGCACGGGCCACGTCGGTGGTCACGGTGCCGGTCTTCGGGTTCGGCATCAAGCCGCGCGGGCCCAGTTGGCGGCCAAGGCGACCGACCATACCCATGAGATCCGGGGTGGCGATGGCCAGGTCGAAATCGAGGAACCCGCCGGTGATTTTCTCGACGAGGTCGTCGGCTCCAACGATGTCGGCGCCGGCATCTCGAGCGGCCTGGCCCGCGGCGCCGGAAGCGAACACGGCGATGCGCACGGTCTTGCCGGTACCCGACGGCAGGGCGACGGTGCCGCGCACGATCTGATCGGCTTTACGAGGATCGACGCCGAGCCGTACGGCGACATCGAGCGTTTCGTCGAACTTCGCGGTGGCAAAGCTCTTGACTAGCTCGATCGCCTCTGCCGGGGTGTGTAAACGAGCACGGTCGAACCGCTTTACTGCATTGTTGAAACGCTTGCCTACAGACATGGCTCCCTCTTCCTTTCGGACCGACAGCGGGCGAGGTCGTCCCGCTGTACGTGGTGGAAACCCGAGTCAGAGCGACTCGGGTGGCTCACTCCGACCCTCATGGGTCGGAGTGAAAATATCGCTCAGACGACTTTGATACCCATCGAGCGGGCTGTGCCGCGAATCATTTCCTCGGCCCCCTCCTGATTAATGGCGTTGAGGTCGGGCATCTTCACATTGGCAATTTCGGTGACCTGAGCCGCGGTGATCTGGCCAACAGTCTCCGAGCCGACCTTCGACGCGCCCTTGGCGATACCCGCAGCTTTGCGGATCAGCACCGGCGCGGGCGGGGTCTTGAGCTTGAACGTGAAGGTCCGGTCGTTGAAGACGGTGATCTCCACCGGCACGATGGTGCCAACCTGGGACTCGGTGGCGGCGTTGTACGCCTTCACGAATTCCATGATGTTGAGTCCGTGCGGACCGAGTGCGGTACCCACCGGCGGGGCCGGCGTGGCCTTACCTGCAGGAATCTGGATTTTGACGATCGCTGTTACTTGCTTCTTTGCCACGACTGGGCTTCCTCGAGAGGGGGGCCGAGACGCAAAAGCGACCGGCGAGACGAACGGAAGAGATTACAACACGCAGCTCAGCCCCAAATCCGGGCTCAGCAGAGTACGGAACAGCGGCCTACAGCTTGGCGACCTGGGCGAAGTCCAGCTCCACCGGTGTTTCACGGCCGAAGATGTTGACGAGCACCTTGAGCTTTAGCTGAACGTCGTTGATCTCGGCAATCGTGCCGGTGAAGTCAGCGAACGGGCCTTCCTTGACCCGCACGCTCTCACCCACTTCGTGCTCCATCCGGGGTTTGGACTTGCGAATGGGCTCTTCGCCGTCGATCTTCGTGACGAGGATGTTCTCCACCTCGCGTCGTGACAGCGGCGTGGGCTTGGCGCCAGAGCCGACGAAGCCGGTCACCCCGGGGGTGTTGCGGACCACGTACCAGCTGTCGTCGTTGAGGTCGATACGGACCATCAGGTACCCCGGAAAGACCTTCTTCTGGACAACGACCTTCTTGCCATTCTTGATCTCGACGACTTCTTCCATCGGGATCACCACCTCGTAGATCCGCTCTTCCATATTCATGGACGCGATGCGGCTCTCCAAGTTGGTCTTGACCTTGTTTTCGTAGCCGGCGTAGCTGTGAATCACGAACCATCGACCGGGTCGGTCGTACGCGCTTTCAGGCCGCGCCCGCACTTCGGCGACTAGCGGTTCGGGGGCAACGACAGGGGTTTCGACGGCCGCCGGCGCGGGTGCGCTCTCCTCGGCCGGGCCGTCGTCGAACACAAAGTCGTCGTCGGTCTCGGCAACGGCGGCGTCGGAAGTTTCGTCAGTCATAGTGGTGTGTCTCCGGGCGAGCGATGCTGGTAGGTCGGGCGAGTCATGACCGCTGGTTAGCGATCGAAGAGGAACAGAACGCCCTTGGCGAACACGTAATCAAAGGCAAACGTGAGGATCGTCATGACGGTGAGCATGATGAGCACGACGATTGTGTAGTTCTTGATTTCGTCTCGGGTTGGCCAGACGACCTTTTTCAATTCGGCGCGGACTTCACCGATGTATTGCTTCGGAGGGGTGCGCTCCGAGGCCGCCTTGGGAGTCGCAGTACGCGGGGCGCGCACGGGGTTACCGGCGGCATCGACGGCTCCCTGGCGCTGCAACATCCGTTTCGTTTCTCGGTTCACAACATGCTCCCTTACGCGACGAGTCCGGGAGTAACAAACCCCCGGTTGTCCGCAGGGCCGGAGGGACTTGAACCCCCAACCGCTGGTTTTGGAGACCAGTGCTCTACCAATTGAGCTACGACCCTTGGCTGTCCGGACAAGCCGGCTTCCCGAAACTGCGGCATTCCGGGGCTGTGAGCGTAGCACCGCCCCTCGTCGTGTCGGTCGGGTTTGGCTAATCCTCAGTGCTCTGACACCGTCGCGGCGAACGGCGCCATCTCGCCGCGGTGCGGCTCTAGGCAACCGAGCGTCGACCGGAGGAAACCTCCGGCCGATCGTGGGAAATCGCTAACCCGCTCGGTGCAATCGTCGCCGTGTTGGCGCTTGGTAGGGCGGAAAGTAGGAAAACGTTTTCGGGTAGTTCGTCGGCGGGGAAGAGCTCGCGTAGCTTGGCCCGGGCCCGATGGAGGCGAACTTTGGCGGCACTCTCGCTGATGCCCAGGCGCTTGGCAATTGCGTCGTGCGAAAGATCGGCGAGTTCGCGCAATTCCACGACTTCGCGTAACTTGGCCGGCAGGGTAGCCAGCGCGGCCAAGAGGCGGGCCCGGAGTTCGCTTCCTTCGGCCACCGCCACCGGATCGTGCGACGGGTCCTCGTCCATCGGGGTATTCGCTTCAACCAGCGGCTCGGTGGGGCGGCGGCGCCGAATCACATTGTGGGCGCAGTTTGAAGTGATCCGAAACAGCCAGGTGCCGACAGCAGATTCACCTCGGAATCGGCTAATCGCCCGGAAGGCTCGCAAATAGGTGTCTTGCACGACGTCTCGCGCATCTTCGGCATTGCCGACGAGGCGCAGGGCCAGGGAGTACGTGTCGTTATAGGTTGCCTTCACGAGATCGTTGAAAGCCTGGGGACAACCGGACTGGGCCGCCGTAACTGTCTCATCGAGGTCAACCATGACCCACCTCATCGTAGTGACCGAGGTCGGGTTGCGTGTGACCACCTCCACCGATTCGGCAACGAAAAGTTGCCCGCCAATCGCGGTAACGAAAAAGGCCCCGCCGAAGCGGGGCCTTCTCGGCTTTCGCCAGTTCCGAAACGTTTACTTCAGGATTTTGATGACGCGGCCGGCGCCGACAGTGCGCCCACCCTCACGAATAGCAAACTTAAGACCCTCTTCCATCGCAATCGACTTACCCAACT
>JAYVSS010000422.1:0-2502 GCA_043775075.1 Acidimicrobiia bacterium
CCATGCGAGTCAAGTCGATGCGCGGCGGGGCGAGCGGCGGGACGATTGCCAGCATGATGAACGTTGTCGAGGAGGCGTCGCACAACAAGGAACTGCGCAAGCTTCTGGCCAATCCCTACGCGTTGGCCCCGGTCGGTCAGCGAGAGGGAGTAACTCAGCCGAACGTCATGTTGCCGACCCGCGATAGCGCATCGGGCGAATGGATCGCCCCCTTCGTCATGGCGTCAGTGAACACTCGTGTAGTCCTTCGTACGCACGCATTGCTTGGCTATCCGTGGGGTCGTTCCTTTGTCTACAGCGAAGCGATGCTGATGGGCCGTGGTCCGGTCGGCGCCTCGAAGGCGGCCGGATTGAGCGGCGGGCTCGGCGGATTCATGGGAGCGGTGGCGGTCAAGCCGGTGCGTGGTCTGGTGAGTCGCTTCCTGCCGAAGCCGGGTGAGGGGCCTTCGCCGGAAAAACAGTTGGCGGGCAACTTCGATCTCCGTTTTTTCGGCAATACCGATGCCGGTCAGATGATCCACACCCAGGTCACCGGTGATCGTGATCCGGGATACGGATCAACCGCCAAGATGATCAGTGAGGCCGCGCTCTGTCTGTTGACCACGCCTCGAACGGCGGCCGGCACCCCCGGCGGCTTCTGGACGCCGGCGTCGGCTCTCGGTCAACCGCTGATCGACGCTCTTCGCGCCCACGCCGGAATCACCTTCGGCGTTCTGTAGCTCAGCGACGATCAGTTCACGATGAAGAGCGCGGGTCGATCGGAGTGAGTGCGGGTTGGGCCGCTTCGAGTTGTTCGGCGACATCGAGGCAGAGGTAGTCCGAATAGCGCGGGCCGGTGATTTGCACACCGACGGGAAGTTCACCGCCGGGAGCGGACGCCGTAGTGACAGGGACGCAGGCCGACGGCAGTCCGAGGAGGTTGGCGGGTTGGACCGATCGGAACGTCTCGCTGACGAGTGCGGGGTCCGTAAGGTCGGCACCAACTTCGAACGGGAGCCGAGCCCAGGTCGGTGAAACGATCACGTCGAACGTGGCGAAGAAGTTGGACCACGCCTCGCCGATAGCGCGCTGTTGGGCGATGCACGCGCCGAACGTTGGTAGGTCGAACGTTTTCGATGCTCGGTAAAATGGATCGAGGAAGGTCTTGGCATCTTCACCGAGGATCGGCCACATCATGTCGAGGCTCGGTCCAAAACTACCGACCATGATGCCGGACCACACCGCCAGTGCCTCGGCATACAGAGGCGGGACGGCTTCTTCGACGTGGTGCCCGTGTGCTTCGAGTCGTCGACCGGCGAGCCTCGTTGCGGCGGCAACTTCGGGGTCGGTGGTGCCGCCTGGCGGTTCGGGGAGGAGAGCGATCCGCAGCGGACGATCGAGCGAGGTCGGGGAAACTTTCGGCACCGAATCCGGGTCACGCCGATGCGAGCCGCTAAGGATCGTCAGCGCCAGCCGAACGTCGGCGACGCGCCGGGCCATCGGGCCCTGCACGTTCATGGACTCCACGGCGTACAGACCCTGTCCGGGAATGGTGGTCGCCGCTGAAGGCACCATGCCTTTGGACGGGCGGATAGACGCAATTGCGCAACACGTCGCCGGGTTGCGCAGGGAGCCGCCGATGTCATTGCCGAGGCCGACCGGAGACATCCCGGAAGCGAGCGCCACGGCCTCGCCCCCGCTCGATCCACCGCACGTGTGCTGGCGATTCCACGGATTGATCGTCAGGCCGTGGGCGGAGGAGTCGGTGTGCACGCGCAAGGCCACGTCGGGAAGATTGGTCCGTCCGATGGCGATCGCTCCGGCGCCCTTCATGCGTTCCACCACCGGTGCGTCTTCGGTGGCAATTTGGTTGATGAGCGCGGGGACGCCCCAGGTGGTGGCCTCGCCGGCAACGTCGATATTCAACTTCACGGTGAAGGGCACACCGTGCAACGGGCCGAGTGATTCCCCCCGTCGCCTGGTGGCATCGGCCGCCGCCGCCTGGTGTCTGGCGGATTCCGCACGGACGTAGACGATGGCGTTGAGTCCGGGATTGACCTCGCCGATTCGTTCCAGGTGGGCGTCGACGACCTCGGCCGATGAGAGCTCACCCGTGCGAATGTGATCGGCCAACGTGGCGGCGGAGAGTCGCACGATTTCGTTCATCGGGGTTCCTTGTCGGTGGTCGGGACAGTGGTTCGCTTTGCTTTGCCGAAGCGCTGCACTAGGCGCCGGCGACGGCTCGTCGCCGCCCTCGCCGCCTCGCAGGCTACGCGAGCGAGAACGCCGTCGGCCCAAACTGCGGCCTCGACCTGTTCATCGGGGGAAATCCGGGCCGAGCTCGGCTTCGAGGTCAGTCAGGCACGAATCGAGCATCAGGTTCTTTTGCCGATGGTCGAGCTCCTCAACCAATGCTGCGGTCGCCAAAGGTGAAACGTTCAGTCCGGCGACCCGAGCCGGGGCCACGGCCTCACCGGGTATGGTGACGTTCACTCTGGCCAGGCGAACAGAGTTAGCGTTCTG
>JAYVSS010000423.1:0-24195 GCA_043775075.1 Acidimicrobiia bacterium
AAGAGCGTTTGCGCCGCGCCAACCAGGCCCTGCGCTCCGGCGAGCTGTTCGGGCGGAGCGGCCAGACTCACACCGACGGGGATACTGGCGGCGGTCATCCCGTCGTTGGTGGCATGCACGACGCCAACGAGGATGAGCATCCACGGCACAGGAAGAAGTCCGTAGAGACTGAGGCACACCGAACCCACGCACAACCCGAGTGCTCCGGTGCGAAACGGTCCGGTGCGCTCCACCCACGCTCCACCCCGTTGGGCAAGGAGCACCATGGGGGCGGCGAAGATGATGATGCCGAGCGTGACGTAGAAATACGCACCGTGGAGGTCATCGATGCGGACCGCCCACAGTGCGTCGAAGATGCCGATCATCACGAAGAATGCGAGACCATATGCGCAAGCCGCCTGCATCCAGCGATGGCGGAGAAGGCCAATCGCCAGGCGGGGCTGCTCACCAGCGGACGGATTGGGTTGGCCGAACGGTGTTCCCCACGTGATCGGAAGGAAGATCGCTGATAGCAACGCAGCAATCACGAAGGGCCAGCGAATACCGATGTGGTTCACGAGGATTGCGGCGATGGCCGGACCCATGAGGAAGCCGACGACGTCGAAGGACAACAGCCCTCCGAGGTTCTTTCCGACGTTGTCGGGGTCGGCGAAGGCAATGGACTGCCGCATGGCCGGATAGGCGGCACCGATCCCCAGTCCCATGAGGGCTCGCCCGGAAATGAACACCGGGGCGGTGGATGCTGAAGCGACCAACAGCAATCCGGCAACGTTGGTACACAGACCGCCGAGCAGGAGTACTCGGGCGTGACCACGGTCAGCCATCGGGGCGAGGACAATCTGGGCGGCGAACGAGGTGAAGAAACCGACGCCAACAATGACGCCGAGCATGGTCTCCGAGATGCCGTACGCGTCGCGTATTTTTGCCAGCACGGCGAACATGACGCCGTAGCCAGACGACAGCGCCGAGGCGGTGAGCTGCAATGACCGCACGGTGCGCAATGAGCGTTTGGTCATAGGCACGGTTGACCAGCGTAGGGCGGAGCCGGTGGGGCGATCGACTCGGTTTCGCGTCCAAGTCGACGAAGTGGCGCGTCCAAGCACCGATATTTGCTGCTCGTTTACCGCGTTTTTTGGCGATTTGGACGCGTAAATCGGTTGACTTGGACGCGAAGCTCTAGCGGTTAGCTCGCTCGCGCCGTGGGAACCACTTCGCTCAGATAGGCGGTGAGGGCCTCTTCGTTCCACGGAGCGCGCAACGCGATATTGATGTCCTGTGCTCCAGCGGCGCGGTACGCCTGGATTCGTGCAACGGCGTCGTCGGGCGTACCGAGCAAACCCCCACCGGCTACTCGGTCAAAGCCCGGACCCCAGGTGCCCTTGAGCCGTTCCAGTTCCTCTGCCGCCGCGGCCGTGGTGGTTTGCAGGTTGAACGTCAGGTTGATCGTGCGGCGAATTGTTTTCGGGTCGCGTCCGATCTCGGCGCACCGATCGTCGAGAACCCCATTCAGCCGGGCAAATTCTTCAGGCGTGATGTAGGGGACGTTCCACCCATCGGCATGCTTGGCGACAAGACGCAGGGTGCGTTGCTCACCCGCGCCTCCGATCCAAATTGGTAAGCGCGCTTGCTTTGGAAGTGGCAAACAGGAGGCATTATCCACGCTGAAATGTTCACCGATGAACGTGGTGCGGTCGTTCGTGAGCAGGCTACGAATGATCGTGGCCGCTTCGTCGAGCATGTCGAAGCGGGTCTTCAGCCCGGGGAACGGATATCCAAAAGCCTTCGCCTCCTGCTCGTGCCAACCGGAACCGAGGCCGAGGTTGAACCGGCCGTCGGAGATATGGTCCAGTGTGGTCGCGGCCTTGGCCAGCACCCCGGGCGAACGGTAGCCAACGTAGAACACGAGGCAGCCGATCTGGGCTCGTTCCGTGGAGGCGGCGAGGGCGCCGAGCACGGTCAACGCTTCAAAATGGTCGACGGTTCCTCCGGCTGGAGGTGCCTCATACAGATGATCCCAACACGAGATCCAATCGACATGGTCATCGAGGCGTCGCCATAGGGCCCGCATCTCGGACATCGTCATGTTCTGCTGGCCCACGTGGGCTCCGAGGCGCAGTTCGGTGGGATCGGCATTGGCGGGCCAGGGAGTCGTCATGGTGACCATCTTGGCGTCCAACTAGGCCGGCGGCGAGTCCGGTGTCCCGGTTTGGCCAGCGTAGAGATCGCGCACGATTTGTTCGATGTCGCGTTCCTCGACGGTGAGGTCGCAGATGACGGCGACGGCGTTGAGGGAATCGAGTGCTTGCGGGATCGACCGGATGTTGAGATCGACATCGAATGCCACCCGGGTGGACTCGATGGATGTCGTTGTCAGTCCGGCGAGCGGCGCGGTGCTGACTCGCCGGGCATCGGCTTCGGACTCGAAGGTGGCGACGAGAGTCCGTTGGCTACCAGCCCGGGCAAGAAGCCCGGCGAGGCTGGTATCCAGAGCAACCTGACCGTGATCGATCACCACCACGCGATCGCAGAGGCGGCGGACGTCGCCGAGATCATGGGTGGTGAGCACGATGGTGACACCGTGGTCGTTGCGAAGGGCGAGGAGAGCTTCGCGCATGGCGTGTTTGGACACAACGTCGAGGCCGATCGTTGGTTCGTCGAGGAACAACACCTGCGGCTGATGGAGAAGTGCAGCGATGAGCTCACCGCGCATGCGTTGACCAAGCGAGAGTTGGCGAACGGGTACGTCGAGCTGCGACCGGACGTCGAACAGGGTGCTGAGTTCATCGACGCGTCGTTGTGCATCATGGCGTTCGATGCGATGGATTTGGTGGAGCAACGTGAAGCTGTCGAGGAGGGGGAGGTCCCACCACAACTGGCTTCTCTGGCCAAAGACCACACCTATGTTTCGAGTGAGTGGCCGGCGCTGGCGAGTGGGGTCCAACCCGAGGACGCGAGTCTCCCCGGAGGTGGGGACGAGGATGCCCGTGCACATCTTGATCGTCGTCGATTTGCCCGCACCGTTCGGTCCTAACCAGCCGATGATCTCACCTCGTTCGACGTTTAGGGTGATCCCCTTGACCGCTTCGGTTTCGGTGACGGTTCGCCGGAGACCACGGCCCGTTGTTCGTCGAAATACGCGACGGACGTTGCGTAATTCGATCGCTGGTTCCGTTCCCATCCGATCAGCTCCCCGTTGATTCATACCTACGCATGCCTTGTCTCCAAATCAGCGTGGCTACGAGGACCGAGGCGGCAGCGACGAGGGGAGCGGCCCACGCCAGTCCGGCAGGTACTCCGGCGGGTTGTGGCGCATGCAGCATTTGGGTTCCAGGGAGCCACGCGACGAAACCGATGGGCACGATCCATACGAAGAACCGTCGAAACCACACCCCGAGGATGTCCAGAGGGAACTCAGAAATCGTTCGTCCTCCGTAGGTGAATGCGTTGGCGGACTCACGACTATCGATCAGCCAAAACGTGATCGAGTTGGCGGCGATAAAGGTGGCCCCGAAGACCACCGTGCCGCAGGCGATCGCGCCGAACATACCTGCGGTGTTTACCAGGGTGAGGTTGACGGCGAACCAGCGCGGACGCACGAGCATGGCGACAAAACACATGGCGCCCGGGAGCACCCGACCGACGCGGCGTAACTCGAATCCGTCGGCCAGAACAGACAGAAGGACGGGGACGGGGCGCAGGAGATGACTGTCGAACTTTCCGGTGCGAACGAGGTCGGGAAGTTCCTCAATCTGGCTGACGAACATGTCGGCGAGGCCGAAGGCGCAGCTCGATATCGTGAACAGCCACAGCACCTGAGCCGCGGTCCATCCGCGGATGGTGTGGGTGTTGCTGAACAAAGCACCGAGGGCGATGAGTTCAATTCCCGACGACAGAACCTGGGCGAAGAGGGTCATTGCAAACGATGTCCGGTACTGCAATTCGCTGCGTACCCGAGCGGTGGCGAACAGCCTCCAGACACGGAGCAGCTCATTGGGTTGCATCGCGTTGTCATTCGTCGCACGGGCGTCATCCACCCTGCACCACCAGCTTGTGACGGCCGCGGCGAATCAGTACCTGGGCGATGGTCAGCAACATGACGCACCAGAACAACTGGCGCCCGAAGACGTTCAGCAGGCCGACGGTGGTGCTGTGCTTGCCCAGGAATACTTCGACCGGATATTCCACGATCGACGCAAATGGCGTCCACCGTGCTGCCGGTTCAATCCACGCAGGCAGCATGACGAGCGGGAAGGCGATCCCGGCACTGACGTAAAACACGATCGTGGCGAGTTGCACGGTTCCCTTGCCGTTGAGCAACCAGAACGCGCTCAGATTGACGATCAGCCAGAAGCATCCGGTGACAAAAAGCGCCACGATCAGCGAACCGGCCGCTGCAAGGGCGTTGCGAGCGTTCGGTAGGCGAAGGTCGAAGACGATGAATCCGGCGGCGAACGTCGGAAGAGTTCCGACGAAGAACTGCACGGCGGCCTTGCCGTAGACCTGAGCAATTGACCAGCCGGCGAGGTTTACCGGTCGGGCCAGATCGGTGGCGATGTCTCCCGACATCACCCGCTGACCAAGTTCGCGTTCCCCGAATGCCAGGATGACCCGCAGGATCGATTGAGCGGCGAACGCGTAGGTCACGAAGTCTTTAGCGTTCCAGCCATCGATCGTTGTCCTCTCCGCCACAACGGCACGCAGGAGCGATGCCACAAGATATGCGAACGTAAGACCGACAAACAGTGAAGCGACCATCGCGCCGCGATACCGACTCTGTCGACGAAACGCCATGCGGGCCACGCTGGCGTAGACGCGCAGGTCACGCACTTGAGGTCACGTGAGCAACCCTAGTAAGCGATGTCGCTCAGGCCAGCGGGCCGACGGCAACTTCGGCGGCGCGAAGCAACAGATCAGAGCGAAGCAGGTCTTCCGCCGCGGCCAGTTCGGGAGCGAGATAGCGATCGGGTCCGATACCAGCGATATGCGCGCGTAATAACGCGTGGACGGTGCCCGTGCCTGGTGCTGGAGTGTGGGGCGCGCGGGCATCAATGCCGCGGGCGGCGATGACGCACTCGACGGCAAGGATTCGCCGCAGATTGTCGATCACGAGACGAAGCTTTCGGGCGGCGCCCCAGGCCATCGACACGTGGTCTTCCTGCAGGCCCGAGGTAGGAGCAGAGTCGGTGCTCGCCGGATGGGAGAGCCGCTTGTTCTCGCTCAACATTGCGGCGGCGGTGTAGTGACCGATCATCAAGCCAGAATCCACGCCGGGGTCATCGGCGAGGAACGGACTGAGCCCGTGCGACCTGGTCCGATCAAGCATGCGGTCCATGCGTCGCTCGGAAATTGCGCTCACGTCGGTCAGCGCAATGGCAAGAAAGTCGGCGGCGTATCCGAGTGGGGCACCATGGAAGTTGCCGCCGGACTCCACGCGTCCATCGGGCATCACCATCGGGTTGTCGATGGCGGACGCCAGTTCGCGTTCCACGGTCTGTACGACGAAGGTGAGCGTGTCCCGCGCCGCTCCGTGGACCTGTGGAGTACAGCGGATCGAATAGGCGTCCTGTACCCGGCTATCGCCATGACGGTGGCTGGCAACGATGTCGGAATCTTTAAGGAGCTTGCGTAGGTTCGCGGCGCTATCGGCTTGACCGGGGTGGGGACGAAGAGCCTGGAGGTCGGCGGCGTAGGCCCGGTCCGTCGCGAGGAGCGCTTCGACAGTAAGCGCGCATGCAATATCGGCGTGGGTCAGGAGTGAGCGGGCGTCGGCCACCGCAAGGCAGAGCATGCCGAGGATGCCGTCGGTGCCGTTGGTGAGTGCGAGGCCCTCCTTTTCGGCCAGCACGAGGGGGGTGAGGCCGGCGTCGGCGAGGGCTTGAGCGGCGGGCTTGGTTGCGCCGTGATGTTCGACCGTCCCTTCGCCGATGAGGGCCAGCGCGACGTGAGCCAGAGGTGCAAGATCGCCGCTGGCCCCAAGTGATCCGTGCTCGTGCACGTGGGGCGAGATGTGGTGATTGAGGAGATCGACGAGGCCTTGCGCCGTCGCTGCTCTCGCCCCGCTGGCCCCCATGGCCAACGTGCGAGCCCGTAAGAAAGCAAGTCCACGTACCACTTCGTCTTCGACCAACGGGCCCATCCCGGCGGCGTGTGATCGCACGAGGGCAACCTGGAGATCGGCGCGTCGCGCAGGTGGGATCGACACGTTGGCCAACGCCCCGAATCCGGTGGAGATACCGTAGACCGCCTCGCTCGCCGCTAGCCGCTCCACGATGGCGCGGGCGGCGTCGAGCCTGGCAATTGCTCCGGGACTGAGGGTGACAGGAGCGTGATTGCGGGTCACTGCGACGACGTCGTCGATGGTCACGCCGGGGCCGTGGAGGACCACTTCCTTGGGGGCATTGCGGGCAGCGGTGGGTGATTCGTCAGACATCGGCACGGAGGCTAGCGGTCGCGGGAAGTTGGCCAAGGGCCGCCGATTTCACCTCGGACGGTAGACGTTGGAACGGTGATCGATGCGAAGGACAACGACGGCGTCGGCAACGCTCTCGATCAGGCGACTTAGCTGGCGCTCGGCCGGGCCGGCCACGCGCTGCGTGAAGTGTCCTTGCGGCTCCGACACCGATTCGGCCTGAGGTACCGAGCTCGAAGTTCCTCGGCGCTGGCGTAGTCCCCGTCGGCATAGGCGGCGCGGGCCGCCGCAACTTTCGCCATCGCCGTTGGATCGGACAGCAGATCGAGCGTGTCCTCCATCGAAGCCAGTTCTTCCGGGGTAGTCATCACTGTGCGGTCAAACGCAGCCGACTGCACGAGCAAGAACGCCGCACGCTTCGGTCATTCGCCGGTCAGTGAGTTGGGTGATCCGCGAGCGAAACAGTGTTCGACGCACGGTGTGGAGGTTGTCGAAGGAGACCACGCACGCTTCGGGCATGCCGTCTTCGATGGTGAGTGCCAGCTCGGACTGAAGACCACGCACAGTACGTGTGCACGGGGCCACCACGACCGATCCGAGACGGTCAGCCACGGGATCGCGGGTGAGCACCAGCACCGGGCGATCGCCGCCGGGTGTTTCCGCCCACCAGATCTCACCTCTCACCACGCCGGAGCTGCTTCCCAGTTGGTCGGCGTTTCAAATTGCGACGTCTCGGTGTCGGTCAGCGGGAGTTCTTCGTAGATCCGGGCGTCTCGTTCACACGCCATCCGGTAGAGGTACAACTCGATGGCCCGCCGGATCAATTCCGTTCTCGACTCGTGCACGCTCGGAACCATGGCGTCAATCTGTGCGAGTTGATCGTCGGCAATCCGTATGGCCAATTGCGTTGTCATGCGTTCAGCATACCGAACTGCATGGCGCGTATTGACAAGCAAGAATTGTCAGCAGGACGATAGGTTCACTTGAGCGCTTGCGAGATATGCCAGCGGATAATTACCGGAGTCCGGTCCATGAACCCGACGGAGATGGCCCAAGCGATTGCCGCGATGTCGGAGGCGATGGCGCGTGATGCCAGCGTTGATCTTGGGGCTCGGGTCGAACATTGTCCGGCGTGGTCCGTTCGTGATCTCGTCGTTCACATTGGTGACGTGCAGTGGTTCTGGGCCGAGGTCGTCGGTCAGCGATTCACCAATCGTGCCGAGATCGACGCCAACCCTCGGCCAACGGAACGCGGCGAGCCGATCGCCTGGTTTCGTCGGCAGACATCTCGACGGTCGGTCTGACCGAGTTCGTCGAGGTGATGTCGGTGGACCTCGTGGACGGCGCCTTGCCGCGTGCCATTGCCTTGACGCCGACGGACGACGAGTGGCGAGGCACGATGTTTCCTGCGCACGGGTCGCCGATCACGCTGGCGATGAGCGCGTCCGACCTGCTGCTTGCGGTTTGGGGGCGCAAGATAGCGGCTGATCCCGGCATTGCCGGGGCGCTGGCGTGCGTGGACCTCAGCTAGGGGTCGTAGCAGTGGTCAAACAGTGCGGCCCAGAAAACAGAGGAACTCGGTCTGCAAGTCCGCACCTTCTGGTGACTCTGCTTTGTCGGCGAACACGCCCGGTCGGCGGATCATCGCGTCCATTGGCTTGAGGCCGTCGTAGGCGCCTTGCACGAGGTCTGGGGGAAGCATCTCGTCGCCGCCAACGGTGCGGGCGAGATCCCAGGTATGAACGAGCACATCGGTGCAGATGATCCGGCCCACGAGTTGGTCCGCCGGCATCGGGCCGAACGGGCCGTTGACGATGGCGGAATAGTCGGCGGTGGCCGCAGCGGCGAGGAAAGCCTCACGCGTCGAGTTCCACGCTGAGCGAATGTTCTCATCGGCGGCGACTTCCGGCGACGCCGCCGCCCCGATGGCCGAACCTATGCGGCGCAAGTTGTTGGTGACGTGGGCCACCACATCGCGGGCCTTCCACTCCTCGCACGGGGATTGGTTGGTCCATGCGGTGTCGGCCGTGGCCTGCACGCGCTGGTCGAAACCGGCGACGGTTTGGGTAATTCGATCAATAGTTTCCTGGCTCATGGCCGCCATCGTAGGAACTCGCTCGGGCGGAACCGAGATCGCTGGCCGGACATACAAGAGTTCGCATCCCCATTTCTCGGAACCAGGTGAACGCCAACGGGCACACGGTCGTATCTACAACCAGTCCAACCGATTAAAGGAGCTCCAATGACCCGCATCTCTCGCCCCAGTGCCTTCGTCCTCGTCCTGCTGTTTGCCGCTGTTCCGCTGCGGGCCTCGGCCGCCGATACGGGTGGCAGGAGCGTGACGTCGTCGGCCCCGGCCCCGGTGCCATTGACCCTGGGGGCCACGCCCACAGCGCCCACCACGCCCGCCACCCCCACAATCCCGGCCACCCCCGCCACCCCCACAACGCCCACAACGCCGGTTACCCCTACTACCGCCCCCGCGGCGTCGAAAGTCTCGGCGGCCACCGGCACGAAGTCCGTTGTGGCGCTCCTTAAGGAAGCCCGCGCGTCAATTGCTGGCAAGAAGTGGACCGATACCATCACCACGTTGCAGGCGGCGGCGGCGATTGAGCCATCGAATGCCGACGTACAGAACCTTCTCGGTTACTCAAATCGGAACAACGGGGACTACCCGGCGGCACTTCGCTATTACGCCGCCGCCCTCACCATCAATCCCAACCACACCGGCGCCCTTGAGTATCAGGGTGTGGCCTTCCTCAAGCTCGGCCTACCGGCCAAGGCCAAAGCAAACCTGGCTCGCCTGAAGACGATCTGCGGCGCGTCGTGCGGAGAATACAAAGATTTGGCCGCAGCGCTCAACGCCGAAACTGGTAAGAAGTCCGTGCGCTTAGCAAAGAAATAGTGGGCGCAGGCTCTAGAGGGTCCCGAAGACGGTGCCCGGTTGGGCCCTGCTCGTTGGTGCAGCCAGCGTTTCGAGGTCGGCCTCGTCAAACGCCGCAAACGCCGGCGCCGATGCCTCAACGGTGAGTGCGAGCAGGTCGACGCTGCCGTCGTCGAAGGCGGCCTCAACCCGCTGGAGGTAGGGTGCCAGGACATCGCACAGACCGGCCCATGTAACGATCCGCAATCCTTCATCGTGGGGCAGGGTGACCACAACAGCATCGATGGCCCCATCAGGAAAGATCGTGGCGACACCGGGCGTCCACATAGATGCTCGGGTCACCAGCGGGGGTACTTCGCGACCGATGAACATGAATATGTTCGGGGCCACGATGTTGGCTCCTGCTTGCTCGAGCCACCCGTTCACCTCGCTGCGCCGATACGTGTACATCCACCAGGCGTGAAGGTCGTCGCCATTCATCGTCAAGGTGTCGCTTCCATTGACGGAGACCGTTGCGTGGTGACGGTCTTGGCCCAACCAGTTGATGGCCACTGGATCGATGAATGCGCGCATAGTTTCGTCGGTCGCCAGTACGGGTCGAACACCAGGTTCGGGCCGCGCCAACTCGGTGCCCGAGGTGATGTCAGTTTCGGCCGCAGCGGCCAGGGACCAGCACACGATCCCCGTTTCCAGTGGGGCATAGCTTGGCTGGGCGAAGGGGACGCTGACCAAGGTGCGATCGTTCGGCCCGGGCGCCAGCGTGAATGTCGTTCCGGTGATCGCGCTGGTGTAGGTGGTGGAGCCGCCGACGCTGGAGAAGTACTCGCCATCGTGGCGGTTCTCGCCCGCTTCGACCACCCGGCCGAAGGCGGCGTTGATGGTGAAATGAGGTGGCATCAGCAGCACTCCCGGCTCGTGCTCGCACGGATGTGGCAAAGCGGGAGCGTGCTTCGAGCGTAGGCCCGGCAACGCATACGCTGATTCCGTGCCCTCCGGACCTCGCCCCGTTCGTGCCAATCGCGGTTCCGCCCTGACATGTCGTGGTTGGGGGCAGGAAGCGGCGCAGCGCATGCTGATGAACAACCTCGACCCGGACGTGGCGGAGCGGCCCGATGATCTCGTTGTCTACGGGGGTACCGGTCGGGCCGCCCGCTCCTGGGACGCCTTTGACGCAATGGTACGTACGCTTACCACGTTGGCGGACGATGAAACCATGCTTGTTCAATCAGGGAAGCCGGTGGGCGTATTTCGAACGCATGAATGGGCGCCGCGGGTGTTGCTGGCGAACTCCAACCTGGTGCCGGAATGGGGGAACTGGGACGAGTTCCGGCGCCTTGAACAGCTCGGCCTCACGATGTACGGGCAAATGACCGCTGGTTCGTGGATCTACATCGGCACCCAGGGAATCCTCCAGGGGACGTATGAGTGTTTCGCCGAGATCGCTCGGCGCCGCTTCGGCGGCACGCTCGCTGGAACCATTACCCTGACCGCCGGGCTCGGGGGCATGGGAGGGGCTCAGCCGCTCGCGGTGACCATGAACGACGGTGTGGCGCTGTGCATTGATATCGACGCCACGCGTGTACAACGCCGAGTGGAAACCCGCTACCTCGATGAGATTGCCGATTCCGTCGAAGACGCCGTGGCGCGATGCGAGAAAGCCGCCCGAGAACAGCGGCCGCTCTCCGTCGGCGTGGTCGGAAACGCTGCAGACCTGCTCCCTCGCCTTCTGGCCGACGGTTTCCCCGCCGACATCGTCACCGATCAAACCAGCGCTCACGATCCTCTCTCCTACGTTCCCAACGACCTCACGCCGGAAGCCGCTGATCGTCTGCGCGCAGATAATCCAGCCGAAATGATTCGGCGGTCGCGTCTATCCATGGCCGCCCACTGCGCCGCTATGGTCGGCTTTCAAGACGCCGGGGCGGAAGTATTCGACTACGGCAACAGCCTCCGGGCAGAGGCGAAGCTGGGCGGTTTCACTCGGGCGTTCGACTATCCCGGGTTTCTCCCGGCGTACATTCGCCCGTTGTTCTGCGAAGGCAAGGGTCCGTTTCGCTGGGTGGCGTTGTCGGGTGATCCAGCGGACATCGCCGCCACTGATCGGGCCGTGCTCGAAGAGTTCCCGGACGACGATGGTTTAGCGAAATGGATTCGAATGGCGGGCGAGCGAGTGGCATTTCAAGGATTGCCAGCGCGCATATGTTGGCTCGGATACGGGGAGCGCCATCGCCTCGGCCTGCGGTTCAACGAGATGGTGAAGTCGGGCGAACTCAAGGCGCCTATCGTCATCGGTCGCGATCACCTCGATTCCGGATCAGTCGCCTCGCCCTATAGGGAAACCGAAGCGATGAAAGACGGCTCGGATGCCATCGCCGATTGGCCGCTGCTGAATGCGTTGGTGAACACATCAAGCGGAGCTTCGTGGGTGAGTATCCATCACGGCGGCGGTGTCGGGATCGGACGATCGATTCACGCCGGGATGGTGGCCGTGGCCGACGGGACCGCTCTGGCCCACGAGAAACTTTCGCGAGTGCTCGTGAACGATCCGGGAATGGGCGTCATCCGCCATGTGGATGCGGGGTATGACGAAGCGATCACCGCGGCCGACGAGCGTGGCGTGCGGATTCCGATGCGTGAGGGCGGGGCATGAGGGCGACGATCGGGCAGAGCGTGCGAATTCCGATGCGTGAGGGCTGAGGCATGGCGGTTCGCCCAATCGCTCATATCGGTCACCCAGTACTACGTGTACCTACGAAGACTCTGATGGCTGAAGAGTTGGCCTCGCCCGAGATGCAGTCGTTAATTGACGACATGATCGACACAATGCGCCACGCCAACGGCGCGGGCATCGCCGCCAATCAAGTACATCAATCGGTGCGCGTCACGGTGATCGAAGTAAACGACAACCCGCGTTATCCGTACAAGCCGAAGATCCCACTGACGGTCTTGGTGAATCCGACGATCGAATTCCTGGACGATGAGATGGTGGACATCAACGAAGGATGTCTCAGTGTGCCGAACCTCCGCGGCACCGTTGCCCGTCATGTGAACATCCGCATCACCTATCTCGATCGAAACGGCGACCCTCACGACGAGGTCCGCCGTGGCCTCACCGCGGGGACGATGCAACATGAGTGCGATCATCTCGACGGAAAGCTCTTCGTCGATCTGGTGACCGACCCGACAACGTTCACCACCTGGGAGCAATTCGAGCTCCACCACCGAGCGGCATTCATCGAGCGGATCACCGCATTCGTCGAACGCGTCGGCTCATAAGCACACATGACAAGCACATGACGACGTTCTGGTGTGAGTACGCCTGGCTCGGTGGCACGGGCCTGACGAGCAATGTGCTGTTGACGGTCATTGATGGAGTTCTTATCGATGTGCAAGTGCTCCCTACGGCCCCGCTCGGAGCAGAACGAGTCAGCGGCATCGTGCTTCCGGGCCTCGCCAATGCTCACTCCCATGCGTTCCACCGGGCGCTGCGAGGACGAACGCATGCCGGGACCGGATCGTTCTGGACATGGCGTGATCAGATGTACGACGTTGCGGCGCGCCTTGATCCCTCGTTGTACCTGGCCCTGGCGACCGCCACATTTGCCGAAATGGTGTTGTGTGGCTTCACCGCGGTGGGCGAGTTCCACTACCTCCACCACGGTCCCGGTGGCACGCTCTACGACAACCGCAACGAGATGGGCGACGTGCTGATGGAAGCCGCCGACCAGGCCGGGATTCGCCTCACCCTTCTGGACACCTGCTATCTGCGTGGTGGGTTCGCCGAGGATTTGAACGACGTGCAGCGGCGGTATTCCGATGGAAGCGTCGACGCCTGGATTGAACGCAACGAAGCGTTCTCGAAACCGACTGACACCCGGACAATGAAATTCGGCGCGGCCATCCATTCCGTACGTGCGCTTAGCGAACAACAGATTTCGGAGGTGGCGGCGTGGACGCTGAGTCATGGGCTTCCGTTGCACGCCCACGTCTCGGAGCAGGTGGCCGAAAACGAGGCGTGTCTGCGGTTTACCGGCCGCACCCCAACCCAGCTGCTCGCTCATGCCGGGGCGCTGTCCGATCAGTTCTGCGCGGTGCATGCCACTCGTCTGTCCTCGGCTGATATCGACCTCCTCGGAGCGGCCGGGGCCACGATATGCATCTGTGCAACGACGGAGCGAGACCTGGCAGACGGCATCTGCGAGTCCACCGGGCTCGTGCGCGCCGGTGCGCGCCTTGCCATCGGATCGGACTCCCATGCCGTGATCGATCCGTTTGAGGAAACCCGCGCCATCGAAACGCATCAACGCCTGAAGACTCACGTGCGGGGAAACCATCGCTCGGACGAACTGGTCGGCGCGGCATCGCTCAACGGGTACCGCGCCCTCGGTTGGGCAGGTGGTCGACTAAGTGCTGGGGCGGTCGCCGATCTCGTGGTCATCGATCCCCACTCGGCCCGGCTGGCGGGCACCGACCGAGCGGATGTCGCCTCTCTGGTATTCGGCGCCACGGCCAGTGATGTCCGCGATGTGATGGTCAACGGTCGCTGGGTGGTGCGTGACCGCAACCATGTCAGTTTTGATGTGCCACGTGCTCTTAGTACCTCAATCGCAGCAATCTGGAGCAATTGATGACGACCCGAGTGATTGACAACATCGGGGAGCTGGTTACGTGTGATCCGCGCCTTGGTGAAGGACCACTGGGAATACTGCGAAATGTGGCACTCGTGGTGGCCGACGGGATCGTTGTGGCGATCGAGCCGGCTGGCTCAGCGATCGCCGACGAGCGAATCGACGCCGACCACGTCTGCGTCATGCCGGCCTTCGTCGATTCGCATACCCACCTCGTGTTCGCCGGTGATCGCGCCAACGAGTTCGTCGCCCGGATGGCTGGACAGCCGTACGAAGCTGGCGGCATACGCGTCACCACTGATGCCACCCGAGGCTCGACCACCGATAAACTACGCGTACTTACGAATGAGCGCTGGGATGAGGCGAGACGCCACGGTATTGGTCATCTGGAGATGAAGTCCGGATATGGCCTCGATGTGATGACCGAGGAGCGGTGCTGTGCATTGGCGGCGGAGTTGACCGATGACGTCACGTTCCTCGGCGCTCACGTGGTCCCCGCGGAGTTCGCCGATCGGCCCGACGATTACGTTGACCTCGTTTGCGGACCCATGCTTATCGCCTGTGCGAAATATGCCAGGTGGATCGACGTGTTCTGCGAGCGTGGCGCGTTCGACGCTGACCAGAGCCGAACGGTCCTCGCCGCCGGGCGCGCCCAGGGGCTGGGCCTCCGGGTCCATGCCAATCAGTTAGGCCACGGACCTGGTGTGCAGCTGGCCGTGGAGATGGGAGCGGCGAGCGCCGATCACTGCACGTATCTTTCGGACGCCGACCTTGCGGCCCTCGCGGGCAGCCATACCGTGGCGACGTTTCTTCCGGCCGCAGACTTCTCCACTCGACAGCCCTACCCCGATGCCCGCCGCGCCCTCGATGCCGGCGTGAGGATCGCGTTGGCGACGAACTGCAATCCCGGCTCGAGTTACACCACCTCCATGGCCTTCGTCCTCGCTCTCGCTGTTCGGGAGATGGGCTTGACGTATGAGGAAGCTGTTCTGGCCGCCACCGTCGGCGGGGCCAATGCGCTGCAGCGGATCGATGGTCTCGGGACTCTTCGACCTGGAGCGCGGGCCAAGGCGGTACTACTGAACGCCCCCTCGCCCGCCCACCTCGTCTATCGACCAGGTGTCAATCTCGTTCACCGCCTTATCGATTGACGGCGCGCCGAGTTTCCCGAAAGGTCGCCGTGACCAACGCTGCGGTCTTCGGTTTGGCGAAAAAATAGCCCTGCCCGTATTCGCAGCCCAGGGCGCGGAGGGTGGCGAGTTGTTCTGCTGTTTCAATTCCTTCGGCCACCACGGTGAGATCCATCGTTCGAGCGAGCGTGAGGAGCAGTTCAACGAGAGGGGTGTCCTGACTGCGGTGCCCAATTTCGGCGACGAAACTGCGATCGATTTTCATCGTGTCAACGGGGAAACGTCGGAGGTAGGTGAGGGCCGAATATCCCGTACCAAAGTCATCGATGGCCAGGCCCACTCGGCCAACTGTCGACACGCGGCGTCAATCACCCATCGACCAAGGTCGACGATAAGCATCGACTCCTCGGCCACGGGGATGAAATCGCCGGGCGAAACTAGCCCATGGTGGGGTCGGTGCCACCGAACGAGGGCCTCGACGCCCGACATGTGATTCGCCCGAAGATCCATGATGGGTTGGAAGTACAACTCAAGCTCGTTGTGACGACGCCACGACGAAGGTCGCGTTCGAGTTCGCCTCGTCCGTCGATCCAGCGCGGCATCTCCGCATCAAAAACCACCACCCGCGAACGGCCACGTGACTTGGCCTCGTACACCGCAACATCGGCCTCGTGCAGCAGGTCGAAACCCAACCTTCGCCCTAACGGCGGGAGATTCCCGACCTACCTCCGTCCGTGTCTCGGGTGCTCCACGTGGTCTGGCCGTGTCGGCAGGCCCTATGCGGCGGCCACGCTGCGGGCCACGACGGGTCGCCGGAGCTTCCAGATGAAACCGTCGAAGAAGACGTGCATTCCCCCAACGGTGAGCAGGATCACGTTGGCCAGGTCGGCCTGCACCCGGAACTGCACGACAACGAGGACGACGCCGATGAGCGCAACGTAGGCGACAACACAACCGGTGGCCCGGAGTGGACTGCGCACGGCCCGCCCGACTAATCCGCCCGACTCCGCCACCGGCCCGCTATACCGGCGGCCGAGTGCGCCGTGCACGATCACGAAGTATTCCAGCGCGTGGGAGCCCACGTACCCGATCAGTCCGACGATGGGATTGACGAGCATGACCACGAACAAGGTCGCCGTGGCCAGCAGATAGCGCCGTTTCGGCGTGAATCCAGTGACCCCCAGTCGGCGCTCGGTCCGCCACCACCGCCACGTGGTGATGCTCACCGCAGCCCCGACCACCACGACGGCGCCGACCGCCCACGGGCGCAAACCCTGGAGAATGCGGATACCTTCCTCATTGGTGGCGCCGAGGTCGACCTTCTTCAGCAGTTGCGGCGTGCGGGCGTCGGCAGCGGCGAAACACAGCACGAAAACGAGCCAAGAAATCAACATCGGACGTTCCGTGGCGACGTCTCCGTCACCGGCCTTGCGCCCGTAAATCCGCACGACGCCGTAGCGCTGCATCAGTGTGTGCTCGGCATTCCACAGCCCGGCAATCACCGCGACAAGGGTCAGGCTCATCAGGCGTCCGGTCACCACCGCCCCCACCAGGACAAACGGGAAGAAGGTAAAGACCCGTCGGGCAAGGGCAAATTGGGCCGGGTCTCCGTAGATCAGCCCCAGGGTGAGGGGTTGGTGGACGAGCGAGATCAGCAAGGTGATCGCCACCACCGCCCCCAAGGCCCGACTTGACGAATACGCCAAGGCGGCGGCGAGGCTGAACGGGAACCACAGCCAGGCAATGGCGGCGTCCGTGTGAGGACGGTGAATCCACTGTCCCGAGGGGATTGGTTGACCCCCGACCTCTCCAGGAAGCGATCCGTGGCCGGGGCTTCGGAGAGCGGACACGGCTAACGAACGTAGCGGCAAACGGTGCGTTCGGACGAGACCAGGGGCCCCCATTAGAACCGGGCAAAAATTTGGCGAAATCATGAGAAGCGCGGCCCCACATTTCGCCGGTTCACCCGGTGGCTGAGTAGATTGTTCGTTCGTGTCCGTCGAAGCACCCCCCGCTGCACCGATCGACCCCACCGCCCAGCAGCATCTCGACGCTTTTCGCGCCGAATTAGGCGGTGCGGTGCTCGAGTCGGTGATCCAACACAACGACGTGATCGTTCGTGTCCGCCTCGATGCATGGGTGGACGCGGCAGCCGCGTGCAAGAAAATTGGTCTCAACTACTTCTGCTTTCTTGCCGGTCTCGATTGGCTTGATTCACCCCTCCAGACCACCCGCTACGAAAACGTGTGGGGTTCGGTGGAGGAGGAGACGGTCGAAGCCACTGATACGGGTGATGCCCGTGATGCGGTGACGGAAGCGGTCTCGGCTGAGCCCGTGGCGGTTGACTCGGCTCCTGGTTTGGCCACCGGTTTGGCCGGCGGCACCAGCCGTTTTCAGGTCTTCGCCCGGTTCTACTCCACGGTCACGCATCGTGCTATCACCGTGAAGGCCGACCTCGACGACGCCAACCCGATGGTGCCCACGATGACCAAGGTGTTCGCCGGGGCGGACTGGCACGAGCGCGAAACGTGGGAAATGTATGGCTTCTGGTTCGAGGGTCATCCGCACCTCGTGCACCTCTACCTGCCCATGGGCTTTGAGGGTTACCCGATGCGCAAAGACTTCCCGCTCCTGGCCCGCGAAGTGAAGCCGTGGCCGGGCCTGACCACGGTGGAGCCCATCGCTGGCGAAGCAGATGAAGAAGGAGCAGACGCGTCATGACGGCAACAATCGAACCGGGGACCACCGCCGTCGAAACCGCTTTTGCGCCGCACAGTCCCGAGCAGCTGAAGCAGGCGGCGTACATCGCCGCCCAGGCGTCGGACATGCGGGTCAATGTGGAACTGGCGACCGACGACGGCATGACCGTCAACATCGGTCCTCAGCACCCGGCCACCCACGGCACCCTGCGCCTTATCGCCAAGCTCGACGGTGAGCAGGTCATCGAATGCGAGCCGTATATGGGCTACATGCATCGGGGCTACGAGAAGCTGACCGAAGTCCGTACCTACCCGCAGATCACCACGCTGGTCAACCGCATCGATTGGCTGTCCAGCTTCGCCAATGAAGTGCCGTTCATTCTTGCTGCCGAACAGCTCATGGGTATCGAGGCGCCGCCCCGGGCGCAATGGATTCGTACCTGCCTGTTCGAAATGGCCCGGATTGCCAATGTCGCCCTCTTCCTGGGCGATATGGGCGTCCAGCTCGGGGCCATCACCCCCGTGTTCTTTGCCTTCCGTGATCGCGAGCACGTGCTGAACCTGATCGAGGCGGCCACCGGCGGTCGGTTCCATCCGAACTACGACCGTATCGGCGGCCTCAAGGAGGACCTGCCGAAAGGCTGGATCGCCGAAGCGAAGACGGTCATGAATAAGGTGCGGACGTTCTGCGACGAACTTGAGCAGCTCCTTATGGGCAATGCGATCTTTCAGCAACGCTGCCGCGGCGTGGGGGTGATCCCGGTGGACAAGGTCATGGAATACGGCATGTCAGGGGCCAACGCTCGCGCCTCGGGGGTGAACTGGGATATCCGGCGCGACCACGAGTCGCCGTTGGTGTGGAACAAGCTGGACTGGAACGTGATCACTCATCCAGACGGGGATTCGTTCGCTCGGTACTGGGTTCGCCTCCAAGAAACCCGCGAAGCGGCGAAAATGGTGGATCAGATGCTCGACGGTCTTCCATCTGGACCGATCATGGCCAAGGTCCCTCGCATCATCAAGGTGACTGCTGGTGAAACGTATGTGGCGACCGAAAACCCGCTCGGCGAGATGGGGTACTACGTCGTCTCCAAGGGTGGACTCGGACCGTTCCGGGTCAAGATCCGCACCGCTAGCTTCAACAACATCGCGATTGTGCCGTGGATCATGAAGGGTGTTTTTGTGCCCGATATCATCACCATTCTCGCCTCGTTATATTTTATTCTCGGCGACATCGACCGCTGAGCTGCTCGCACGCAACCTGACTATGGGAATTCTCGCTTTTACGCTTGCTTACTGGCAGCAATCCATCATCAAACTGCTCGCTGTCCTGGTCATCATTCCAGTCGGTGGTTTGCTGTTGGGTTATGTCTTCTTGCTGAAAATGATGGCCCATATGCAGTCTCGGCTGGGTCCTATGGACCCTGGCGGCTTCCACGGCTGGTTTCAAAACATTGGCGATGCGGTGAAGTTCATTCAGAAAGAAGACATCATTCCGGCGGAGGCCGACAAATGGGTCTTTTCGCTCGCCCCGTACATCGTGGTGATGTCCACATTCCTGCTGTTTCTGGTCATTCCAGCCGGTCCCGACCTGGTGATCTCCGATCTGCAGGTCGGTGTGTTCTACGCCCTTGCGGTGTCGTCAATCGGTGTGCTCGGCATCCTGATGGCGGGTTGGGCGTCGGCCAATAAGTACTCTTTGATGGGTTCGTTGCGTTCGGCCGGACAGCTGATCGCCTACGAGCTTCCGATGGTTCTCTCCGTGGTGGGCGTCATCGTTCAGGCCGGCTCGATGAATTTCAACACCATCGTTCATGCTCAACAGCAATTTGAAATCTTTGGTCTGAACCTGGGCGGGATGCCCTTTGTGGCCACTCAGTTCGTTGGGTTCTTCGTCTTCATGATCGCTACTCAGGCAGAATTGACTCAGGCTCCATTTGACATGCCGGTCGCCGAATCCGAACTCGTTACCGGTTATATGACGGAATACTCGGGCTTTCGGTTCCTCTCGTTCTTTCTAGGCGAAGTGGCATCGACGTTTGCCTTTTCGGCCATTGCCGCCACGATGTTCCTCGGTGGTTGGTACCTCCCCATGCCTGATGCCTGGGTGAATAACAACTTTGCCAATGTGCTCGGTCCTGGCATTTTGCTGGCCAAAATCCTGTTCGTCTCGTTCCTCATTTTCTGGGTGCGCTTCTCCTATCCCCGATTCCGTGAGGATCAATTGCAGGCGTTGGCCTGGAAGTACCTCATCCCGATTTCGCTGCTCAACATCGTGGCAACGGCTGTCTTGAAGGTGGCGTTTTAACCATGGCACTCCCTAAATCAAAAGCGCTCGAAAAGGGTAAGGAAGTCTTCGACTCTCTCACCGGCGGCATGGTCGTCACCATGAAGACGTTCCTCAAGGGCGCCGAAACCGTGCAGTACCCGCATGAGCGCGAGACCCCACCGGCGCGGTCCCGGGGAGTCATTGCGCTGAAAGAGGAGAACTGCACGGTGTGCATGCTGTGTTCGCGCAGCTGCCCGGATTGGTGCATCTACATCGAGGGTCACAAGGACAAAGCACCGCCTCGTCGTGAAGGGGGAAAGCCCCGCACGGTCCAAGCCCTGGACCGCTTCGACATCGACTACGGCCTGTGCATGTATTGCGGTATCTGCGTCGAGGTCTGTCCGTTCGACGCGCTCTTCTGGAGCCCGGAGTTCGAATACTCCACCCCGTCGATTGCTGAACTGCTCCATGACAAGAGCCGTCTCGGTGAGTGGATGGATACTGTTCCTGCGAAACCCGCCCTTGAGGTCGGGGCGGATTCGAAGAAGAAGTAATCTCGCCCGCCGTGCTCGCCCAAAATCTTATCTTCGGGCTGCTCGCTGTCGCCATGGCGATGTCGGCGATCAAGTTGGTTACGACGAAAAACGTCGTGCACGCTGCGCTTTACCTCGTCGTCGTGTTGGCCGGGGTGGCCGCACAGTACATCCTCCTCGCCGCCGAGTTCGTCGCGGTCACCCAGGTGCTGGTGTACATCGGCGCCATCATGGTGCTCGTCCTCTTCGGAATCATGCTCACCCGGGCACCGATCGGGAAGGCCCAGGACCTTGACAACGGGTCCCGTATCCCGTCGGCGATTGTGGCGCTGTTCCTCTTTGGCTCGCTCGGGGCGTTGCTGATCGACGCATTCGGCGATGATCGATTCGATCTGAACAACTCCATTGCCACCGGGGCGTCAGGCGGGAATATGGTCCGAGTCTCCAATTCGATATTCTCTCAGTACCTCGTGCCGTTCGAAGTGGTGTCCATTCTCCTACTGGCCGCGCTGGTTGGAGCCATCGTGATTGCCCGGCGGGACTAGTCATGCTCATCAATCAATTCCTTATCCTTGCGGCGTTTCTCTTTTGCGTGGGCGCCTACGGCGTAATGGTTCGCAAGAACGCAGTGCTCGTGCTCATGTCGATCGAGCTGATGATCAACTCCGTGAACATGAACCTGATTGCGTTCTCGTTGAAAAACGACAACATCATCGGACATGTGTTTGCCCTGTTTGTTATTGCTGTCGCCGCCGCCGAAGTGGGCGTTGGTCTGGCGATTATTTTGCTGATCTACCGCAATCGCAAGTCCGTCGACCCGGGCGAAGTGTCGGAGATGAAGGGCTGATGTTGGTGTATTCCGTTCTTGCCGCGGGGGGCCAAACTGGCGCCGAGCAGTCGTCATCTGGCCCGTTCTTCCTCGCCAATGCCTGGCTGCTCCCGGCGGTCATGGTCGGGGCATTCGTGCTCACTCTGTTCCTCGGGAAGAAGATGAAGTTCGGCGGGGCGGAATTTGGTATCGCCGGTATCGTTGCCACCTTCGGCTTGGCCTGTGCCGCCGTTGTGCAGTGGGTGCAGCGACCGGCAGGCGCCCATGGGGAGACGAGCGCCGAGGCGCTGCGATCCGTCGGTGCCGGTCTGCGCACCTTTGGCGCACGGTTCGCCGAGGCGGGCGAGGAGCACGCCATCCGTGAGCCCGTCGTGCGCAGCGTCTCATGGTTCAAAGACGGCAATGTCAACGTTGGTCTTGGCCTGCATATCGATGGTTACGCCGTGGCCATGCTCTTTGTGGTCGCATTCATTTCGCTGACCGTCCACGTGTTCTCGATTGAGTACCTACGAGACGACAAACGCTTCACTCACTATTTCGCCGCGTTGAACCTGTTCACCGCAGCGATGTTGTGGATGGTGCAGAGTTCCACCACGCTCGGCTTGCTGTTCGGTTGGGAGCTCATGGGGCTGTGTTCGTTCATGCTCATCGGCCACTGGTGGGAAGAGAAGAACAACACCGATGCGGCGCTGAAGGCATTTTTGACAACCCGTACGGGGGATATCGGCCTGCTAATTGGCATCATTATTTTGTTCTTCGCCGCTGGCCGCACGTTCGACATGGCGAAGATCAACGAAGCGGCGCTCAACGGCACGATGAGCAAGACGGTCCTCGTTGTCGCCGCGGTTTCGTTGTTCTTCGGTGTTATGGGCAAGTCCGCCCAGTTCCCGCTACACACGTGGCTCCCCGATGCCATGGCCGGGCCAACTCCGGCATCGGCGCTCATCCACGCCGCCACCATGGTTGTTGCCGGTGTCTATCTCTTCGGTCGTTTGTACGGCGTGTTCTGGAAGGGCTTCTCGATCAACGCTGGCGGTATGAACTTTGGTTCCTGGATCGGAGCTATCACCGTGGTGTCGGCCGCCGGTTTGGCCTTCGTGCAGACCGATATCAAGAAGGTTCTGGCTTATTCCACCGTTTCGCAGCTCGGGTACATGATTCTCGGTCTCTCGGTTGGAGCATGGGTCGGGGCGATCTTCCATCTCTTGACACACGCCTTCTTCAAGGCGCTGCTTTTCCAGGCGAGCGGATCGATCGCCCACTCGGGTTCGCATCACAGCTTCGAAATGGAGCGCATGGGTGGCCTGCGCAAGTACATGCCGATCACGTATCGGACGTTCTTCATCGGATACCTGGCCCTTGCTGGCTTGCCGATCTTCTCGGGCTTCTGGTCAAAGGACGAGATCCTGAACGCCGCTGACAAAAACGGTTTCACCCTGGCGTTCTGGGCCGGTTCCGTCGGCGCTTTTATGACCGGTTGCTACATGACCCGAGTCATGGCGAAAACGTTCTGGGGCGAGAATCGTCTGCACCTCTTCCACGACACCCACGACACCCACGACACCCACGACACCCACGCAGCCCCCGTGACCCATGGCGCCTATGACGACCCCTTGACCCATGGAGCGCACGACGATCAGTCCGGCGCCCATGCCACGCATCATGGGCATGACCCGAATGATGCCCACGATGCTCATGACTCTCATGACTCTCATGACTCTCATGACGGGCCGCACGAGTCGCCGTGGTTGATTACCGGGCCGCTGGTGGCGCTGGCGTTCATGGCCACGGTTGTTGGATTCCTGAACTGGCCGTTCAAGAACTTTTTGTTCCTCAAAGAGTTCTGGTTCGAAAAAGTGATCGCCAATAGTGTCTTCGAGGCGACGATTGTGAAGGCGGGCAAAGTACACCCGTTCGATTGGGGTGTGGCCATTCCGTCGATCATTCTGGCATCGGCCGGCATAGCCGTTGGGTATTGGTACAACGTCATCAAGGAAGGCGACCTCGGCTTGGTCGAGCGCGGTGGCGTGTTCGGCCTCGGTCACAGGGTGCTGCGCAATAAGTACTACCTGGACGCTCTATGCACGGACGTCGTCGTGGGATCTATCAAGGGCCCGATCGCCAAGACGGCGTACTGGTTTAACCAATATGTGCTCGATGGAGTTATCAACACGGCGGGGACATCGGCGACGGCTGCGGGTCGGGCTGTCTATAAGTACATCGACCAGGGTGTCGTCGACGGCATCGTCAATGGTGCTGGCTTGAGCGCGTCGACGGCCGGCAGCGTTCTACGCAAACTGCAAAACGGACGGGTGCAGGCCTACGCCGGTACCTTCCTCGCCGCTACCGGACTTATCGGCTTCGGCCTCGTTCTGTTCCTCTAGGAGAACCATGTTGGACTTTTTGAACGGGTGGGGGCTCACCCTCATTATCTTCCTGCCGGCGCTGACGGCGCTAGTGGTCATGATCACGCCTGCGAAGGACGATGAGAACGTCAAGATCGTTGGCCTCGTGGGAGCGCTGCTTACCCTCGGCGTCACGATCTTTACGGTGGCGAACTTTGATTTTGACAAAGCGGGCGTTGGCCAGTTTGACGTCAATCGGTCATGGATTGACACCATCAATTCGAACTATCACGTGAATCTGAACGGCATGGGCTTGCCGATGCTCGTGCTCTCCAACGTAGTGATCGTGCTGTGCATCGTTTACTCGTGGAATCACTGGCCTGAACCGCAAAACCCTAAGGCCGTACTGGCCTTAATGCTCATCCTCGAGACGGGCATGAACGGCGTGTTCGTCGCCCAGGACCTGATC
>JAYVSS010000424.1:0-1938 GCA_043775075.1 Acidimicrobiia bacterium
CGCACCACGTTCCACAGCTGGGGTAACTCGTTGATGCTGGTGGCGTCCATAAAACGGCCGAGCCGGGTGAGGCGGGGGTCGTTGTCCATCTTGAACAGCGGGCCCTTGCGCTCGTTGGTGGCCTGAAGGGCCGGTTTGAGCTCTTCGGCATTCATCACCATCGTGCGGATCTTGAACAGCGTGAACGGACGACCATCACGCCCGACGCGGACCTGGCGGAAGAAGGCGCTGCCGCCGTCGAGCCTGGCCAGGAGGGCAAACAGCCCGATTACGGGGCCAGCGATGACGAGGCCGACGGCGCCGAGGGCGACGTCGGCCAGGCGCTTGAACCGCGCCTGCAGGCCGGACAGTTCGACCTGTTCGAGGTAGAACGCCGCCTGTCCGCCGATCGGATTCATCTGCAACCGCTTGGGGTCGATGCCCAGCAGACCACCGAACAACTGAACGTGGAACCCGGCGTCGGACACCTCACGCACCACCCGGTTCATGTCTCGCAACGAAAGCCCAGACCCGGCGACGATCGCCCCTTTCGCCCCGGCCAGGCGCATCGTGGTGGCCGCCGTGGCGAGCGGACCGAGGTACCGCAGCCCGCTGGCCCAGGCCGACATCTCGCCGGCGGTGCCGATCGACCCGATGACGTCGTACCCCAGCTCCGGTTCCTGAGTGAGCAGCTGGTGGAGCTCGAAGACCTCTTCGCCGCCGCCGATCAGAACAACGGGACGAGCGTGACGGCCGGTGGACCGATGGCGCTTCAAGGCGGCCCGGTAGATCGAGCGTCCGAGGAAAACGAACACGACGGCGAGGAGCTGCGACACCACGACGGCCCGGACGCGAACGCTGGTGATGTTGAGCCGCCCGGCGACCATCCAGGCGCAGAGGCCACCGAGGGCACACGCCCGGAAAATGGCCGCCGTTTCCAGCGCCCGCACGGAACAGACCCGGGTGAGGTAGAGGCGACTGGTGACGAACCAGCCCACGGTGAAGCCGACGACAAGAAGGCCAAATCCACCAATCTCCATGGCCGAACCGTTGAAATTTAAACCAATTGCGGCCGAGACTCCCCAACCGATGGCGACGCCGACTACATCTGACAGAACGAGGGTGGCACGGAGCCGCCCGTTCCCGAAATTTCGTTGATGAGTACGCACTGCCACCTCTCTCATCGCTCGTTGGGGAGACCGTCAAGCTAGCTCAGGTCACCCAGAGAAAAAAGGGTCGAAAGACACTTGACACGCAATGTTCAAACGCCGTTCTCGCGGGGCGCCCAAGCGGCGATGGGTCTGTGGCCGGGGGCTATTTCGGACCGATTTCAGGCGGTCTTCCAGGTCATCTTCCAGGTCATCTTCAGATCATCGTCAGATCGGGTGTGACGCCCCGAAGGCCAATGCGACCAACTGGGCGAGGAGGCCGTCTATCAGGGCGGCCGTGTGGCGATACTCGGGCAACCCCAGTCCTATGGGGTCGGCGATTTCGTCGTTGATATCGTCTGCGAGCATATCAATTGCTCGCCGCCCATCGTGCAGCCGAGCCACCCACTCCGGAAGCGATTCCGTGCCGGTACGGGGACCAATCTGGTGGGCTCGGCGCACGGCAGCACGCAGCGGAAACGTGCGCGGCCAGGCCAACAGATCGATCTCAATGACCTTGCGGACGTGTTCGCGACCCATCGTGAGGATGAGGTCCGCTCCCCCGGTGAGCTTCGTTGACGTGACCACGCTGTGGTGGCTGGCGATGTCCATCCCCCGCTCGGCCATGGCGGTGACCGAGTTGGCGCTGACCTTCGTTCCGGCACCGAGATGACCGGAGGACAGGACCACTGCGTCGACGCCGGCGTCGTCCAGCCGACCCTGCAGCAACGCCTCGGCCATCGGGGACCGACAGACGTTGGCCGTGCACACCACCAGCACCCGGTGCGGGCGCACAGCATCTTCCATCGCT
>JAYVSS010000425.1:0-7017 GCA_043775075.1 Acidimicrobiia bacterium
GAATTTACCCAAGTCAGATCCCCTTAAGCCGAAGAACAAGAACAGGCCGCTGACAGCGAGGAGCACAGCACCGAGGGCGAGACGCACCTTCGAGGTATCCGCCCGATCAATGCTCGTATCGCGTAGCGCGGCGAGGGGCTTTACCCGACTGGATTTGATCGCCGGGGCCACGGCGGCGAGGACGGTGACGAGGGTCCCGACAACCATGCCGATGAGAACCGTACGAGGCTTCAGTACCAAGCCGGAGCTTGGTAGCCCGCCCCCGCCAAACGTTTGCAGGAGCAGTTTGATCAAGAGAGCGACGCCCATCCCGGCCGCAACACCCACCGCCGAAGCAACGACCCCTACGGCGAGCGCCTCGACAAATGTCGATCCGAGGATTTGCCCCCGTGACGCCCCCAAGGTGCGAAGCATGGCCATTTCTTTCGTTCGTTGCGCCACGACAATCGAGAACGAGTTGGAGATCACAAAAATGCTCACAAAAAGCGCAACAACGGCAAACGCCGAAAAAAATGTGTTGATGAATCCGAAAATGAGGTTCACAAACGACAGTTGTTCCTTCTGCAACGTGGCGCCGGTGATCACCTCAATCTGGGTTTTGCCGGGGAACTCGAGGCCGCTGACTGCGGCGTTTACAGATTTCGCCAGGGCATCGTCCGAGACGCCTTTCTCACCGCGCACGAGAATTGATTGAGCGAAACCGGGCTGCAGGAGGACTTCCTGTCCAACCTTCTGATTGAAGAAGATGGCCGAGGACCCCAGCGCACTATCGGAACTTCCGAAGGTTGCTTCGCCCACAATTTTGAACGTCCGGACACCGACGAGCGTATTGACTTTTGCTGCATCGCCAAGCTTGAATTTTGCGCTGTTCACCAACGATCGGTCGATAACAATTTCGTTGTCGGCTAGGGGAGCTTTACCGCTGAACAGCTTGTATGAACTCAACACCGGGTCGTTGATCCACACGTACCCGAAGGTGGGCGCACCACCGGTCTTGATCAGCTTCCCCTTCTTGTTCAGGGCCTGTGCGTACCCCTCGACCTTGGGTTCGGCCGCAAGAACACCCGGAACTTTCAGTACGTCGTCCACCAGGCTGACAGGAACCGGCGCACGGCCATCGGAGTACGGACCGTCACCGGAAGCGTCGCCGAAGGCCTTGGTTTGACGGACCTGGACATCGACACCCTTGACCGACGACGAAAAGAGGTCCGAGAAGAGCCCCTTGAGCGTGTCCGTAAATACGAAGGATCCAGCGAGAAACGAAATACCGAGCACCACGGAAAGCGCGCTGGTGAAGAGGCGCTGGCGGTAGGCCCAAAGATTTTTGAGTGCGAGTCGAAACATGGGAGAACTCCAATTCCGTCGGCGCGGCTCAGCGACCGAAACGCTTCATCCGGGACAGAACCTGGTCCTCGTCGGGATCGAACATCTCATCAACGACCTTGCCGTCGGCCAGGAACAGCACGCGGTCGGCGTAGCTCGCAGCGACAGGATCGTGGGTGACCATCACGATTGTCTGCCCGTACTCCCGCACCGCCTTCTTCATAAAGGAGAGGATTTCGGCACCGGTCGCCGAATCAAGGTTGCCCGTAGGTTCATCGGCGAAAATAATGCCGGGCTGGCTCGCCAACGCGCGGGCGACGGCGACGCGCTGCTGCTGTCCACCCGACAACTCGCTCGGTCGGTGCTTCAACCGGTCTGCCAGGCCAACAGTGTCGACGACGGTTTTGATCCACGCTTCGTTGCCCTTGCGGCCAGCAAGCAGCAAGGGCAAAGAAATGTTCTCGCCGGCGGTCAGGGTGGGCACCAGGTTGTACGACTGGAAAATGAAGCCAACGCGATCGCGCCTCAGCATCGTGAGTTCCTTCTCGCCCAGTCGCGTGATGTCAATGTCGCCGATGAAAACCTGGCCGCTGGTCACGTCGTCGAGGCCGGCGGCGCAATGCATAAGCGTGGACTTCCCCGAGCCGGACGGCCCCATAATTGCGGTGAACGCTCCCTGGGCGAAATCGACCGAAACGCCGTCGAGGGCCCGAACTTCGCTGTCCCCACTCCCGTAGATCTTCGAGACATTGCGGGCAGATGCCGCGGCGGTCAAGGTTGCAGTGCTGGAAGACATGGGATTCATTCTCCCTCACCTCGTGTGACAAAACGGCTCAGGGAAGACCCTGGCACGTCCCTGAGACGCTCGTCACTCTGGCGGAAAGAAGGGTCAGCGATCTCGGCCCGCACGGCGGCGAATTCCATGGGCAGACCTTCGCCGACGGCGTAGACCTCGGTTCTCGTGCCTCAAACAATGGTGACGCAGACGTCGTCGCCCTGGGGACGAGACGCCGTCATCGCCGGGGTCGAATCGCCGTACAGCGTGCTCAGCATGCCCCGCACCATGCCCCGATCAACAGCACAGATGACTGGATGGGTGGAGGAAAGCTCGCCGAACGGACAGTGCCCAGCGACGATCGCTAGGCCGTCTTCGCGGGCCTCGGTGTGGGCGGCAAACCCATGGGCGGTGAGAGCGTCGGCGACGGCGTGGAGGGCACTGCGCATGGACCGGTGGGTGTCGCCGGGGTTCATTTGGGCGGCAAGTTCGCGTCCGTAGTGCTCGCCCACTTCCTCGGCCATTTTCGACGCCACGTCGAAGGGGAGCAGGTCCAACGCCTTGGAGAGCAGGCTCACCACGAGGTCATGCTTGCGGGCCCCGAACTCCAGATCCATCGGCTTGGCCGAGGCGCGATATCGCTTCGACGGACGGCCGCTGCGCTTCTCTCCTGACCCCGTGCTCGCCGATTCGGCGATGACATCGAGATATCCGCCGGCGGCCAGTTTGTCCAGATGATGACGGGCCACGTTGGGATGCAACTCCACCGCCGCCGCCGCTTCGGCCGAGGTGATGCCCGCCGACGTCTCGCGGGCCAAGAGATAAATGCGCCGCCGAGTGGGATCGCCAAACATCGACGTGGCCGCCGTCACCACCGAATTGAACTCGTCGTCGCTCGCTCCTGCGCCGCCGACCGGTGGACCGGCCGGACCAACCCTAGGTTTGGCCGCCGAACGCAGCGAGGGACGCGCTCCGAGGTGAATCGGCGTCACGGCTAGGTCGGGCATCCTCCTAGCGTAGAAGACATGTCTCTTAGCGGTCCGGCTCTCGAAGCCGCCATTGTCGACGCCCTGAAAAACGTCAAGGAACCCGAACTCCGTCGCAGCATCATCGAGCTCGACATGGTCCGGTCCGTTGACGCCGACGGTACCCACGCCCGAGTCGTTCTCGCCTGCAAATCCGAAGACGATCCCGTTGCCGCCGCCCTGGCCGAACTGGTGCGAGCGGCGACCGCCAACGCCGGCGCCGCCCGGGGTGACGTGCACGTGACGTGGATGAACGAAGACGAGCGGTCCCTGCTCAAGGCCCGCCTTACGGCGGACGATGTGGACCACGAAAACGCTGGTCAGGGCGGACACGGTCATGCCGCCGGCCCTACCCGGGCGCCGAAATTCATGCAGACCGGCTCCAAGACTCGCGTGCTCGGTATGACGTCCGGAAAGGGTGGCGTTGGTAAATCGTCGACGACGGTCAACGTCGCCATCGCCCTGGCGCAGCGCGGCCTTACGGTCGGCATTCTCGACGCCGATGTCTACGGATTCTCCATTCCGAAGATGATGGGAATCGAGCAGGTCCCGAACATTGTGGACGGGCTCATCATCCCGCCGGTGCGTCATGGAGTCGCAGCGATGTCGATCGGCTTCATGGTGGAAGAGGACCGGGCCATCATCTGGCGAGGCCCGATGCTCCATAAGGCACTCGAACAATTCCTCGTGGACGTGTACTGGGGTGAGCCCGATTTCTTGCTTATCGACATGCCGCCGGGCACGGGCGACGTCGCCCTCTCCATGGCTCAGTACCTGCCGCGATCAGAAGTGTACGTAGTAACCACCCCGCAGCCAGCCGCCCAGCGCGTTGCGCAACGTTCGGCGTCTATGGCCCGCACACCGCAGATCAATATGAAGGTCCACGGCATCATCGAGAACATGAGCTGGTTCACCGGTGACGACGGCAAGCGATACGAGATCTTCGGGTCCGGCGGAGGAGCAGAACTGGCCGACACGCTCGGTGTCCCCCTTATCGGCAAGGTGCCGCTCGTGCCCGAGCTGCGGGCCGGGATGGACATTGGCGAGCCGATCACCGTGGCCGATCCCACGTCGGAAGCGTCTGTGGCCTACGCCTCTATCGCTCGGTCTATTCACGAAGATCTCGGCTCCAAGCGCCGATATAACTCCGCCCTCAAACTCGGCTGAGCTAGTTCACCGCGCGATCGCGGCCCTCCCAAAATGGGGCCCGCATATCCCGCTTCAAGATCTTGCCCGCCCCTGATTTCGGGAGGGCATCGGCCCGCACGTTGATCGATTTCGGCACTTTGTACCCGGCGATCAGCGAACGGCTATGGGCGATCAGCTCCTCACCGGTCACGGCGACGCCCGGTTTGGGGACAACTTCGGCGTGCACCACTTCGCCCCACTTTTCGTCGGGGATACCGAACGCCGCGGCTTCCAACACCGCCGGATGGGCGTAGAGCGCGTTCTCCACCTCGGTGGTGTAGATATTTTCGCCACCCGAGATGATCATGTCTTTGGCCCGGTCCACGATGTAGAGATACCCGTGATCGTCGGCGTACGCCACATCGCCTGATCGATACCAACCATCAACTAAAGCGGCCGCCGTTTCCTCCGGACGTTTCCAATATCCAACCATGATGTTTGGTCCGCGCGCATATATTTCACCCGGCTCGCCAACGTTGGCCAGGGTGCCGTCGTCCCGACGCACCTCGCACTCCACACCCACCACCGGCGCGCCGGCGGATTTCAGCAGAGGGACACACGACGGATCCCCCGCCGCTGCCCGGCGATGGATGTCGGCCGAGCAGATCGTGAGGATGGGCGACGCCTCGGTCATGCCGTACAACTGCATGAATCCGCATGGCAGCACCGACATCGCCTTGCGTTGCAACTCTGCAGGCATCGGCGAGGCACCGTATCCGAGAAGACGCCATGACGAGAGGTCAGCCGTTTCCACACCCGGATGATTCACGAGTGAATTAATCATCGTGGGCACCAGAAGCGTGATGGTCATGCCCTCGTTGGCCACGGTGTCAATGAATCGTTGCGGATCCCACCCGGGAATGATCAGGTGACGTGCTCCGACCCACGTGACGGCGAACGTGCACGACGCATCGGCGGCATGAAACATCGGCGCCGCATGGGTGTACGAATCGCCGGAAACGTATTCGTATGCGTACTGCATATGCTTGGCGTTGGCGAGAAGGTTCGCATGCGATTGCATGACTCCCTTCGGCAAGCCGGTGGTGCCCCCGGTGTACGAGATCGCCGCCAGCGTGTCGTCGGCGATCCACGACGTGATCGAAGCACCGAGAGGTTCGTACGTGCACAGATCATCGAACGAGACGAAACCGTGGGGCACCGAACCGGGACCGGAGGATCCAGCGTAAATGAGGTGATTCAATGATGGGCATTGCGCCTGCAGCGTGCGGGACAACTCCACATGGGCGTCGTCCACGATGATGGCCCGAGCCATCGAGTCGTTGACGATAAATACCAGCTCCGCCAGAGCCAGGCGATAGTTCAGATCGTTGAGCACCAAGCCGGAGGCGGGAATACCCACCCAGCAAGAGAGATGCCGCCACCCGTTCAGCGCCGCGACTGCCACGATGTCTCCATCGCCGAGACCAAGCGATCGAAGGCCACCGCCGAGGCCAAGAACCAGCCGACCCCACTCGCCGTAGGGCATACGAACGTCGCCATCAACGATTGCTTCACGGTCATAGTGCACCTGCATGGCCCGACGAATGGGCCAAGCTAACGTGCCCTGGGTTCTCCCCGTTCGGCCGTCATCAGTTGCGCGGAGAGAAGAGGACGACATCTCTCGGAGTTAGTAGACGCCGCACATCCCGTCGATGGAGATCTCTTCGATGAGTAACTCGTCGGAATCTTCGAGCAGATCGCCCCGGACGTCGTCTTGGAGGGCAACGACGAGGGTGGGACGGTCGTCGGTCAACACGGCAGGGCTCATGGTTGCAGCATACCGTCGCCCGTGCCAAGGTGACCAGTGACCAGTGACCAGTGACCAGTCCCGGCGAACCCGACCGCCGAACCCGTGGTGGAATCATCTGGTGCCCACCGGTCCTGCGAACGATGCTCGGCTACGGCTCGACGTCACCGTGCAGTGCCTCAAAGGTCCGGACGGAAATGCCGTTCTCCTGGGCGGGTCGCCACTCCGTCTACTCAGGTTACGACCCCCGGCTGACCAACTCATCGACGCGCTACGTGCCGGCCAACCGGTTCCGGCCGCCCTCGCGTCGTTGCCGGAGGAGCGGCAGCCAGCCGGCGCCAAACTGGTAGCCACGCTGGTATCTCGGGGCCTCGCCCACCCCGTACCGCGACCGAACCCGAGCCGCCCGCTCCACGACGTCACGATCGTGATCCCGGTGCGCAACCGGCCGGCGTCGCTCCGTCGTTTGCTCACCACGCTGCGGCCGCTCGCTACCCGCCACGCGCAGACCGTCGTCGTGGACGATGGCTCGACGGACTCGACCCCAGACGTCGCCTCCGAGTTCAACGTCCAGGTCGTGCGGCGGCGAGTCAGCGGCGGGCCCGCCGCTGCTCGAAATGCCGGGCTGGCCGAGGTCGAGACCACCTACGTGGCGTTCCTCGACAGCGACACGGTGCCGATCGACGGTTGGCTCGACGTTTGCTTGAGTCATCTCGACGCCACCACCGGAATCAGCGGCATTGCCTCCGTCGATCTGGTCGCTCCCCGCATTGCGAGCGAACCCCGTGCCACCATGGCGGCACGGGGCCTACACCGCACCATCGAACAGTATGAGCACGTACGATCTCCGCTTGACCTCGGAGGCGCTCCGGCAATCGTCGCCCCCAAAACCAGGGTGGCCTACGTCCCCGGAGCGGCCCTGGTGTGCCGAACCGATGCCGTGCTTGACGCGCGGGGGT